>DASYQJ010000245.1:0-17034 GCA_036005605.1 Acidimicrobiia bacterium
GGGCTCAGAAGCGCTCGGTGAAGCAGCGGTCGCCGAGCGGGCCGAGCGCGTAGTCGCGGTACAGGCCGGCGAACATCCGCCGGGTCTTCTCGGTCCACGCCATCGCGGCCGGCGCCGCCGCCCGCCGAACGACCTGCGTGAAGCCACCTTCGTGGACGCGGTACTCGCCCCACGCGCCCGGATAGTCCTTCGTACACGCCACCTCGACGAACGGCACCTCCCGCGCGGCCGCGAAGCGCCGGACCCGGTTGCGGTGTGTGTGCCCGGCGAAGTAGCCGACGATGTTCTCGCGCCGGTTGACGACACCCGCCAGGGCCTCGCTGTCGGCGGGGTTGATGCCGAAGTACGTGCTCGAACGGTGGTCGGCGTCGAGGTTCCAGAGGTGGTGGTGGCCGAACACGAGCACTGGGTTCGTCACCGAGCCGGCCAGCTCGTCGAGCCAAGCGGCCTGGTCGGCGCTGAGCTGCCCTCGATCGCTGCCGGGCACGACCGTGTCGACCACCGCCAGCGTCACCCCGTCGACGTGCACCGGGAAAGGCGCGTAGCCATCGGCGAACTGCGGATCGGTCTTGACGTCGTGGTTGCCGCGTACCCACTGCATGCGCGCGCCCAGCGAGCCGTACGCGTCGAGAAAGTTCTCGAATTCACCTTCGGTGCCGGCGTCGGTGAGATCGCCCTTGACGACGACGGCGTCGGGATCGAGGGCGCGCATCTCGTCGATGACGGCGCGGTTCATGACCTCCGGGTACGGCGGCTCGCCGGGCTCGGCACGCAGGATCGGGCCGAGCTCCTCCTCGCCCAGGTCACCGATCCGTCCGCACTCGACCTCGCCGAAATGCACGTCGTTGGCGGTCGCGATCGTCGCGAGGAGCCGGCCGGCAGGGCGCTCGAGCGTCGTGAACGAGGGCGGCAGCCACTCGCCCGGGGCGGTGCCGTCGACGTCGAGCGTGTACTCGGTTCCCGGCTCGAGACCGTCAACGCGCGCGGAGTGGTACGGACCGGTCGTGACAACCTCGGCGTCGCCGATGCGTGTGGTGACCGGTTCGTCATCGTCGGCGCGGAACGTGACCACCGCCTCGTCGGGGCCGACGGTCATCAGCTCGGCGTCGTGCACGACTGTCACGGTGGTACTGCGTCAGGCTCGGGCGCGGCGGTCGATGCGTCCCGACAGGCGCCACGGCCCCCGCAACATGCCGGCCCGCCGGGCCGTGAGCCGCGACGCCCGCACCCAGGCGTCGAGGTGCTCGGCGTCGCCGCCGGTGACCGACGCCGCCGCCCGCGCCGCTGCGTACGCGCGCTCGTGGCGTACGACCTCGATGGCGGCGGTGATCGCCGCCAGCTCTTCGGGGGAGGCGTCAGGCGAGATGACGCGGAGGACGGGCGAGTCGGCCATGCGGCGGCTAGAGCGGCACGTTGCCGTGCTTGCGCTGCGGGAGCTTCTCCTTCTTCGTGCGCAGCATCTCGAGCGAGCGCACGAGAACCCGGCGCGTCTCCCGAGGGTCGATCACGTCATCGACGTATCCACGCTCCGCCGCGATATAGGGATTGGCGAACCGCTCGGTGTATTCCTCGATGAGCTCGGCCCGGCGCGCGACCGGGTCCGACGCCGCCTCGATCTCCTTGCGGAAGATGATGCCGACGGCGCCCTGCGGACCCATCACCGCGATCTCGGCCGACGGCCACGCGAATGCGAGGTCGGAGCCGATCGACTTCGAGTCCATGACGACGTACGCGCCGCCGTATCCCTTGCGCGTGATGATCTGCACGCGGGGCACCGTCGCCTCGCAGTACGCGTACAGGAGCTTGGCGCCGTGCCGGATGATCCCGCCGTACTCCTGGTCGGTCCCGGGGAGGAACCCGGGCACGTCAACGAAGGTGACGATCGGGATGTTGAACGCGTCGCAGGTCCGCACGAACCGGGCCGCCTTCTCCGACGCCTCGATGTCGAGCGTGCCCGCGACCACCTGGGGCTGGTTCCCGACGATGCCGACCACGTGCCCGTCGATGCGCGCGAACCCGCACACGATGTTCATCGCCCACAAGGCATGGATCTCGAAGAAGTCGCGGTCGTCGACGATCTCCGCGATGACCGCCTTCATGTCGTACGGCTTGTTCGCGGCGTCGGGGATCAGTTCGACGATGCCGTCGCAGCGCCGGTCGGCGTCGTCCTCGGGCTCGAAGTACGGCGGGTCCTCGAGGTTGTTGGCGGGCAGGAAGGACAGCAGGTAACGCACCTGCTCGAGGCAACCGGGCTCGTCGTCGGCGACGAACGTGGCGACGCCCGACTTCGTCGCGTGCGTCATAGCGCCGCCGAGCTCTTCCTGGGTCACGTCCTCACCCGTCACCGTCTTCACGACGTCAGGCCCTGTGATGAACATGTTCGAGATGCCCTTCACCATGAAGACGAAGTCCGTCATCGCCGGTGAGTACACCGCGCCGCCCGCGCAGGGACCGAGGACCACGCTGATCTGGGGGACGACACCGGACGCCCGGACGTTGCGGTAGAAGATGCCGCCGTAGCCCGCCAGCGAGACCACGCCTTCCTGAATGCGGGCGCCGCCGCCGTCGTTGAGACCGACCAGCGGGGCCCCGACGGACTCGGCGAGATCCATCACCTTGTGGATCTTCTCGGCGTACACCTCGCCGAGCGCGCCGCCGAAGAGGGTGAAGTCCTGCGCGAAGACGAAGATCTTGCGGCCGCCGACCGTGCCCCACCCCGTCACGACCCCGTCGGTGAGCGCGCGATTCTCCTCGATGCCGAACCCGTGAGCGCGGTGACGAGCGAGCATGTCGAGCTCGACGAACGAACCGGGATCGAGCAGCAGCTCGAGCCGCTCGCGCGGGAGCAGCTTGCCCCGCTCGTGCTGACGCTCGACCGCCTTCGGGCTGCCGGCGTGCAACGCCTGCTCGCGCAACTTGTCGAGCTGCTCGAGGCGCTCCTCGATCGGGTGCGCGACCGGCGGGACCGGCGTGGCCGCGCCGCCCTCGCCCTGCATGTCCGGGTCTTCGACTGCCATCCACCGTTCCCTTTGCCGCCGTCGCCGCGAGCGTAGTTGCGACGCCCTATGGGGCTCCGGTCTCGCCCCCGCGCTTCGCCTCCTCGTCCTCCGACTCTTCCTCGGAGGTCAGGCTGGACCAGAACCCGGGTGGGATGAGCGCGATCGCCGCGCCGACGACGGCGAGCACCCCGCCGATGACGACCAGGTACGGGCCGATCGAGATGAAGTCACGGACGCTCTTCCCGAGGTTGGCGTCGTGGATGACCTTGCGCACCTGGTACACGTACAGGAAGCCGGTCACGATCACTGCCGCGCCGAGAAGCAGCCCGGCGAGCTTCCACCACGGCGAGAACGCCACCGCGACGACGAGCAGCCCGAGCACGAGCACCACGATGCCGAGGCTGATGCCCGGGCTGCCGGGACCGGCGTCCGAGTCGATGACGAATTTGGCGGGGATGGTGTACGCGGTTCGGGCGGCGCCGAGCTCCCGCGTCTTGGCGCCCCAGTTCAGCCAGCTCGAGAGGGCGGCGAGCGCGCCGCCGATCACGATCAGGAAGCGGCCGACGGTCGCGCCGCGTGTCGTTCCTGCCGGTGTCGACGGCGTGGAGGACATTGGCAACCCCCTGTCGTGTGCGCCTCAGGGCGCGAGGCTGAACGGTGGGTACCGGTCGGTGACGAGCAGGAACGCGTACGCCGTGACGCGAAGGCTCCAACGCATGACGCCGGTCACGAAGTCGAACATGCCGCGCGGGTAGCGGCCCGTGAACAGGATGGCGAACCAGGCGATGATCACGACCACGACGGCGGCGATGTCGAGGAAGGCCAGCACGATGAGGTGCGGGATCGCCAGGAACCACTTCACCAGCGGGAGCCACCGGTTCAGGTCGCTCGGGGCGTCGGGGTAATAGACCTCGACGTGGACAGCCTGCTCGTCGTCGACCGCCGGGTACTCGTCTCGCAGCAGGAAGACGTAGGCGGTGATGCGCGTCTCGAGCCTGAGCAGCATGACGTTGAAGTCGAACCACCACCGTGGGTACTTGTGCCGCAGCACCAGCAGGGCGACGACGGGCAGGAACAGCAGCAGCGCCACCCCACCGAGCGGGTGCCCGCCGAATCCCGGCCGTCCGAGCCCGAACAGCGCCAGCAGCAGCAACAACGGGACCGCCAGGATCAGTCGGAACCCGGTGGTGACCCGGTTGAGCTCCCGGTCCGGGTAGTCGACCGAGAAGGTCAGCGGATACGGCGGTGCCGCTTGTGCGCTCATTGCTCCCCCTGCATGTCGTCGAACGCGACTGTCACGACCTCTTCTGCACCAACGTGAGGATCCCGCCGACGATCGACGCGATGGCGCCGAGGAAGGCGATGTACGCCCCGAACCGCAGGACCGAGAAGAAGCCGGTCTCGAACGCCGGCCCCAGCGCGTCGATGATGTACCTCGTCTGGATCAGGAAGAGGACGACCACGAGGAACGCGGCGCCGCCCGCGACGATGCTCAGGAGACCGAGGCTGCGGTTGGTCGCGCTGAGGACGGCGGCGGCGAGACATGCGAATCCGAAGAACGCGATCACGATCCCGAGGCTCAGACCTCCCGACTCGGACCGGCTGTCGAGCAGGAAGTGCGCGGGGATGTCGTAGGCGCTGAACGACTGGGTCACCGAGGTCGTCCCGCTGAACGCGAACCGAAGCCACGACAGCCAGCCGGCGATGAAGTACAGCAACCCGCCGACGAGCGCGACGATCGGGCCGGCGCCGATCTGAACGCCCGGGCTCGGGGGGCGCGGGACGCCGGCCGGCGCGGCGGCGCCCGGCGTGCCCCATGCCGCCGACGGCGTCCCGGTCTGGGTCGGAGTCGGCGGAGGAGGCGTCGTGGGCGTCGGGGCAGTCTGCGACTGAGGCGGCGGTGTCGCGGCAGTCGGAGGCGGCGCGAGGTTGGGAGCGGTCGCCGGCGCGGGCGGCGAGACGACCAGTCGACGCACGTCCACCCATGCCTCCCACCCGTTCGAGCAGCGAATGTGCGCCCACGCACCCTGCTCCTCGAGAACCATCACGTCGAGACCGGGATCGAGGTTCGCAGCCGGTGCAGCAGAGCCGTCGGGACCGCCCCAGGCCGGGAGGCCCTCGGTCGGCACGACGTGCGTCTGCCTGTACTCCGCCATGCGCGTCTCCCGTCTCAGCGCGGCGCGCAGCGTACCCATGCCGACGCGCCGGTGCACCGAAGCGATGCACGCGGCGAACGCGAGTGGGCCCCGCCGAAGCGGGGCCCGTCGCGGTGTTCGAGTAGCGGTCGATCAGCTGGTCGAGCCGACCTCGATCGACTGCGTGTCGCCGCTGTGGATCTCGACCTTGCGCGGCTTGGCCTTCTCGAGCACCGGAATCGTGACCCGAAGCACGCCCTGGTCGTAGTGGGCGTCCACGTGCTCGGCATCCAGCGCCTCGCCCAGCAGCACCTGACGGGAGAACGTCCCCTGGGTGCGCTCCCGGGCGAGAACCTCGGCGCCCTCCTCGGGCCACCAGCTGCGCTCGGCCTTGACGGTAAGGACGTTGCGCTCCACCGTCAGCTCGATCGAGTCAGGCCGAACCCCCGGCAGGTCGAACAGGATCTCGACGTGATCGCCCTTGCGGACCGCGTCCATCGGCATCCACGGGGTGCGGGCCGTGTTCCCGAACAAGCCCTCGGTGAATCGGTCGATCTCACGGAACGGGTCGTACCGCATCAGCATCGCTGACCACCTCCATCAGACCGGGAGCCTCTTGCTCCCGAACTCAACCCTGAAAACGGCCAGAACTCTTGAAACGTTCCCAATGCCATCAGGAAACTTGAGTGTGAGGGTAACAGGGTCCGGCGGCCGGAGTCAAGCGGCCAGCTCGGCGAGGACCTCCTGCCAGTGGCGCACGACGCCGAGGTGCCCTGCGTCGGGCCAAACCTGGGCCCGGCAGCCCGGCAGGGTCGCCGCCACGTAGCGGAAGTCGGGCTCGCCCCGCGTGTCCTGGGCGCCGTGCCACAGGCGCACCCCGGCCCGCACGTCGGCGATGCGGAAGCCCCATTCCATCCACAGTGCGACCAGGTCGTCGGCCATGCCGCCGGCGCCGGGGCGCAGCGCCTCGGTCACGTCGGCGGCCAGCATCGCCCCGGCGGCGGGCTCGGCGAGGAGGTTGCGGTCGTCGGGGGTGCCGCCGCCGAGGAAGGTGGTCGGGTCGTCGAGCCACCGCTGCGTGTAGCGGACCACGCCCCGAGCCGCGCGGGCCGGTTCCTGGCGGGCGACCTCCGCGGCCGGTCGCTGCCGGCGGTCGAGCGCGTCCCATCCACCTGGGACCTCGTCGAGGGGGCCGGGCATGCTCGTCACCGCGACAGCGGACACGCGCTCGCCCAGAGTCACCGCGCACGCGAGCGCGTGGGCGCCGCCCGCCGACACGCCGAGGACGGCGAAGCGATCGACGTCCAACCTGTCGGCCAGCTCCGTGACGTCGCCGACGGTGTCGAGCACGGTTCGGCCTTCGCGTCGGTCGGAGCCCCCGAAGCCGGGCCGGTCGAAGGTGATCAGGCGCACCCCGAGTGATGCCGGGACGTCGGTCGGGGGCGCGAACAGCCGAGAGCCGGGCGCGCCGTGGAACAGCACGACAGGCGTCCCGGACGGATCGCCGCGCTCCTCGTGCGCGAGGGCACGGCCGGCGGGCAGGCGCAGGTCCTACTCCTGGACCAGCTCGATGAGCGTGCCGAACGCGGTCTTGGGGTGCAGGAAAGCCACCGTCGTGCCCCGGCTCCCGGGCCGGGGCACCTCATCAATGACCTGATGGCCTTCGCGCTTCACCCGGTCGAGGGCGGCGGCGCAGTCGTCGACGCGGTATGCGATGTGGTGGATCCCCTCGCCGTTCTTGTCGAGGTACTTCGCGACCGGCGAGTCGTCACGCACCGGCGTGAGGAGCTGGATGTACGAGTCGGCGACGCGCAGCAGCACCTCCTCGACGCCGTCGTTGTCGACGACCTCTCGGTGCACCGGGTCGACGCCGTAGGTCGTGCGGTAGTACTCGACGGCGTCGTCGAGGTCGCGCACCGCGATGGCGACGTGGTCGATCTCGGTCAGGACCGGCTCGGACATGCGCGCCTTATGCCTTGTGGTGACGGCGGAACAGGGTGATCTGGTCGAGGTGCTGCTCACGGAGCTCCGGGTTGGTGACGCCGAGCCCTTCCTCGGGAGCGAGGCACAGCACTCCGACCTTCCCCTCGACGAGGTTCCCGTGCACCTGCGCCGCCGCCTCACCCGTCTGGTCGAGCGGGTACACGACCGACAACGTCGGGTGGATCTTGCCCTCACCGACGAGCCGGTTGGCGTCCCACGCCTCGCGGTAGTTCGCGAAGTGGCTGCCCTTGAGCGTCTTGAGCATCATCCAGAGGTACCGGTTGTCGTATTCGATCGTGTACCCGGACGTCGCCGCGCACGTGATGATCATCCCGCCCCGCTTGCACACGAACACGGAGGCGCCCATCGTCTGACGGCCCGGGTGCTCGAACACGATGTCCGGGTCGGCGCCCGTGAGCTGACGGATCTTCTTGCCGAGACGCCGCCACTCTCCGGGGTCCTGGGTGTGCTCGTCCTTCCAGAACTGGTACCCCTCGGCCTTGCGGTCGATGACGTGCTCGACACCCATCTCGTGCAGCAACGCCGCCCGCTCCGGCGAGGACACCACACCGACGGGTGTGCCGCCTCCGTTCATGACGTACTGCGCCGCGTAGGCGCCGATGCCGCCGCTCGCGCCCCAGACGAGCACGCTCTGGCCCTGCGTCATCTGGGCGCCGTTGGGGCTGACGATCATCCGGTAGCTGGTCGAGTTGCACAGCGCGTTGCAGGCCGCCTCCTCCCACGTGAGGTGGGTCGGCTTCGGCATGAGCTGGTTGGCCTTGGCCAGCGCGATCTCCGCCAGGCCGCCGTAGTTCGACTCGAAGCCCCAGATGCGCTGGTTCACGGTGAGCATCGAGTCGTCGTGTGCGGACGGGTCCTGGTCGTCGACGTAGTTGCAGTGGACGGTGACCTGGTCGCCGGGCTTCCAGTTGCGCACCGCCGACCCGACGCGCAGGACGACGCCGGCGGCGTCGCTCCCCATCACGTGAACGGGTTGGTCATGGCGCTTGCCCCACACGCTCTCCTTGCCCAGGCGCTGCAGGAACTGGAACGTCGGCAACGGCTCGAAGATGGACGTCCACACGGTGTTGAAGTTGATGGCCGACGCCATGACGCCGATGTACGCCTCGTCGGGCGCCAGCTCGGGCAGCGGGACATCCTCGACGTGCGTCGACTTGCGCGGGTCCTTTGCCTCCGAAGGCAGACCGGCGAACATCTCCTGCTCGTCGGCGCGCACGACCGCAGCTCGGAACGACTGCGGAAGCGGCAGTGCACCGACCGTCTCACCGTCGGCGCCTTCGAGAATGGCGGCGCGAATGCTCTCGATCTCCGTCATACGGCGAGACGCTAGCGTCCGTTGCCTGGCTGGTTTAGCCCGCGCCTCGCGCGGCTACTCTCCCAACAAGTTCGTTTTGGGGGAGGGACGCAATGCCCGGCTCGGTCATCATCTCGTCTGCTCGCACGCCCATCGGCAAGCTCTCGGGCGCGCTGGCATCGTTCTCGGCCATGGACCTCGGCGGCTTCGCGGTCGCGGCGGCCCTCGAGCGGGCGGGCGTCGGCCCCGAGCAGGTCGACTACGTGATCCTCGGCCAGGTCCTCCAGGGCGGCCAGGGGCAGATCACGGCCCGCCAGGCGGCGGTCAAGGCCGGCGTGCCCATGACCGTGCCGGCGCTCACCGTCAACAAGGTGTGCCTGTCGGGGATGAACGCGATCTACCTCGCCGACCAGATGATCCAGTCCGGCGACGCCGAGGTCGTGGTGGCAGGCGGGATGGAGTCCATGACGGCGGCGCCCTACCTGCTACCGGGCGCCCGCGCCGGGTACCGGATGGGCGACGGCAAGCTGATCGATTCGATGATCGCCGACGGCCTGTGGTGCGCGTTCGACGCCGTCCACATGGGCGCCGGCACCGAGAAGTACGCCGGGAACTTCGGCGGCATCACCCGTGAGGCCCAGGACGAGTTCGCGGCCAAAAGCCACGAGCGGGCGGCCACCGCCATCAAGGAAGGCCGCTTCTCGGCGGAGATCGCGCCCGTCAGCGTCCCCCAGCGCAAGGGCGAGCCGATCCTCGTCGACACCGACGAGGGCGTCCGTCCCGGCACCACGCAAGAGTCGCTGAGCAAACTGAAGCCGGCGTTCGCGAAGGACGGCACCATCACGGCCGGCAACGCGTCCCAGATCTCCGACGGCGCCGCCGCCGTGATCGTCACCAGCCGCGACATCGCCGAGGAGTTGGGCGCCACGCCGATCGCCGAGCTGGTGAGCTTCGGCATGGTCGCCGGCCCCGACCCGTCACTGCTCACGCAGCCGTCGCGGGCGATCAAGCGGGCGCTCGAGCCGGTCGACAAGTCGGTCACCGACATCGACCTGTTCGAGATCAACGAGGCCTTCGCCGCTGTCGGCCTCGCCGCCATGCAGGACCTCAAGATCAACGACGACGTCGTGAACGTCAACGGCGGCGCGATCGCCCTCGGCCACCCGATCGGCATGTCGGGCACCCGGCTCGTCATCACGCTCGTGAACGAGCTGCGTCGCCGCGGCGGCGGGCTCGGCGCGGCCGCGCTGTGCGGCGGCGGCGGCCAGGGCGACGCCACGCTGGTGCGCGCGCTGTAACGCCGGAGCCACCGCCGAAACAGCCGGCGAATAACGTGCCGGCGTGAGCAGCACCCCGGCGCAGCTGCGACCTCTCGGCATCGGCGAGATCCTCGACGCCGGCATCAAGATCTACCGGAACAAGTTCGCCACCATGCTGAAGGCGGTGGCGGTCGTGATCGTCCCGGTCCAGGTCCTGAACGTCCTCATCACCCTGTCCCTCCCCGACACGTCGACCACCGCCGGCGCCACCACCACATCGTCCGACAGCGAATGGGCCGGCGTCGCCGCGTTGCTCCTGATCTTCGTGATCAACGTGGTCTCCAGCGCGCTGGCCGAGGCCGCGTGCCTGAAGGCGGTGAGCGACACGTACCTCGGCACCGAGACCGACTGGCGTGAGTCGCTGCGGTTCGGCTTCCGCCGCCTCGGGTCCCTGCTGTGGTTGACGCTCATCCACGGCGTGATCGTGCTGTTCGGGTTCGCGGCCTGCATCGTCCCCGGTGCGTGGCTGTATGTCGCGTGGTCGGTCGCAGTGCCGGTGCTGCTGATGGAAGGCACGCGGGGCTTCCGGGCCCTGGGCCGCTCGTTCAACCTCGTGCGCCGCCGGTGGTGGCCCACCGCCGGCATCCTGCTGCTCGCGAACCTCCTCGCCACCGCGGTCGCGGCCGGGATCGGGCTGGTCGCGCTGCCGCTCCTCATCGCCGGGCGCGACAACGAGTTCGTGTACGACCTCGCGAACGGGACCTTCGGGGCCGTCGCGAGCGTCCTCACGATCCCGTTCGTCGCCGCCGTCGTGGCCGTCATCTATTTCGACCTGCGCGTTCGGAAGGAAGGCTTCGACCTGCAACTCATGGCACGGCGCATCGGCGCGCCGGCCGGTTCCGTCAGCCCCAACCTGATGCCGTGGACGCAGCCGGTGCCCGGGGCCGGGGGCGGATGGGCACCGCCGCCACCCGGCTGGCAGTCACAACCACAATCACCCACGCCGGCTCCTCCGGCAGGGCCTCCGGCGACAGGGCCGACGACCGGACCTCCGCCGGGGCCGAGGCGGTGAGTGTGCGCTGGCCAGCGGTGGCGGGGCAGGTCGACCCCGACCGGGCGCGCGACCAGGCGCGCGAGATCCTCGGCGGCCGCCGTTACAAGCCCGCCGACGTCCCCCGCCCGTTCGAAGGCGCGTTGGAGTGGCTGGGCGACCGCCTCCGTCCGATCGGCGACTTCTTCTCCCGCATCACCGAGTCGCTCGCGGGCAGGGTCGCGCTCGCTGCCGTCCTCGCCGGTGTCGTCGCGGTGATCGCGCTGCTCGTGGCGCGCCGCCGGGCCGCGACGAGCGCCGCCGGTGGCGCCGGGCGCGGACGTCGATCAGCCGAGGAGCAAGCCGACCCCGGCCGGCTCGAGCGCGAAGCGGACGCCGCCGAGCGCCGGGGCGATCTCGACGTGGCGCTGCGGCTGCGGTTCCGCGCCGGCCTCCTGCGCCTCGACCGCGCCGGCGCGATCCACTTCCGGCCTTCGATCACGACCGGCCAGGTCGCGCGGCGGCTCCGGTTGCCCGCCTTCGACGACCTCGCGATCACGTTCGATGCCGTCGCCTACGGCGGACGCCCTGCATCCGTTACGGATCTTCAATCCGCGCGCGCGGAGTGGCCGCGTGTCCTCGAGCAGGCTGCGCGCCATTGAGCACGCGCACGGGATCGTGGCGCCGGCTGCACCCGGCTGTGCGTGTGGTGATCGTGATCGTGGCGCTGGCGATCGTCGTCAACATCGCGCTGTCGCTGCTCGACTCCTCGACGCGGGGCGCCGACGACACCGCGCCGCGGTCGTCGTCGCTCTCGACGGGACGCGAGGGTCTGGCGGCGTACGCCGAGCTGCTGCGCCGGAACGACCATGGGACCGAAGCGCAGCGGGGCAACGTGACGGCCACTGCGCTCTCAGTCGCCGACACGCTCGTCGTGCTGGACCCGGTCGGCTTCGACCGCGTCGAGGAGCGAGCCGTCCGTCGGTTCGTCGAGCGCGGCGGGCGGCTCGTCGCCGGCGGGGCCGGCGCCACTGGCCTGCTCGCGGCGATGCTCGCCGACCCCCCGGCGTTGTCCTCGGCCGGCGTCCGGAACGCGGAGCCGGTCGGCGGCGCCCGCGAGGTCGCCGGGGTGTTTTCGGTTCGCACGGCCGGCGAGGGCTCGTGGTCATCACCCGGCGACACCACGCCGGTCCTGGGCAACGGGTCGCGCGTGCTCGCGACCGTCGCCACCGTCGGTCGCGGCCGGATCGTCGCGTTGGCCGATCCGTCGCCGCTCCAGAACCGGTTGCTCGGCACGGCCGACAACGCCGGCTTCGGTCTCGCCGCCGCCGGTGACGGTGGGAGCGTCGTGTTCGCCGAGGGCGCGCACGGCTACGGCGAGGCGAGCGGGCTCGGGGCCATCCCGGGACGCTGGCAGGCGGCGCTGGTCGGGCTGACGCTGGCGGTGCTGCTGGGGGTCGTCGCCGCCGGGCGACGGCTCGGTCCCCCCGAGGACGCGGCCCGGCCGCTGCCGCCGGCCCGGCGCGAGTACGTCGACGCCGTCGCCGTGTCGCTCGCCCGCACGAACCGGCCGGCCGAGGCGCTCGGGCCGCTCCAGGCGGCGGCCCGCACCCGCCTGGCGCGTCGCGCCGGGTTGCCGCCCACCGCATCCGAGCCGCAGCTCCGGGCGGCGGCCGCCCTGCTTGGATGGTCGGCGCTCGAGACCGACGCGCTGTTCGCGCCCGTCCGCACCGCGGTCGACGTCGTCGCCGCGGGCAGCGCGCTCGCGCGCGCCAATGAAGGTGACAAGGGAGGAACGCAACCGTGAGGGAGCTCCGGGATCGCGTCTCGGCCGAGGTGAGCAAGGTCGTCGTCGGGCAGAGCGACGTCGTCGACCTGCTGCTCGCGGCGGTGGCGGTGAACGGCCATGTTCTCCTCGAGGGCGTTCCCGGTGTCGCCAAGACGCTCGTGGCCAACGCCACCGCCCGGGCGCTGGGCGTGTCGTTCCGCCGGGTGCAATTCACGCCCGACATGCTCCCGTCCGACCTCACGGGCACGATGACGCTGCGACCGTCCGAGTCGGGGGGATCCGCGCCTGAGCTCGGATTCCGCGCCGGGCCGGTGTTCACGCACGTCCTGCTGGCGGACGAGATCAACCGCACGCCGCCGAAGACCCAGGCCGCGCTGCTCGAGGCGATGCAGGAACGCCAGGTGTCGGTCGACGGCGAGCCGCGTCCGCTCCCCGACCCGTTCCTGGTAATCGCGACGCAGAACCCGATCGAGTACGAGGGCACGTACCCGTTGCCCGAGGCCCAGCTCGACCGGTTCCTCGTCAAGGTGGACGTCGGCTATCCGGACGAGCACGACGAGGTGGGCATGCTCGGCCTCGAGCACCGCGGGGTCATGCCGGCGACACTCGAGGACGTCCGCCCGGTCGCGACGGCGGACGAGCTGCGTGCCGTGCGGGACGAAGTCGACGCCACGACCGTCGCCGGCGAGATCGAGAGGTACGTCGTCGCGCTGGTGCGGCGGACGCGCGAGCTGCCGAGCGTCGCGCTCGGCGCGAGCCCGCGCGCCGCCGTGCACCTGCTCGCGGCATCAAAGGCTTCCGCCCGCATCAGCGGCCGTGGCTTCGTCACTCCCGACGACGTCGCCTGGATGGCGCGCCCGGTGCTGCGCCACCGCCTGCTGCTGCGTCCCGAGGCCGAGCTCGAGCGCTACCGGCCCGACGACGCCGTGCAGGCGGCACTCGCCGCCGTGCCCGTCCCGCGCTGAGGCTCGGCCCGATGGACGCCACGATCGTCGCCGCGGTCGCGTTGGTGGCCGTCGCCCTGATCGGCTTGGCCGTCGCCCCCGTGAGTGCCACGATCCGCGCCGCCCTGCTGTTCGGTGCGTGCGCGCTGGCGGCGCTCGCGTCCCCCGCGGTCGCGTTGCTCGCTGCTGTCGCGGTCGCGGCTGCCTTCGTCGTCGACGCCATCGTGAGCCGGCGGCGGCCGGTGGTGCACCGCCACCTGCCGGGCGCTCTCGCACGAGGCGTGGCGGCGTCGCTCACGCTCGACGCCGAGCCGGCCGGAGCGGGATCGCTCCGGTTGCGCCAGCCGCTCGTCCCCGACGTCGCCGTCGAGCCGGCGGAGGCCGACGGCCACCTCGACGCCCGCGTCCGGGCCGGCCGGCGGGGACGCCACACGCTCCCGAGCCCGGCGGCGCGGGTGCGCGGCCCGCTCGGGCTCGCAGCCTGGTACCGGCGCGGCGGCGAACCGGACGAGGTACTCGTGTACCCCGACCTGCCGGCGGCGTGGCGGCTCGTGCTCGCCGTCCGGCAGGGTCGCTTCCGCGACCCGGGACGACTCACACGCGGACCCCTCGGGCTCGGCACCGACTTCGAGTCGATCCGCGACTACCTGCCCGACGACGACATCCGCCAGGTCAACTGGCGCGCCACGGCGCGCCTCGGCCGGGCCATGAGCAACCAGTACCGGGTGGAACAGGACCGCGACGTCGTGTGCATGCTCGACGTCGGCCGGCTGATGGCGGCGCCGCTCGGCGACCGCACCCGCCTCGACGTCACCGTCGACGCCGCGACCGCGGTCGCGCTCGTCGCCGACGAGGTGGGCGACCGGGCCGGCGTCATCGCATTCGACGACCGCGTCCGCCGTCGGCTGCCGCCGGCACGCGGTGGAGGCGACGCTGTCGTGCGCGCGATCTTCGACGTGGAGCCGACGATGGTCGACTCGGACTACGAGCTCGCGTTCCGTGCTGTCGGGAGCGGCAAGCGCGCGTTCGTCCTCGTGCTCACCGACCTGCTCGAAGACGCCGCCGCTCAACCGCTCCTCGACGCGATGCCCGTGCTGGCGCGCCGGCATGCGGTCGTCGTCGCCGGTGTCACCGACCCCGACCTCGAACAGATGGTGCACGCGCCACCGCGGGCGCCCGCCGACGTCTACGCCGCCGCCGTCGCGCTCGACGTGCTCGACGCGCGCGCCCGCGTCGCCGCGCAGCTACGGCGTGCGGGCGCAGACGTGGTCGAGGCCCGGCCCGACCTGCTCCCGAGCGCGTGCGTCGGCGCGTACCTCAGGGCGAAGGCGCGGGCGCGGCTGTAGCCGCATGATGCGTACCTGATGACCGCTCAGCGAAGTTGAGCAACGCATCGTCACGCTCGGGTCGCCCCCGCCAGAGCACGAGCGCCCAGTAGACGGCGCCGAGGGTCGCGCCGACGACGATGACAGGGCCGAGGCCCAGCCCTCGCGGCGTGATGAACCCTTCCACCACCCCCGCCAGCACGAGCCACGGCGCAGTTCCCAGCACGATCTCGACGGCGACGCGCGCTTCAGCGGCGAGCGCGACCCCGCGTCGGCGGTGACCGGGGCTCACGAGCGCCCACCCCATGCGCAGCCCCGCCGCGCTCGCGACCACGACGCACGACAGCTCGAGCACGCCGTGGGCGGTGACGAGCTCGAAGAACGACCGCCCGTTGCCGGCCCAGATCGACAGGCCGGTGATCGCCCCGAACAGCACGCCTTGGTAGACGAGCAGGGCCGCCGTCCCGATCCCGGCGGCGATCCCACCGGCGAAGGCGACGATCGTCACGCGGATGTTGTTCGTGAAGATCTCGCTCGAGAACGCCGCCTGCTCGTCCGTGTTGAGCCCGAGGTCGGTGCCGCGCTCACGCGGCTCGGTCACCGCCCGGTACTCGGACGGGACGACGCCGCTGGCCGCCCCGGGATCGCGCACCGCCCACACCGCGGCCAGCACCCACGGCCCGAACAGCAGCAAGGCCGAGATCAGCAGCAGCTCCGGGCGCTCCCGCACCCGCCGCCAGTAGCCGGTCGTGGCGAACTCGGCCACGGACCCGCCCCGGCGGGCGCGGTCGTATACGAGCGGACGGGCCCGGGTCACGAGCGCCTCGAGGCGCGAGACCGTGGGATCCCCGGCGAAGCGGCGGCGAGCGAGGGCGAGGTCCGCCGCGGTGGCGCGGTACAGCGCGCCGAACCTGCGCACGCCGTCGGGCCCCAACGACTCGGCCCGGCGACCCGCGCGCGCCACCAGCGCGTCGAGCTCGCGCCACCGGTCCCGGCGTGTGTCCACGAAGACCTCGAGATTCAGACCGGGACCCCCTTTCGCGCTCTCACTGTTACCTTCGCCCGGTGGCCACTCTCGACGACCGGGTCACCATCGCGACCCCGGAGGGCGTCGAGCTCGAGCTGGTGCTCGCCGGGGTCGGATCACGATTCGCGGCGTCGCTCCTGGACGTCGCCGTCCAGCTCGGCGCGATCTTCGCGCTCGCGGTGGTCCTCGGACCGCTCGGTACCAACGGGTTCGTGCTCGCGGCGTACCTCGTCGCCATCTTCCTCATCCTGTTCGCGTACGACATCGCGCTCGAGACATGGAACCGCGGCCGGAGCATCGGGAAGCTCGCCGCCGGCCTGCGCGTCGTCCGCGCCGGCGGCGAGCCGGAGGGGTTCCTCACCGCGGCGGTGCGCAACTTCCTCCGCATCGTCGACTTCCTGCCCGCGTTCTACGTCGTCGGCGTGATCTCGATCCTGGTCACGAGCCGGAACCAGCGCCTCGGCGACCTCGCCGCGGGCACGCTCGTCGTGCGTGAGCGTCGTCAGGCGGTGCCCCCGGCGGCAACGTACCTGCCGCCGCCGGGAGGCGCGCCGTTCCTGGAGTGGGACGTGAGCGGCGTCAGCGTCGACGACGTCGCCACCCTGCGGCAGTTCCTCGAGCGACGCGTCTCGCTGAGTCCCGGCGCGCGCGCTCACCTTGCGACCGACTTGGCCGCGCGCGTCCGGCCCAAGGTCGCCGGCGCGCCCGACGGATGGCATCCCGAGAGCTTTCTCGAGGCGGTGGTCGCGGCCAAGACGGCGCGGGGATAGAGCGCCGTCACCGGCTACTACGCTCGCCGGTCGTGAGCACGGCGACGGCTTCGACGCCCGCGACGCCCGCGATCCCGGACGCACCGGCCTCGGCCCCGCGAACGACCTCCCTCGGGATCGATCTCAAGCCGCTGCGCGTCGCTGGAGCAGGGATGCTCGCCATCGCCGCCGTCCGGCCCTGGCTGCCGGCGACGCTCGGGCCGCCGTGCCCGCTTCGCACGGTGACCGGTGTCCCGTGCCCGTTCTGCGGGATGACGCGCGGCGTCACCGCGCTCGTCCACGGTCAGTTGAGCGCCGCGTTCTCGTACAACCCGGGCGCGTTCCTCGTCGTGGCGATGGCCCTCGTGTTGCTCGTCGCGTGGCGCTGGCAGCGGGTCCGCATCCCGATGTGGGCGGTGTTCGTGTTCTTCGCGGCCCTGTGGGCGTTCCAGCTGTTCAAGTACTCCACCGGAAGACCC
>DASYQJ010000246.1:0-10081 GCA_036005605.1 Acidimicrobiia bacterium
CTGAAGGCGCTGGCCGTCGACATCGGCGAGAACCTCGAGCGGCCCCTCGACGAGATCGCCGACATCGCCGCCGAGCTCGGGCTCGACTCGCCCGAGATCCGCGTCGCGGTGCGCACGGGCGACACCACGAGCTCGCAGCGCTCGGCGATGGTCCGCCGGCCGCCCAGCTTCGTGGTCACCACACCGGAGTCTCTCTATCTCCTTGTAACGAGCGCTCGCGGTCGCGAGGCGCTGCGCACCACCGAGACGGTGATCGTCGACGAGATCCACGCCGTCGCCCGCGACAAGCGCGGCTCCCATCTCGCGCTCACGCTGGAACGGCTCGAGGCGCTGTGTGACCAGCGTCCGGCGCGCATCGGTCTGTCGGCGACGCAGCGCCCCATCGAACGCGTCGGACGGCTGCTCGTCGGCGAGCGTCCACTGCCCGAGATCGTCGACGTCGGCCACCAGCGCGCGCTCGACGTCACGCTCGAGCTGCCGGAGGGCGAGCTCGAAGCGGTCGCGTCGGCCGAGCAGATGTCCGACGTCATCAACCACATCGCCGAGCACGTCACGCACCATCAGACGACCCTGGTGTTCGTCAACACCCGGCGGATGGCGGAGCGGCTCGCGCATCAGCTCGGCGAGCGCCTGGGCGACGATGTGGTGGCCGCGCACCACGGCAGCCTCTCGAAGGAGCGCCGGTGGCGGGTCGAGACGCGTCTGCGTGCCGGCGCGCTCAAGGCACTCGTCGCCACCGCGTCGCTCGAGCTCGGCATCGACATCGGTCCCGTCGAGCTCGTCTGCCAGATCGGGTCACCCCGCAGCATCGCGACGTTCCTGCAACGCGTGGGCCGCTCGAACCACACTCGCACCGGCACGCCGAAGGGACGCCTCTACCCGCTGACGCGCGACGAGCTCGTCGAGTGCACGGCGCTGCTGGCGGCCGTGCGCGCCGGTCGCCTCGACGCCATCGAGTTCCCGCACCAGCCGCTCGACATCGCGGCCCAGCAGATCATCGCCGAGGTGGCGGCGGAGGAGTGGCGCACCGACGAGCTGTACGAGCTCGTGCGGCGGGCCGCCCCGTACGCCGAGCTGTCCCGCGCCGAGTTCGACGAGGTCGTCGAGCTCGTCTCCGGCGGGATCGAGACCGGGCGGGGTCGGCGGGGCGCGTACGTGCACCACGATGCCGTCAACGGTGAGCTGCGCGGCCGCAAGGGCGCGCGCATCGCCGCCGCGACGTCGGGCGGCGCGATCCCCGAGACCGGCGACTACCGGGTGGTGGCCGAGCCCGACGACACGTTCGTCGGCACCGTCAACGAGGATTGGGCCGTCGAGTCCATGGCGGGCGACATCTTCCTGCTCGGCACGCATTCCTGGCAGATCCGCCGCATCGAGCCCGGTGTCGTACGCGTACGCGACGCCGCCGGCGCCCTGCCGACCATCCCGTTCTGGCTGGGCGAGGCGCCCGCCCGCACGGTCGAGCTCTCGACCGAGGTCTCGGAGCTGCGCCGCCACGTCGACGAGTACCTGGTCGCCGGCCGGCCCGACGATGCCCGCCAGTGGCTGATCGACATCGCCGGGATCCCGCGCGAGGCCGCGGTCATGATCGTCGACTATCTCGCCGCCGGGCGTGCTGCCCTCGGCGCCATGCCGACTCAGCACCAGCTCGTGCTCGAGCGGTTCTTCGACGACACCGGCGGGATGCAGCTGGTCGTGCACTCGCCGTACGGCGGTCGCATCAATCGCGCGCTCGGCCTGGCGCTGCGCAAGAAGTTCTGCCGCACGTTCGACTTCGAGCTACAGGCCGCCGCCACCGACGACGCCATCGTGCTCTCGCTCGGGCTCACGCACAGCTTCCCGCTCGAGGAGGTGCCGCGCTACGTCAGGAGCGCCACCGTCGAGGACACGCTCGAGCACGCCATCCTCGACTCGCCGATGTTCCAGGCCCGCTGGCGGTGGAACCTCAACCGGGCGCTGATGGTCCTGCGCTTCCGCAACGGACGGCGCAACCCGCCGCCGATCCAGCGCATGGAGTCCGACGACCTGCTGGCGGCTGTGTTCCCCCAGGCGGCGGCGTGCCAGGACAACCAGACCGGCCCGATCGAGATCCCCGACCACGTGCTCGTGCGCGAGACGGTCGGCGACACGCTGCACGAGGCCCTCGACGTCGACGGCCTACGCGTGCTGCTCGAGGGCATCGAGGGCGGTGACGTCACCGTGCACTGCGTCGACACGACGGAGGCGTCGGCGCTGTCGCACGAGATCATCAACGCCCGGCCGTACGCGTTCCTCGACGACGAGGAGTTCCAGAACCGTCGCACGAACGCGGTCACGTTGCGGCGCGGGCTGACGGTCGACCTCACCGCGATCGGGTCGCTCGATCCCGACGCCGTCGAGCAGGTGCACTCCGAGATCGCGCCTGAGCCCGCCACCGCAGACGACCTGCACGATCTGCTGTCGTCGCTCGTGCTCGTGCAGCCGCGTGCGGACTGGCAGCCGTCATTCGACGAGCTCGCCGCTCGCGGCCGCGCCGGCGTGCTCGACCACGACGGCGTCCGCCTCTGGTGCACGACCGAAGCCCGTGATGAGGCCGCGGGTGCACTCACCGGCGACGACGTCGCAACGGCGAGGGTGATCCGCGGCCACCTCGAGATCTCCGGCATCACGACGGCCGAAGACCTGGCCGCCACGACGACCCTCGCCCCCGGTCCCGTCGCGTCCGCGCTGGCAACGCTGCAGCATGAAGGCTTCGCGATGCAGGGCACGTACCGGCCCGATGCGCAGGGCACCGAGTGGGTGGCGCGCCGGCTCCTCGCGCGGATGCACTCCTACTCGCGGCGGTCACGGCGCGAGCGCGTCGAGCCCGTCACCGCCCAGGACTTCATGCGGTTCCTGCTGCGCTGGCAGCACGTCACCCCCGATTCCCAGCTCAGCGGCGAGGCCGGGTTGGTCTCGGTCATCGAGCAGCTGCAGGGCTTCGAGGCGGCCGCGGTCACGTGGGAGCCCGACCTGCTCGCGCGCCGACTCCGCCACTACGAGCCCGGGTGGCTCGACCGGCTGTGCCACGACGGCGACGTCGCCTGGCTCCGCCTCACGCCGGGCGCGCGCGAAGCCGACGCTCCGGCGGGCGCGCCGTCGAAGGCCACACCGATCGCGGTCGTGTTCCGCGCCGATCTCGCCTGGCTGCTCGACGCCGCCCGCCAGGGCGCCGAGCTGGCCGAGCCCTCGGTGGGCGCGACGGCGGAGATCGTGCAGGTCCTCCGGGACAGCGGCGCGTGCTTCGCCACCGACCTCGTCGATACAACCCGCCGCCTCCCCGACGACGTCGAACGCGGTCTCTGGGACGGCGTCGCGCGCGGGCTCGTGATGTGCGACGGCTTCGGCGCCATCCGGGCACGTATCAGCGGCGTCCGCAGCGCTACGGACGGGCGGCGCATGTCGCGGCTGCGGCGCGGTGCCCGCGGGAGCGCGTCGCCGGGACGGTGGTCGGTCGTGCCCGGCGGCAGCGACGACGTGGATCGCGACGAGCTCGCCGAGGCCGTTGCCGAGCAGCTCATCAACCGCTGGGGTGTCGTGTTCCGCGACCTCGCCGTCCACGACTCGCTGCGCATGCCGTGGCGCGACATCCAGTGGGCCCTCCGCCGGCTCGAGGATCGCGGTCTCGTGCGGGGCGGCCGGTTCGTCAGCGGCTTCAGCGGCGAGCAGTACGCGCTCCCGCACGCCGCCGACGAGCTGACGAGGGTCAGGAAGATGGCCCGGTCCGGCGAGCGGGTTGTCGTGAACGCGACCGACCCTTTGAACCTGGTGGGCCTGATCGTGCCCGGCGCGACCGTGCCCGCGGTGCGGACGAAGCGGGTCGTCTACGTCGACGGCGTTCCCGAGAGTGCAGACGCGGTGGCCGACACGGCCTGAGCTACAGCGCCGGGGAGGCCACACAGCCGGCGGCGCCAAGGGCCTCGCGTTGCCGCGCTGCGTCCTCGGCAGCGGCCGCCCGGGCCTCCCCGACGACTCGTCCCCGAATCGGGCCGCTCGCAAACGAGCGTAGCCACCGCTCAGCGTTTTGGCAGCGCGTCGATGATCTCGTCCGCCCAGCTGACGTCGGGGCGGGGGCGGTGGCGGGAGGCGAACGCGTCGGGGACGTCGATCTCGAGGCGCACGAGGGCGCCGCCCAGCGTCTTGCCGAGGCTGTCGGAACGCAGCGAGCGGGGGCCGCCGCCGCCCAGCGCGTCGCGGAGCACGAAGTTCAGCGCCAGCACGTTCCGAGCCTCGTAACGCTCGACGGCACCCCGCACCATCGCGCCGAAGTGTTGCTTCACGCGCTCGGCCGTGACCTCGCGCACGATGATGTCGTACGTCTCCTCGTCGTCGGCGAAGATCGCCACGTCGGCGATGTCGCCCTTGTCGCCGGCCCGGTAGCCGCAGAGCTCGCGGAGCTGGAGCCGGGCCGTCATGTGACCTCCTCGATCGTCACCCGCACGTTCTCGTCGACGAGCTTCCGGTCGACGAGCGTGGGCCAGATGCCAAGCAGCTCGTTCGGTCTGCCACCTCCCTGCCGGCCCATGCCGGTGAAGCCGGCGGGCGGTGCGGACAGCGTCAGCGGGATGAGCTCGCGACCGACGAGGGCCGCCGTGCGTTCGTCGGCGCAGCGCCACGCGGCGCGGATCGCGACCTCGGGCGGCTCGTGCGGGGGTGGCGCGGTGGGTCCGCCGAGCGCGTTCACCCCCCAATACTCGAAGCACCATTCGTCGACGGCGAGCCCGGCCATCTCGACCCGTTTCGCGAGGAGCGCGGCCGTGGCCTTCGCCTTCTCGTACGCATCCGGCCAGGAGAACGCGGCGCGCGCCTCGCCCGACCAGCCGGCGTGGTACGCGAGCAGCGCTTTGTACGTCGGTGTCGCCGGCGCCCCGCGTACTCCCTCGACCCGCACGCGGTCGCCGCCGAGGTCGGTGAACGTCGCCGACGTGAAGTCCGCGACGACGTCCGGCGAGAGATACCCGGCCGGGTCGTGCACCTCGTACAACAGCTGATGACGCACCGTGTCGAAGTCGACCCGCCCGCCCGAATCCTTCGGCTTCGTGATCACGGCGGTGCCGTCGGGCTCGACCTCCGCGATCGGATACGGCAGGTCCCACGGATGCGGGATCGTCCACCATTCGCCGCTGTAGTTGCCGCCCGCGACCTGGCCCGAGCACTCGAGCAGGTGCCCGATCAACGTGCCGGCCGCCAGTCGATCCCAGTCGTCCCACTGCCACCCGTGCGCATGCGCGGCGGCGCCGAGGAACAGGGCCGCGTCGGCGACCCGACCCGTGATCACGACGTCGGCGCCGTCTTCGAGAGCCTCGACGATCGGGCGTGCGCCCAGGTACGCAGACGCGAACAACGGCTCGCCGGGAAAGTCGTCGAACGCCGCGCCCGACTCCGCGTTCGCGAATGACGTGCCCGCGTCGCGCAACTCCGCCAGCCGCGGCTTGAGGTCGTCCCCGAGCACGGTCGCGACCCGGATCCCCGACACGCCGAGCTGCTTCGCCGTTTCAATGGCCGCCCGCGCCGCCGCCGTCGGGTTGATCCCACCCGCGTTCGTGATGAGCTTCGTGCGGCCCGCGGCCACCGCCGGCAGCGCCTTGGCCAGGTACCGCGGCAGGTCGCGCGTGTAGCCGAGCGTCTCGTCGCGCTGGCGGTCCTTCTGGAGAATTGCGAGCGTCAACTCGGCGAGCGCCTCCAGACACAGGTAGTCGACGCCGTCGTGCAGCAGGCCGTCGACGGCAGCGGGAGTGTCGCCATAGAAGCCCTGGCCGCCGCCGATCCTGACGGTCATCGGTGCCGCCCGGTCAGGCGTGCACCGGCGGGCGCCGGTCGGACCACGGCCGGGCCTGCTCGAGCTGCGCCGCCACCCTGAGCAGCAGGTCCTCGCGCCCGTACGCGGCGACGAGCTGCGAGCCGATCGGCAGGCCCTCGTCGTTCCAGTACAGCGGCAGCGAGATCCCGGGCTGACCGTTCACGTTGAACTGCACCGTGAACGGCACGAACTCGGCGGCGCGGATGTACCCGTGCAGCGGGTTGTCGGGCGTCGGGTCGAGCGTGCCCAGCGGCAGCGGCGGTTCGCCCAGCGTCGGCGTGAGCAGGAGATCGAAGCCATCGCTCCACCAGCCCGCGCTGGCGCGGCCGGTCTCCTCCATCACCCGTACTGCTTCGCGGAACTGCGCGCCCGTCACCGCGCGTCCCGATTCGGCGAGCGCCCAGGTGAGCGGCTCGACGTCGGCCTCGGTGATCTGCTTGCCGACGAGGTTGGAGAAGTCGTCGAGGTAGTGCGCGGTGTCGGTCGTCCAGAGGGTCGTGAACGGAACGAGCACCTCGGGGTCGGCGAAGGCCACGGGGTGTCCCGGCTCGACGTGGTGGCCGAGCGACTCGAGAAGCCGTCCGGTGTCCTCGGCGGCGGCGACGCAGTCGGCATGCACTTCGCCGGTGCCGAGCGCGTTCTCCGTGAGGATGCCAATGCGCAGTTGCCCCAGGTTGGCGCCGACCTCGTCGGCGAACGGGCGCGCCGGCGCCGGGGCGATGACGGTGTCGCCCGGGAACGGCGTCGAGAGCGCGTCGAGCGCGCCGGCGACGTCGCGCACCGAACGCGCCAGCACCAGCTCGCAGTTCAGGATCGCAGTCAGCTGACCCCAGCGCGGCCCGAGCGAGGTGCGCCCGCGCGACGGCTTGAGCCCGACGAGGCCGTTGCAGCTCGCGGGGATGCGGATCGAGCCGCCGCCGTCGTTGCCGTGGGCGACGGGCACCATGCCGGTCGCGACGGCGACGGCCGAACCGCCACTCGACCCGCCCGGGGAGCGCGAGGTATCCCACGGGTTGAGCGTCGGGCCGTACGTGGCGGGCTCGGTCGTGGGCACGAGGCCCAGCTCGGGGGTATTCGTGCGGCCGCAGCAGACGAAGCCGGCCTCGCGGAAGCGGTGGACGAGGTTGTCGGTGTAATGCGGCCTGTAGTCGTTGTCCTTCAGGAAGCGCATGCCCTCGTGGTACGGCTCGCCTTCGACCGCGCACATGAGGTCCTTGAACAAGGTCGGCACGCCGCGGAACGGCCCGTCGGGGAGCGCCGTCGCCGCAGCTTCGTCGCGTGCCTGGTCGAAGCGCGGGTGGATGACGGCGTTGAGCTCGGGGTTGAACTTCTCGATGCGGTTGATCGCGGCGTCGACGAGCTCCACCGGCGACAGCTGCCCCGTGCGGACGAGCTCGGCTTGGGCGGTCGCGTCGAGGAACGCCAGATCGTCAGTCATACGTCAGCACGCTACGGCCACTTGGCCGCGCCGGTCCAGCGTCAGTCGTCGGATTCGTGGCGTCCGCGGCACAACAACGCGATCGTGACGTCGTCGCGGAGGCGACCGGGGGCAAAGGACGTGACGTCGTCGAAGCAGCGTTTGACGATCGCCTCGGCGTCGTCCGGCGCTGCGCCGCACACGATGTCGGTCAACCGCTGGACACCGAACTCCTTGCCGGCCGCGTTGCGAACCTCGATGAGCCCGTCGGTGTACACGGCGAGCGTGTCGCCGGGATCGAGTCCGACCGAGGCGTTGTGCCACGGCCCGACGAACGGGCCGACGATCGGCCCGGTCGCTTCCAGCTCGACCGCGTGCGAAGGCGAGCACAACAGCGCCGGCGGGTGACCGGCGTTCGCGTACCTGACGTCGCCGGTTGGGAGATCGATGACGGCGACGAACGCAGTGAGGAACGTCTCGTCGCCGAGGTCGTCGAGCTGCTCCGCCGCCCACTGCACTGCTTCGTCGGGCTCGAAGCCTTCCCGGAGCCCGGCCCGGAGCAGCTCCTTGCAACGCAAGGCCAGGATCCCTGACACGGCGCCGTGTCCGGAGATGTCGACGACCACCAGGCCGAGCCCCGACGGCGGCAGGTTGATGACGTCGTAGCAGTCCCCGGCGACGACGCCCTCAGCCGGCTGCAGCTGCGCGGCCACGGTCCACCCCGCGGGGAGGTCCTCGACGCCGGTCGCCAGCTCGGACCGGAGCTGGAGCACCACCGACGCGCTCTGCTCGATCGTCTCACGGGCTCGCACGGCGTCGTACAGGGCGCGGTTCATCTGGCGACGCAACGCGTCGACGTCGCGGGCGAGGTCCGCGATCTCCGGCGGGCCTTGCGGCGCGATGACCCCCACCTTGCCGGTGCGCGCGCTGCGAACCGCGCGCGCGAGACGTTCGATCGGTCGCGTCACCCAGCGGCGGATGAGAACCGCGGCGGCGAGCGTCGTCGCCAACGCCAGACCGAGGATTACGCCGATCGTCGCGTTCAGCTGGATCCGCAGGTCCTCGAGACGGTTCTGCGTCGCGTTCAGCTCTGCCTGTTGGGCATCGCTCAATGGAGCGGCCGCGACGAGCGCGCGCTGATCCTTGATGACGTCGTCACGTTGCGTGCTGATGCGGAGCACCATCGCGCCGCCCACCACAACGATGACGAGGTACGTGATTGAGACGAGGAGAAGGCGCCGGCGGAGCGACACGCCCGCACTGTATCCGGACAGATAGGCACGACTCCGGCCGAACTACCAACCCCGGAGGTCGATTTCCCACGTATCGACGACGTAGTCATCTGTCGCGAGATGCATCCGCTCGTGATACGCGACGGTGGGGTCGATGTGCGCAGGCAAGACGCGCACGCGATCGCCCACCGCGACGGGCGTTTCCGGAGCGAAGGTGACGTGTTCGTCAGAGCAGAACCACACGGTGTGACCGATGACCGTCGGGTCGCCGTGGTCCATGCCCAGGGCCTTGAGCCCACAGTCGGCCACGGCCCACGTCTCCGACACTGAGATGACGGTGGCGACGACCGACAGTGCGAGCTCGAACGGCAGGTCGAGGTGCCCGTACGCGGTGTCCATGAGCGCGTACGAGCCGGCTTGGATCTCGGTGACCCACGTGTTGAGGTCGAACGTCCCGGTCCCGCCACCCGAGACGAGCTCACCGCCGACGTCCGCGTGCGCGTCGAGCAGCAGTCGCATCGCCGTCTCGGTCTGCTCGACGCGCGTCGCCCTGTCGTGCACTCCCACGACGTGGCCCTCGTAGCCCATCACGCCCCGCACCGTCAGGCCCCGGGCGCGCGCGGCGTCGGCGAGCCGCCCGGCATCCTCAGGAGGGCAGCCGCAGCGAGGCATGCCCACGAACACGTCGATCACGACCTCGCGCAGTCCGGCGCGGGCGGCGGCGTCGATCGTCGCCTCGGAGTCCACCGCGATCGTGACGCGCGCGTCGAGCGCCGCGAGGCGCCGCAGCCGCTCGGGATCGACGACCTCGTTCGCGAGGAGCAGATCATCGCCGAGCCCCGCGTTGGCCATGCCCTCCATCTCTCTCGGCGTCGCGCACGTGAAGGTGCTGTGGCCCCGAGCAGCCTGCTCGCGTGCGAGTGCGGTCGTCTTGTGGGCCTTCACGTGCGGACGGCAGCGTGCGCCCGGGAGCGCGGCGGCCATCGCCGCCAGGTTGTGATCGAAGGCGGCGGTGTTGACGACGAGCGCCGGCGTCGGGAGATCCTGCACTGCGGTCATGTGGGTGCGAGCATTGCAGAATGGCAACGTCGCCCGAGGACCGTCCGCCCGTCGCGGTCGACTACCACACCGCGGACCTGCCGCCGCTGCCGCAGCGCGACTACCTGATCCCCGCCGAGCGGTGGGTCGAGGCGCCGCCTGAGCTGCGCGAGCTTGGCGCCGACTTCGGCGTGTCGCTCGTGGCGTACAAGCGCCGCATCGGCCGGTTCCTGTTGTGGCGTGCGGGGCCGGCGTCACGCGCGGACGCCTGCTACATGGCGCTCGCCTCCGACGACCTCGGCGAGCGGTACACGTTCCGTCTCCGCCCCGACGGCTCGGGCGAAGGGATCAGCGCCGACGGCGAGACGCACGAGCGCTTCCGCACCTGGAAGGAAGCCTTACTGGCGGATTCGTAGCCGCTACGCGAGGACGTCGCCGGCGCCGGCGCGGAGCCGATCGAGCGTGCGGGCCAGGATGCGGGAGATCTGCATCTGGCTCACCCCGAATCGATCGGCGATCTCGGATTGCGTGAGCCCGTCGTAGAAGCGCAGCACGACGATGTCGCGCTCACGGTCG
>DASYQJ010000247.1:0-5417 GCA_036005605.1 Acidimicrobiia bacterium
GCGCCACAGCCTGGTCATCATCCTGGCGCTCGGTGAGTCGATAATCGCGCTGGGTGTCGGTGCCCAGGTCGACCTCACGGCCGGCGTGGTCACGGCGGCGGTGCTCGGGATCGGCCTCGCCGCCGCCTTGTGGTGGACCTACTTCGACGTTGTCGCGCTTGTGAACGCACGACGCCTGACCTTGGCGACGGAAGGGCGCGAGCGCAACACCCTCGCACGGGACTCCTACTCCTACCTGCACTTTCCGATGGTGGCCGGCATCGTCCTCGCCGCACTCGGCCTCGAGGAGACCCTCGCGCACATCGGCGATGCGCTCGACGCCGTGCACGCCTTCGCACTTCTCGGCGGGGTGGCGCTCTACCTGCTCGCCCACGTCGCCTTGCGGCTCCGGAACGCGCACACGCTCAACCGCCAGCGCCTGGCGCTCGCCGTCCTGCTCTTGGCGCTGATCCCGGTCGCGACGACGATTCCCTCGCTGGCGGCGCTCGCCGGGATCGACGTGCTGCTCTGGGCGATGATCGTTTACGAGACGGCCAACTACGACGAACGGCGGTACCGCCTGCGCCATGGTCTCGACCCCGATCCGCCGTCGGCGCTCGGAGGCGAACGAGCGTGATCGTCGGCGCCGAACGTTCACTCACGCCGCCGGCTGGAGTCCTGCGACCTCCTGGCTCAGTCGCTTGGCGCGCTCGGCTGCCGACGCGACGTCCTCCTGCTTTGCGGCCTTCTGGAGACGACCGAGCTCGGCTTTGATTGCACGGGCGGCTGACGGGTCGACCGTGTGAGCGATGCGGTCCCACACTCGTGTCAATGCCGCGACGTCGCCGGCGATGTGGCCGGGATCGGCTTCGGCGCTTCCGCTGTCGCCGAGGAGTCGCCGGCTCCAGAGGTCGAAGCGGGCGAGGTCGATCTCGCTGACGGGCCGGTACTGGAGCTCGAGGTCGCGGCTGGCCAACCCGACATCGACGGCGGCGGTGCGCGCTCCTTCGTCGTTGCGGGCCTGCACGGCCGGCACGAGCGGGTTGCCGGTGAGGGCGTCGAGAGCGAGGCTCATCTGGGTGTCGAGCAGCGGGGGAACAGTGCCGCTCGCCCGGTGCGTCGCCCACGCCGTCTTCATCGAGTCGAGCGTGGACGCCGCCGCGTCCCAGTTGCCGGCGGCGGCCGCGTCGAAGATGTCATTCGCTCCCCGCGAGATCGTCGCGATCTCGGCCGGCACCCCGGTGGGCAGCGCGTCGGTGGGCACGGCCACGGCCAGCGCCTCGAGGTTGCCGCCGACACCCGAGCGGAACTCGCCGTATCCGGGAGCGAAGGTCTTGTCCTCGTAGTTGCCCTCGATGAGGTGGTTCTCCCGCCCGAGGATCGCGCCCGGCACGGGCCCACGCGGGCCGTCGACGGTGAGTCCGCCGGCCTCCACCGTGACTTCCTCGAAGACCTTGCCCGGGATGTTCTCGGTGCGGTACACGGCGCCGACCTGCGGCTCGGCGGGCATGATCATGCCGGGCGGCCCGTCCTTGCCGGCGACCCACGAGCCCTGCGTGTCGGCCACCTTGCCGTCCTGGAAGTTGAACACGTTCTCGCCGAAGTACCAGACGGCCCCGTCGTCGGCCTGCGCGTACCAATCGAGCGCGACCTCGTGGATGCGACCGTCCAGGTACGAGACGAACTGGGAGACGAGCGTCTTGACCTTCTTGCCCTTCCATTCGATGGTCTTCGTCCCGGGAAGGAGTGTGGTCTCGATCCTCAGCGCGCGACCCTCGTCATTGCCGAGCAGGATGGCAGAGTGCAGGTCGCCGATCGGGAACAGCGGGTTGTCGACCTTGGTCGGGTTCGAGAACGACGGAGTCTCGAGATCAACCCGATCACTCTTGGGTGCGGTCGGGTTCGGCTTCCCGTCAGTGGGAAGAGCGTCGGGCGGCGACGCGGCCGCGCTCGAGGCATCGGAGGGATCGAAGTCGAACCCGCCCGTGACCAGCAGCGCCCCGATGCCGACGCCGAGGAGTGTCGAGACCGCACGCCGACGGCGCGAGGGCCCAGAGGTCGCGTTCCTGCTGAGGTGCATGCCGTCGTTCTCCTGCTCGACGTTGCGTTGTGCTCAAGTTGTCACGACGCGTATGAAAGGACCGTGTGAGGATGGTGAAGACGACGACCAATGAGGCGTTCTCTTGATTCACATCCGTGCCGTCTGCCCGACCGACGTGACCCCGCGACTCCTGGAGTCGCTGGGCGCCAACGACGGTGTCGTGAACCTGGTGGTCCTCGAGGGGGTCGCCCGGAATCCTGCCGGCGACTCGCTGCAGTTCGACGTCATCACGGCCGAGGCGAACCGGGTCCTCGACGAGCTCCGCCGCCTCGAGCTCGACCGGCGCGGCTCGATCGTGATCGAGAACATCGACACGTCGATCTCCGAGCTTGCCGCTCAGGCCGAACGCCGGGAGCCGACCAAAGCGAACTTCTCGCCGATCTGGGAGGAAGCCGAGGCGCGAATCCGGGAACGCGGGACCTACCGCCCGAGCTGGTACGCGCTGCTCGCCATCGCCGGGATCATCGGCGCCGTCGGCATCCTCACCAACTCGCAGATCCTGATCGTCGGCGCCATGGTCGTCGGTCCCGAGTACGGGGCCATGATCGGCGTCGCGCTCGGCATCGACCAGCGGGACGGCATGCCGATCCGGCGCGGATTGAACGCCCTGCTGTTCGGTTTCGCGCTCGCGATCGCGGTGACCCTCGTGTTCAGCCTGCTGATCCGGGCGTTCGACCTTCAGCCCAGGGCGTACGAGCTCGGGATCCGGCCGGTCGCAGACCTGATCGACTCACCGAACGCGTTCTCCGTCATCGTTGCCGTGCTGGCAGGGATCGTCGGTGTCGTGTCACTCACCGAGGCGAGGGCGAGCACGCTCATCGGGGTGTTCGTCTCGGTGACCACCATCCCCGCCGCTGCCGACATGGGTCTGTCGATGGCGTTCGGGGACTGGAGCGAGGCCAGGGGAGCATTCCTCCAGCTGGTCGTGAACGTGGTGATCCTCATCGTGGTCGGCGCCATCGGGCTCGCGGTACAGCGTCGGATCTGGGGCCGGACCGGCTGGTGGACGGGCACTAGGTGATCGCGAGCGTGAACGTTGAAGTGAAGGCCTCGCCCATGGGCACCATGGGCGTCGTGCCCGCTAGTAGCGCGTTGGTGGGCGCGGCCATCGGCTCGAGTGCGGCGAACGGCCGGCCCGGCGGGACCCACACCTGGGCGAACGGATAATTCTCTGCGCAGTGCAATTCGATCGCCGCGCCGTCCACCTCGAGCGCGAGGCGGCGCCGGCGGCCGAGTGCGTAAAGGTCATCGAAGGTGCGTCGTCCGATGGGCGCGGCCTCGGCCGGTTCGGCTGTCGAGCCCCCCGTCGGGATACCGCGGGAATCCAATTCCAGGTGTTGGCGCGGCGGGAGTCGCAGCCGCCATTTGCTCCGCGCCTTTCGTGGCAACCGCAAGTAGGGATGCCAGCCGAATGCCACCGGTACCGGTCGCCGACCGGTGGGGATCACAGTCGTGGCGACCTCGAGCTGCGCGTCGCGCGCCGTGATCTTCAGCTCGACGCGGTGCGGGAACGGGAACGCGCGGGCGTCCACGTCGATGGCCGCGCGCAGCGTCGCGGTGTCGCCGCGTGTGGTGCGGCGCTCGATCCGCCAGCCGGGCTTTCCGACGAGCAGACCGTGCAGCGGGAGTCCGTGGTCGTCGGTGGTGAGACGGGCGCCGCGCAGGTCGACGTTGACGCCACCGGCTCGATACCGGCGCGTCGCGAGCCGGTTGGCCCACGGTGCGAGGAGCGGGAGGCCGAGCGTGGCGCCGGTCCGCAGCGCCTCGAGCCCGCCGGGAAGGGCGAAGTGCTCGGCGCCGCGGTAGCGCAATGAAACGCCCGTCATGCCGAGGTCAGGCAGGAACGTGGCGGCGAGCTCACCGGCTCTGAGGGTGAGCGCACCCGCACCGCGGAACCGGCGCTCTTCCACATCGGCGGACACATCCAAGAGTACCGAGCGTTGACTGCGCACGGTTGTGGGCTCGGGTTCATCCGATCGGGGTGATGAACCGCGAAGTCGCGAACGGCGTCCGCGAGACGGGCCCGGCGAGGCGAAGGCTGCTCGCCGGTCGGCGCGAGGCCGAGCTGGCGCCAGAGGTTCGCGACCTGCCCCTGGTACGCGTCGGCGGGCGTCCGGGCAGCGCGCCGGGACCGGCGGCGAAGGCGAGCTGGTCGAAAAGCTCGCGTCGCTCGACCGGCTCCACCAGGCTGGAGAGCTCACCGACGAGGAGTTCACCGCCGCCAAGTGGCACCTCCTGGAGAGCTAGCGGCCCATCAGGTCTGCTGTTTCCCCGCGTCCGGTGGGAGCACCGAGGCGTAGCTGTCGTCGCCCGCGGACGCCCGGCGCACCGTGAAGGCGCGTTCCTCACGATGGCGGCCGAGCAACGCGCCGCTCCAACGGAACAACGCACCGAGACGGTTCCGGAACCCGGTCAGGAACACGAGGTGCACGCCGAGCCACATCAGCCAACCAGCGAAGCCACTGAGGCGGATGCGCTTGAACTCGACGACGGCGCGGAACCGGCCGATCGTGGCCATGCTGCCGAGGTCGACGTACTTGAAGGGCACGACGTGGTCGTCGCCCTGCAACCGGCGGCGAATCGTGCGGCCGGCGAAGAGGCCTTGTTGCATGGCGACCTCGGCGACACCCGGGAGGTGGTCCAGGCTCATCAAGTCGCCGATCGCGAACACTTCGGGGTGGCCGGGCAGCGTGCAGTCGGGGAGTACCGACACACGACCGGCGCGGTCGACCTCCGCCCCCGAGGCGTCGCCGAGCATCTTCGCCAGCGGCGACGCCGCGACGCCGGCGGCCCAAATGACTGTGTGCGCGGGAATGCGCTCGGTGCCGTTCGGAGTCTGCACGTCGATGCCGTGGAAGTCGACGTCGGTAGCGCGCAAGCCCATGCGCAGCTCGACACCCATGTGCTCCAGCTCCTTGCGGCCCTTCCCGGAGAGGTTGTCGCCGAAGCTGGCCAGCGGCTCCTTCCCGCCGTCGACGAGGATGACCCGAGCGGTGCCGGGATCGATCGTCCGGAAGTTGTGGCGGCTCAGCGCGCGTTCGGCGAGCTCGCGGATCTGCCCTGCGAGCTCGCACCCGGTGGGCCCCGCGCCGACGACGACGAATGTGAGCCACTGTTCGCGCTCCGCAGGGTCGTCCTCGAGCTCGGCGAGCTCGAACGCGCCGAAGATCCGGCGGCGCAACTCGAGGGCGTCGTCGATCGTCTTCATGCCCGGAGCGAAGGGCTCGAACTGGTCGTTGCCGAAGTACGACGTGCGCCCGCCGGCGGCCACGATCAGGCTGTCGTAGGGGATCTCCATCCGCTTGCCGACCGGATCGATGGCGGCGACGGTACGCCC
>DASYQJ010000248.1:0-1571 GCA_036005605.1 Acidimicrobiia bacterium
CGCGTCCGGAGCGCAGCACGGTGCCGGGAAGGTCTCCGGTCGTCGCCCCGTCGACGACGATCGGGCGGCCGTTCACGAACACGCGGTGCACGCCCGTCGAGCCGGCGAACAGGCGCGCCGTCCCGCCGGGGAGGTCCTCGACCAGGCGCACCTCGTCGGCGCCGACGGTCTCGGGGTCGAACACGACGAGGTCGGCGTGGAAGCCCTCGCGCACGACGCCCCGGTCCCGCAGCCCGAACAGCTCTGCCGGCGCCTGCGTGATGAGGTGGACGGCTTCCTCGATCGGGACGAGCTTGCGGCCGCGGATCATGTCGGCGAGGAACACCGTTGTGTATGGCGCTCCGCACATGCGGTCGAGGTGCGCGCCGGCGTCGGACCCGCCGATGAGCACGTTCGGGTTGCGCCACGCGTCGGCGCGCATCTTCCACGAGTCCTCGTCGTCGTCGGGCGGCATGGGCCACAGGACGGTGCGGAGCTCGTCGTTGATGACGATGTCGAGCAGCGTGTCGAACGTGTCCTGGCCGCGCTCCTTTGCCAAGTCGTAGACGGCGCGGCCCTTGAGGCCCTCGTTGGCGGCGGAGAACGTGTCGCCGATCTGGTACCGACCCCACGAGGCGAGGCGACGGAACACGCCTGCCTCCTTCGAGCGGGCGCGCTCGTTCATCCACTGCCGCGTCGCCGGGTCGCTCAGCTTCTCGACGCGCTCGGGAACGGGGAGGTTCATGACCTCGTTCCAGCCCGGCAGCATGAACAGCGCGCAGTAGTTGCGGAAGCTCATGTTCATCTCGACGAGGATCGGCATCGTGAGCGCGATCGCCTTGCCGCCGCGCGCCGCGGCGTTCTCGCATGCCGCCAGCTGCGCCCGGTACCGCTCCGGCTCCTTCGCGTCGACGGTGAGTACGTTCCAATTGAGGGGGCGGCGGGCGGCGAGCGTCATCTCGGCCATCTGCTCGACCTCGTCGTCGCGGAAGCCGCGCATGCAACCGTCGGTGACGTACTCGAGCGTCGTTCCCTCGTGCTCGCGCACGGCACCGCACAGCGCGAGCACCTCGTCCTTCGACGCCCACCGTGACGCGACCGGCTGGCCGTCCCCGTCGGAGTGGGTGAACGCGAGCGTGGTCGAGAAACCGATCCCGCCGGCGTCGATCGACTCGTGCAGCAGCTGCACCATCTGGTCAACCTGCTCCGGCGTGGCCTCGTTGCCGACGGCGTCCGGACCCATCACGTTGCGGCGCAGCGCACAGTGGCCGACGTTGAACATCGCGTTCACCGCCACGTTGCCGTCGAGCCTGTCGAGGTAGTCGCCGAAGCTCGCCCAGTTCCACGGCACGCCGTTCTCGAGCGCCGGCAGCGGCATGCCCTCGACCCTCGCCATCATCCGCCGCAGGTAGTCGGCGTCCTGCTGGGCGAGCGGCGCGAGCGTGAAGCCACAGTTGCCGTTGGCGATCGTGGTGACGCCGTGCACGGTCGACGGCGAGGCCTGCGGGTCCCAGAACAGCTGTGCGTCGTAGTGGGTGTGGGGATCGACGAAGCCGGGGGAGACCACGAGGCCGTCGGCGTCGATCGTCTCG
>DASYQJ010000249.1:0-7508 GCA_036005605.1 Acidimicrobiia bacterium
GGTCTCGGGATCCTCGAGGACGCCGTGCTGGTGGATGCCGGCCTCGTGCGCGAAGGCGTTCCGGCCGACGACGGCCTTGTTGTACTGGACGGGATAGCCGGTGAGCCGCGACACGATGCGCGACGTGCGCGCCAGCTCCTCCGTGCGGACGTTGACGTCGAGGTGGCCGAAGTAGTCACTCCGCGTCTTGATCACCATCACGATCTCCTCGAGGGCGGCGTTGCCCGCCCGCTCCCCGAGCCCGTTGATGGCGCACTCCACCTGCCGGGCGCCGGCGCGCACGCCGGCGAGCGAGTTCGCCACCGCGAGCCCGAGGTCGTTGTGGCAGTGCGTCGAGACGACGTAATCCCCCCGCACGCGAGCGAGCACGTACGAGATGAGCTCGGCGAACTCCTCGGGCACGCCGAACCCGACGGTGTCGGGGATGTTGATCGTCGTCGCGCCGTTGTCGACGGCGATCTGGCACACCTCACACATGAAATCCTCGTCCGACCTGCTGCCGTCTTCGGGCGAGAACTCCACGTCGTCGCAGTAGCCCTTCGCCCGGGCGACGCCCGCAGCCGCTTCTTCCTTGACCTGGTCCTCGGTCATGCGAAGCTTCTTCTTCATGTGGATCGGGGACGTCGCGATGAAGACGTGGATGCGCGGACGCTCGGCGTGCCGAACCGCTTCCCACGCCCGGTCGACGTCCTTGAAGCCGGTGCGCGACAGGCCGGCGATCGTCGACCCGCGGACACCCTTGGCGATGGCCTCGACGGCGTCGAAGTCGCCCTGGCTCGCGATCGGGAACCCGGCCTCGATGATGTCGGTGCCGAGACGCGCCAGCTGCTCGGCGATCTCGAGCTTCTCGCCGACGTCCAGCGAGATGCCGGGCGACTGCTCGCCGTCCCGCAGCGTGGTGTCGAAGATCCGTACCTGGTCCATCGGTCTCCCCGATCCGTCTCGTGGTCTTTCCAAGCAACGAAAAACCTCCCCGGCCCGTAGGCACGAGGAGGCGTCCGCGAGCACCGAAAGGCGCTCGCAACTAGATAAGGAGCAGGCTCTGGGCGCGCAGTTCCTTGGTCATGATCTAGTAATGGTTGCAGGCGTTCGGGGGAAGAGTCAATTTCTTTCGCGCGTGGAAGACTCTTCTCGTCGAAGGAGGGGACGGCCGTGAGGCGATTGGTGAGGCGAGTGTTCATGCTGTCCGTGGTGGCGGGCACCGCCTACGCGATCTGGCGGTGGTTCGAGTCGCAGCGCTCCGAGTCGGGGTTGAGCTGGGAGGCCCAGCCGGCCCCCTTCCCGCCGCAGCCCCGGACCGAGAACCCGCCGCCCGCGGCGTCGAACCCGATCCCGGCGGAGCCGGTGACCGCGACCGAGCCCGTCGCGGCGCAGGCGGCGCCGCCGAATGGCGGTGGTGCGTGGGTCGAGCCGACCGACGGCACGTGCCCGGCGAGCCACCCGGTGAAGGCGAAGATGTCGAGCAAGATCTTCCACGTCGAAGGTGGCCTCAACTACGAGCGGACGCACCCCGACCGCTGCTACCGGGACGCAACGGCCGCAGAGGCGGACGGGCTGCGGAAGTCGGCGCGTTGACGACCGGCTAATCCAGCTCGATCGGCTTGGCGTCGACGACGCCGCGTTCGGCTCGGAGCGCGTCGACCACGTCGGGAGGGACCGGCGTCGACGTGGTCAGCGCCATAAGGGCGGCTTCCCCGGTCGGGCTCTTGCCGACGCGCATGTCCTCGATGTTCACCTCGGCGGCGCCGAGGATCGAGCCGACCGTGCCGATCATGCCCGGGACGTCCTCGTTGCGGACGACGAGCATGTGGCTCGAGGGTGGGACCTCGATGCTGTGGTCGTCGATGCCGACGATGCGAGCCTCGCCGCGCTGACCGGTGAGCGTGCCCGCGACATGGACGGGACGTCCGCCCACCCTGCCTCGGAGCGTCACCAGGTTCACGTAGTCCCGCGACGACGACGTCTTCGTCTCCCGGAGCTCGAGGCCCCGCATCTGCGCCAGCTGGGGCGCGTTCACGAATGACACCGGCTCGTCGACGACCGGCGCGAGGACCCCACGCGTGATCGCGAGCGTGAGCACGCGGCAGTCGTAGTCCGCGATCTCACCTTCGTAGGTGACCTCGAGGGTGTCGGGCACAGCGCCGGCCAGCGCCGTGAACAGCGCGCCGAGTCGCTCGGCGAGCGGCAGGAACGGCCGCACCGTCTCGGAAGCCTCGCTGGCGGCGACATTCACGGCGTAGGGCACGAAGTCGCCGCGCAGCGCGAGCACGACCTGCTCGGCGATGGTCTGCCCCGCCTTGTCCTGCGCCTCGGCGGTCGACGCGCCGAGATGCGGCGTGACGACCACGTTCTCGAGCTCGAACAACGGTGATGCGGTCGTCGGCTCCTCGTCGAAGACGTCGAGGGCGGCGCCGGCGATCCGGGACTCGCGCAGTGCCTCGTCGAGCGCCTCCTCGTCGACGATGCCGCCCCGCGCCGTGTTGACGATTCGGAGTGTCGGCTTCGCCTTGGCGAGGACGTCCCGGCCGATGAGGCCGACCGTCTCCGGCGTCTTGGGGAGATGCACGGTGAGGAAGTCGGCGGTGGCAACGAGGTCCTCGAGGGCGGGCACGAGCTGGACGCCGAGCTGGCGGGCGCGTTCGTCGCTGACGTACGGGTCGTAGGCCGCGAGGCGCATGCCGAAGGCGTGGCCCCGCTGCGCGACCATGACGCCGACGCGGCCCAGACCGACGACGCCGAGCGTCTTCCCGTGGAGCTCGACTCCCTCCCATCGGGAGCGGTTCCAGCTGCCGCCTCGCAGGTCGCGGTCCGCCTGGGGGATGTTGCGCGCCTGGGCCAGCAGGAGCGCGATCGTGTGCTCGGCCGCCGACAGCACGTTCGATTGCGGTGCGTTGACGACCATGACGCCCCGGCGCGTCGCCGCGGCGACGTCCACGTTGTCGAGGCCGATGCCGGCCCGGCCGACTACGGCGAGGTCGGGGGCGGCTGCGAGCACCTCCGCCGTCACCGGCGTCGCGCTGCGGACGATCAGCGCGGCCGCATCGTGCACGGCCGCGAGCAGCTGATCGTGATCGAGGTCGAGGCGCTCGTCGACGTCGAGACCGGCAGCTTTGAGCGCCTCGATGCCGCGAGGTGCGATCTGCTCGGCGACGAGGACGCGGGAGGGCACCTGTTGCTTCTCCTTGTCAGGCGAGGAGCTTGGCGATGCGCTGGACGCCTTCGTCGATGTCTCCGTCGGACACCGCGAACGTCAGGCGCGCGTACCCGGGGGCTCCGAACGCCTCCCCCGGGACGATGGCGACCTTGGCCTCGTCGAGTAGCACCGCGGCGAGCTCGATCGTGTTGCGCGGTGTCCGCCCCGCGATCTCGCGGCCCAGAACACCCTCGAAGGACGGGAAGCAGTAGAAGGCGCCCTGCGGCTCGATGCACGTCACACCCGAGATCGCCGACAGCAGCTCGTGCATGCGACGACCGCGCCGGTCGTACGCCGTGCGCATCGACGCCACGGCCTCGAGGTCACCGTTCAGGGCGGCGATCGCCGCTCGCTGCGACACGTTGCCGACGTTCGACGTCGAGTGGGACTGGAGGTTGATCGCCGCCTTCATCACGTCGGGAGGCCCGACGATCCATCCCACTCGCCACCCGGTCATCGCGTACGTCTTGGCGACGCCGTTGATGATCAACGTCGTGGCGGCGAGCTCGGAGATCAGCCCTGGCATCGACGTGAACCGGTGCTTGCCGTACGTCAGGTGCTCGTAGATCTCGTCGGCGATCACCCAGACGCCGTTCTCGAGGGCCCACCGTCCGATGGCCTTCATCTCGGCGGGTGGGTACACGGCGCCGCTGGGGTTGCCGGGCGACACGAAGAACAAGGCCTTCGTGCGCGGCGTCTTGGCCGCGTCGAGTTGCTCGACCGTCACCCGGAACTCGGTTGCCTCGGTGGTCGGCACGACGACCGACTCGCCGCCGGCGAGGGAGATCGCCTCGGGGTACGTCGTCCAGTACGGGGCCGGGAGCAGGACCTCGTCGCCGGGGTCGATGATCGTCTGCAGCGCCTCGTACACCGCGTGCTTGGCCCCGTTGGTGACGAGCACCTGCGACGCCTCGCAGTCCACTCCCGACTCACGGCGGGTCTTCTCGGCGATGGCGAGTCGAAGCTCGGGAAGCCCAGCGGTCGGTGAGTAACGGTGGTTGCGAGGGTCGCGGGCCGCCTCGACTGCAGCCACGACGATGTGCTCCGGCGTCGGGAAGTCGGGCTCCCCGGCGCCGAAACCGATGACGTCCTCGCCTGCCGTCTGGAGCGCCTTGGCGCGGGCGTCGACGGCAAGCGTGGCCGATTCGGTGATCGCGGTTGCCCGGCGCGAGACGCGCGTCATGCCGCCATCGTGGCACGCGCCCGCGGCCACGGGGCGAGTTTTGTGCGTAGGCCTAGCTCGAGCCGCCGTGGGCCTAGAGGCCGGTGTGGCGGCGGCGCACGGAGCCGCCGGTCAGGCGACCGCAGCCGTCTCGAAGGATCCGAGATCGGCGAGGCGAGGATCGTTCGAGAACACCTCGACGATCGGCTCGTCGAGGCTGAGCCGGCGCTGCACGACGCGCACGAAATTCTCCTGGTTCCAGAGCATGAGCGTCACCGCGACGCCCGCTTCGCCGGCGCGCGCCGTGCGACCCGAGCGGTGCAGATAGGCCTTCTCGTCCTCGGCCGGGTCGTAGTGCACGACCACGTCGACGTTGTCGACGTGGATGCCGCGGGCCGCCACGTCGGTGGCCACGAGCACGGCCAGCTTGCCCTTGGAGAAGTCGGAGAGTGCTCGTTCGCGTGCGCCCTGGCGGAGATCGCCGTGGATGGCACCGGCGCTCACGCCCTCGCGGCGGAGCTGGCTGACCAGACGGTCGGCGCCCCGCTTGGTGCGCACGAAGACGAGCGTCCGCTCGGCACCGCGGCTGATGGCGGCGGCGACCTTCACCTTGTCCATCTGGTGGACGTGCAGGAACCGGTGCTCCATCTCGTCGACAGTCGCCTCCGGCGATTCGACCTCGTGCCTGACGGGGTCGTGCATGTACCGGTTGACGAGCTGTCGCACGCCGCCGTCGAGGGTTGCCGAGAACAGCATCGTCTGATGCTCGGACTTGATGCGGTGCAGCAGCTTCTGCACCTGGGGCATGAAGCCGAGGTCGGCCATCCGGTCGGCCTCGTCGACGACGAGCACCTCCACTGCATGGAGGGACAGCTCGCCGCGTTCGAGGAGGTCGATGAGCCGCCCCGGGGTGCCGACGACGGCGTCGACGCCCTTGTGGAGCGCGGAGATCTGCCGGTCCATCGACGCGCCGCCGTAGACGGCGGAGACGCGTATGCCGCGTACCTTGCCCAGCGGCGCGAGGACGTTCTTGACCTGGTTGGCGAGCTCGCGGGTCGGGGTGAGCACGAGCGCCCGGGGCGCCTTCGGCTCCGCCCGGCCGATTCGCTCGAGCAGGGGAAGACCGAACGCCAGCGTCTTCCCCGAGCCGGTCTTGGCCTTGCCGCAGAGGTCGCGGCCGGCCAGGGCATCGGGGATCGTGAGGGCTTGGATCGGGAACGGTTCGTTGATGTCGTCGTGCGCGAGCGCGGCGACGAAATCGGCTGCAACGCCGAGTGTTTCGAACGTGGGTGACAAGGGGGAACTCGCTTTCGTTCTCTTCGGGCTCGTTGATGTTGGTAGCGCCCGCCGCATACTGCGGCGGTGGGTCCCCTCGGAACCCGTGCGCGAGCCGCGAACGGAAGCGATGAGGTGACCCGCGAGCCGTGCCGTTGTGGAGGCTTTGTGCTCGCCGAAGACAGAATACCAGGTCAGACGCATGATTGGTGTCAGAGCGCGGCGCGGTAGCGTCAAATCGAGGTTCATGTCGATGGAGTACGTGCCCGGCGAAGGCGAGGACGAGACCATCCTCGGCGTGCTGGGGGAGCTCGAATCCCAGGGGTTCACGGGGCAGTTCATGCCCCGTGACGGCGGCCAGGTCGAGTGTCTCACCTGCCACCGGCTCTCCCCCGCCGACGAGACAGTGTTCCGGCAACTCCGGCGCCTCGAAGGCGCGTCCGACCCCGCCGACATGCTGGCGGTGGTCGGCCTCGCGTGCCCGCACTGCAGCGCGCAGGGCACAGCGGTGCTCGGCTACGGGCCGGAAGCCACCACCGTCGACACCGAGGTGCTCGAACTCCTCGAGGACGCGCGCCGCCGGCAAGCCGAGAGCGATGCGCGGTGACCATGCCCGACGCAGTGGTCATCGGCAGCGGCCCGAACGGCCTCGTCGGCGCCAACCTGCTCGCCGACCAAGGGTGGGAGGTGCTCGTCCTCGAGGCGCAACCTGATCCGGGCGGCGCCGTGCGGAGCGGCGAGCTCACCGAGCCCGGCTTCGTGCACGACCGATTCAGCGCGTTCTATCCGCTGGCGGCGGCGTCACCGGTCATCCGTAGCCTCGGGCTCGAGGACTTCGGGTTGCGGTGGCGCCACGCGCCGGTCGCGCTCGCGAACCCGACGCCCGACGGCGGGTGCGCGGTGCTGTCGACCGACGTCGACGAGACGGCAGCGTCGCTCGACAACTACGCCCCGGGCGACGGCGCTGCCTGGCGCGAGATGTATGCACAGTGGCAGCGGGTTGGCCGGCATCTCGTCGACGCGCTGTTGAAGCCGTTCCCGCCGATCGTCGCCGGCGGTCACCTGGCCGCCGCCGTCGGGCCACGCGAGTGGGGGCGCTTCGCTCGGTTCGCGCTGCTCCCTGTCCGTACCATGGCTGAGCAGGCGTTCGCCGGCGCGGGTGGCGCGTTGCTGCTCGCCGGCAACACGCTGCACACCGACCTCGGGCCCGAGCAGACGCTGGGCGGGTTCTTCGGCTGGGTGCTCGCGTCGCTGGGCCAGGAGCACGGGTTTCCCGTCCCGGAGGGCGGCGCAGGTCGTCTCACCGACGCGCTCGTGCGCCGCCTCGAGGCTCGCGGCGGGCGGGTCGTCTGCTCGACCGCGGTCACGTCGGTGGAGGTGCGCGGCCGGCGCGCGGTGGCGGTGCGTACCGAGCACGGTGACGAGATCGGCGCGGCGCGCGCGGTGCTCGCCGACGTGGGAGCGCCCTCGCTCTACGGCTCGCTCGTCCGTCAGGAGCATCTCCCGGCCCGCGTGCTCGACGGCATGCGTGGGTTCGAGTACGACCACGCGACGGTGAAGATCGACTGGGCGCTCGACGGCCCGGTCCCGTGGTCCGCCGAGCCGGCCCGGCGCGCTGGCACGGTGCACCTCGGCGATTCGCTCGACCATCTCAGCGAGGTGGCGGCGCAGCTCGCGACCGGGCGCATCCCGGCCCGGCCGTTCGTGCTCATCGGGCAGATGACGACGAGCGATTCAACCCGATCGCCGGCGGGAACCGAGAGCCTCTGGGGCTACACGCACGTGCCGCACCGCGCGCTCGGCGACGCCGGGGGCGACCTCTCGGGCAAGTGGGACGAGCGCGAAACCGAGGTGTTCGTCGCGCGCGTCGAGCGCGAG
>DASYQJ010000250.1:0-21755 GCA_036005605.1 Acidimicrobiia bacterium
GACGAGCTGCGCCGCCTCGACCTCTTCGGCCTGGATATCCCAAGCGGTAAGAGTCTCGGCAACGAACGCCCGCGCCGCCCGAGGGGCGCGCAACGCGGGGACGAGCTGGAGAGTCGCTTGCTGATCCACGGCAGTGCTTCCGTATTCCTCGTTCTTTTGGTACCCGACGGATCGACTCGTTGAAACCGCCCGCGCGTTTCTACGCCGGCTCGGATGGGCACGGACTCGGAGAAGCAGATCGCCAGGAGGTGAGCACTGATGCCGCAGCGAGCATGGAATTCCAAGCGAGAGCGGCAGTACGAGCACGTCAAGGAGGGCCTCGAGGAGCGGTGCCGTCCCGAGGATGAAGCCGAGGAGATCGCGGCCCGGACCGTCAACAAGGAGCGGGCACGCAGTGGTGAGGCGAAGCGGGCCAGCCGCACGTCGACCGACGACATCTCGTCCGGACGCCGCGGCGGGATGCGGTCACACCGGGGCCCCGGCGGCCGGACCCGGGACCAGCTCTACGAGGAAGCCCGCCAGAAGAACGTCAAGGGCCGCTCCAAGATGACCAAGCGGCAGCTCGAAAACGCCGTCGGGCGCTGAGGGCGCCGCGTTTAGCGGACGCGGGGGTTGCGGAACGCTGGAAGCGTGCCCGTTTCCCCCGCAACCGCAGCCGTCCGTGAAGCGTTCACACCGGACGAGCACACTCCGCCGGTTGTCGAGGGGGAGGGTGGCGGCCAGGTCGCCGGGGACGAGCCCGGCGGCCGGTCGCGCGCCCGGCGCGTGGCGCTTGTCGGCGCGTGTCTGCTTGCGTTCGCTCTCGGGTTTGCCGGCATGACGGCTCTCACACGCGGTTCGGACAGCGCGTCGAGCTCCAAGACGAAGCCGACGCAGCCGGCTCCCGCGATAAGCGCACCCGGCCCACCGGCATCGTCGACCGCGAAGGCTCCGACCTCCGCTCCCGCGCCCCCGTCCAGCGCGCTCGTCGGCGCCATCGGGAGCTATCAAGCGCCCGCACCGCAATCGTCTCCGCCGCCGATGCCGCGGACTGGGAACGCGGGTTCTGCGCCACCGTCCACGACCACGTCGGTGCCGTCCACCACTGCGCCTACGACCACGCCGAGCACCACGACGCCCTGACCTGCCCGCGGTTCAATCTCGTGAGCGCGCGACTACGCCCGCGGCGACATTCAGGCCACGAGCGCGGCGGCGTGGATCCCGTAGAGCGAGGCGGCGTTCTCCGAGAGGATCGCCCGGCGTTGCTCGTCCGACAGGGCCCCCGAGTGCTCCGCAAGCATCTCCTGTGACCACGGCCACGTGGAATCGCTGTGGGGGAAGTCGTTCGCCCACATGAGCCGGTGCCAGTTCAACAGGTCGGCGGTCTTGAACGCGACCCAGTCGTCCTGGAACGTCACGTAGATGTTCTCGGCGAAATACTCGGATGGCAGGCGCGAGAGCTCCTGTCCCGCCGGCAGCCAGTACCGGTGGCGCTTGTACGCGTGATCGAGCCGGTACATGTAGTGCGGCACCCAGCCCGCGTCGGCTTCGACGCAAACGACCTTCAAGCTCGGGTGACGCTCGAAGACGCCGCCGAGGACGAGCGTGCCCATGATGTCCTGGCATCCCCGCACCACCGACAGGAACATGTTCATGCGCGGGCCGCGCGTCGGTGTCGTATCGCGCGTGGTCAGGATGTGGAACGACAGCGGCAGCCCGAGCTCGACCGCCGTCTCCCAGAACGCGTCGTACACCGCGGAGTCGTAGTCCTCGACGGCGGGGTTGCCGGGCATCATCACGCCGCGCAGGCCGAGCGCGGCAATCGACTTGAGATCCTCGATGCCCTCCTCCGGCGACCGCATCGCGGTTTGCCCGCAGCCGAGCAGCCGGTCGGGGTGGCGCGACGAATACTCGGCGATCCAGCGGTTGTACGCCTGGAAGCAGGCCCGCTTGTAGTCGAAGTCCTTGTGGTTGCAGAGCTGCATGCCGACGGTGGGGTAGAGCACCTCGGCGGCGACGCCGTCGCGCTGCTGGTCGGCGAGTCGCGCATCGGGGTCCCATCCACCGCGGTGCAGGCTCTCGAACCGCACGCCGGTGATGCGGATCTCCTCCGCCGGCTTGCCCGCCGCCGCCACTAGCCCCATCGGGACGGGCGTCTTCATCCCCGGGATCACGAAGAGGTCGCCGACGTCGTCGCCCATGAACTCGAGGTGCGGAGCCTGATCGCGCCACTTGGGGTCGATGCGGTCGACGTAGGTGTCGGGCGGCTCGGTGATGTGCGAATCGGCGGAGATCACGGGAAAGTCCACGATTCAGAGCGTACGCGCTGGCCGATTGACGTGCGCTCAGGCGCGCGGCGACGGCGGCTTTGCCGACCGTCGCCGCAGAGCCGGAGCTTGCGACGGCGCCAATCAGCCGATCAGCGGAGCGCCGGCAGTACCTCGGACGCGAACCGCTGGAGGGCCGCGCGCGCCTCGGCCGGGTCGGCGCCGAGCGTGGGCCCGGTGACGATCAGCTTGTCGAGCCCCAGGTCGACGAGCTCGGCGAGCCGCTGCGCGCACTGGTCCGACGTGCCGACGATGCCGAAGCGGTCGATGAACTCGGGCGTGAGCGTGTCCGCCTGCGGCGAGCCGACCTGGGTGTGGCGGGTCATGTCGTACGCGTCGTGCACCGCCGAGAAGGTGTCGCGCTCGTTCGGGTCGACCGGCCCGCTCACGGTGCCGTGCATGACCGAGAAGCGGGCGAAGGTCGCGACGCCACCGCTGGCTAGCTCGCGCGCCACGTCGACGTCGGGGTGCGCAACCACGTTCACGAACGAGCCGACCGATGTCGCGCCGGCGGCGCGGACGGTTTCGATGCCCCAGCGCACCCGGTCGGGATCGGCGCCCAGCGCGAGCAGCACCCGGTCGGCGTGGCGGGCCGCGGCCGCGAGGACACGCGGTCCGGTGGCCGCCACCTCGACCGGCACCTTCGGCAAATCCGGTGGCAGGAAGTGCAGGCGGCTCGCCGTGGGGGCGTCGGCGAGCCCGAGCGTGTCGACCGGAGGCGCGACGCTTTCGTGGAAGCCGAGGTCGTCGAAGGCGATCTCGTCGCCGCGGAGGTATGCCTGGAGCACGGTGAGGGAGCGCTCGAAGGTCGGGACGGACGCCGGTGCTCGTCCCAGGTGCGCGAGCGCGGAGTCGCCCCGTCCGATCCCGAGGACGAACCGGCCCGCCGACGCGACCTGCAGCGTGACGGCAGCGGCGGCGGTGACCGCAGGGTGTCGCGTCACCGGGTTCGTCACCGCGGTGCCAAGCCGGAGGTGCTCGGTCTCCCGTGCCGCGAGCGCGAGACCCACCCACGGATCGCCGGCCAGGTTCTGCGAGTCCACGACGGCGAGCCCGTCGAAGCTCGCCGCTTCAGCGCGCGTTGCAGCCCTCTCGACCGCCCCCGGCCATGCGATGCCCGTGGTCCAGACCTCGGGGCGCGGCATGTGCGAACCCTATTTCGGGGCGCGGCTGCTCGCTGGTTCGTCGGGAATCGGCACAGTGCGGAACCAGCGCCAGAGCAGTAGGTCGTACAAACTCTTGATACCGCCGGCGAGCAGGAACGGGAGACCGAACGCGATCGATTGGCTCACGCCGGCCAGCGCAGGACCCACCGGCCGCACCGCGTAGCGTGCGGTGTTGGTCACCGCCGCCGCCGCGGTGCGCTCGTCGGGATCCACGAGCGCCATCACGTAGGCCTGGCGGGTGGGCACGTCCATCTGTGCGAGCGCGACCCGGGCCAGCAGCAGCGCAATGGCGGCGGGCAGGTTCGGAGCGAGTGGGATCACGGCGAGGAGCACGTTGGAGGGCAGGTGTGTGAACACCATCGTGCGAAGGATCCCGAAACGCTCGGCCAGTCGTGGCGCGGCCAGGAACGACGCCGTCTGGAGGAGCCCGACCACGAAGAACACCACGCCGAGCACCCCGATCGACGCGTCGAACTCCGCCGCGAGCCAGTACGCGATGAAGGACTGCACGACGAAGCCCCCGCCGAAGCTGTCGAGCGCGAACAGTCCCGCGAGACGCAGGACCGTCGGCCGCGACCTTTGCAACCGGCGGCTCGCCGGCTCTTCGGGCGACCGGGGCTCGGCCTCAACTCGATGCGAGAGCGTGCACGCGACGGCGGCGCCGGCGAACGCGACCGGCACGAAGATGAGGAAGAACCGCTGGTCCACCGGCGCTCCCGACCAGACGCGGCGGAGGAGCTCGGGACCGCCGGCCGCAAGGGCGCCCACCGAGCCGGCCGCGGTCGCGACGGCGTTGTAGGTGCCGAAGCCGCGGAGGCGCGTCCGTCCGGTGAGCTCCGTCGCGAGCATGGCCTGCTCGAGTGAGGTGAACGCTCCCGACTCGACCACCTCGGTCGACAGCGCGCCCGTGAGCGCCACCGCGCTCAACACCCACACCTGGTCGGAGAACGCGAAGACTGCCCCTGTGAGAGCAAGGGCCAGGTAGAGCACGATGTACGACCGCCGGCGGCCGACGCGGTCGCCCCACCAACCGACCGCAAGTGACGACAGCACGGTGCCGGCAACCACCGCCGCCAGCACGAAGCCGACCTCACCGGACGAGAAGCCCTCCCGGTCGAGTGTCGACCCGAGGAGGACGGCGCCGAACCCGTATGCGAACGCGCGCAGAGCTTGCGCCCACAGAATGCGGTGCGCGTCGGTCGTCAGCTTCGGGGTCGTCACTCCGGCGTCGTCGCTTCGGGCGGGACGGGTGGCGCCAGTGTGGGCTCCGTGACTTCGCATCGGCGAAGGAGACCGAGCGCGGTGGCGGGGAACAAGAGCGCCGAGAGGAGACCGGCCGCGACGAACGCGGCGGCGGTGGCCGGCGTCACGGTCCCGAGCGCGATGCCGATCTGGGTCGCGGCCACGATGAATGGGAGTGACGTCGCTTGGAGGAGGCCCGCCGCTACCGCGCTGCGAGTGCCCACCAATGGCCGGTACACGACGGCGGGGAGCGCGCGGACGAAGAGCAGCGCGGCGAGGAAGATCGGCACCCTCGCGAGGGTCGACGGCTCGTCGACTAGCGCCGAGAGGTCGAACGTGATGCCGCTCGTCACGAAGAACACCGGGATGAGGAAGCCGTAGCCGATCGCATCGAGCTTCAGACGGAACTGGGGATGGGTCCTGGTGGCGTCCCGGTCGACGATGCCGAGCACGGCGCCGGCCACGAACGCGCCGAGAATCGCCTCCAGACCGAACTGCTCGGCGGCGACCACCAGCAGTATCAGCAGCAACATCGCGCCGCGGACGCGGATCTGCGCCGTTGAGTCCTGCAGGCGCAGGAGCAGCTTCGAGATTGCCATCGACCGCGTGCGGCGCGTCAGCGTCACGCACAACACGACCACAAAGACGAGGAATCCGATCAGGAGCACGAGCCTCGAGCTCAGATCCGTGGAGTCTCGGGAGAAGAGCAACGAGAGGAGGATGACGGCGGCGAAGTCGCCGATCGACGCGCCCGCGAACACGAGTTGGCCCAGCTGCGACTCGCTGTGTCCGCCTTCCTTCAGCACCGGGATCACGAGCCCGAGCGACGTGGACGTGAGGATCACCGCCGCGAGCAGCGGCGACTTGACGAGGCCCGCGGCGTCGAGCGCGAGCCCCGCGACGAGCGCGAGCACCAGCGACACCGCGAAGCCGGCGCCGGCGATCCTCAGGAGCCGACCGCGCAACTGGTCGAAGTCGATCTCGAGGCCCGCGAGGAAGAGGAGGAACGCGAGGCCGACGATGGACAGAATCCGCACGGGCTCGTCGGCCGACGCCCATCCGAGCACGTCGGGGCCGATGACGATACCGAGGACGATCTCGACGACGACGGCGGGGATCTGCAGGCGAGGGACGAGCCCGAGCGCGAGCGGCGTCACGAACGCGACGGCCATGACGATGGCCAGGCTTCCGAACGAGACGTGCTCCGGCACGGCGAACGAAGTCTAGGGTTGCCCGCACGCGGCGAGACGGGGATAGCAATGGCCGACACGGCAACGAAGATCAGCGAGCTCCTGCACGAGGCGGGCGAGACGCACCACCGCGTGTACCGGATCGTCGACGGCGCCGACGACGACTGGGCGTCGTGGTATGCGGACTGGCTTATCCGCCTGTCTGAGCTACCGGATCTGCTTGGCACGACGCCGGTCCGCAGCGAGCTCGTGTACATGCTCGTCCGGCTCGACAAGGACTACACCGAGCAAAAGCCTGCGGGTCCGTGGGAGGACTACTACGCCCGCGCGCTCATCGAGCACTTCACGGCCTCTTGATGCGAGGCTGACTCTTCGCTCACCGACCCCGGCAACAGTTGTTCCTGTGAGCAAGCAGCTTTTTCGGGCGCGGTTCGTCGTCATCCCGCTGGGCGTGCTGGTCGCGTTCGCGTCGCTGACCCCGGCGGCCGGCGCGTCGTCGTCGGAACCGGCGCAGCGAGGATCGTCGGGCAAGAAGCCGAACATCGTGCTCATCCTCACCGACGACCTCGATCAGACGCTCTACCTGGACCCATCCCGTTACCCGAAAGTCAACTCGCTGCTCGTCGAACAGGGCACCACGTTCTCGAACTACTTCGTGACCGACTCGCTGTGCTGCCCGTCGCGCTCGTCGCTCCTGCGCGGCCAGTACGTCCACAACCACGACGTACGGAGCAACAAGCCGCCGCTGGGCGGGTTCGAGAAGTTCCACACCAACGGCGACGAGAAGTCGACGATCGCGACCTGGATGCACGACGCCGGCTACCGCACCGGCCTGCTCGGCAAGTATCTGAACGGGTATCCGAACGGCGCCGACGCCGCATTCGTCCCGCCCGGATGGGACGTGTGGGCGAGCCCGGTCCGCAACGGCGGGTACTCGGAATACAACTACCAGCTGAACGAGAACGGCACGCTCGTTCCACACGGCGCGACCCCGCAGGACTACCTGACCGACGTTCTGTCCCAGAAGTCGGGGGAGTTCATCCAGCAGAGCGGGGACAAGCCGTTCTTCCTCTACGTGGCGCCGTTCGTTCCCCACGCTCCGGCGACGCCGGCGCCGAGGTACGCCGACGCATTCCCAGGTGTGCAGGCGCCGCGCACCGCGTCGTTCAACCAGGCCGACGTGAGCGCCGAGCCGCAGTGGCTGCGCGACCGGCCGCTGCTCAACGACCAGCAGATCGGCTCCATCGACGCGCTGTATCGCAAGCAGCTCCAGAGCATGCTCGCAGTCGACGACATGGTCGAGCACGTGGTCGACACACTCAAGCAGACCGGTCAGCTCGACAACACCTACATCGTCTTGACCTCCGACAACGGGTTCCACCTCGGGCAGCATCGCCTGCCACAAGGGAAGATCACCGCGTTCGACGAGGACATCCATGTTCCGCTCGTCGTGCGCGGCCCGGGCGTTCCGGCAGGCAAGAAGGTCGACGACTTCGCGGCCAACGTCGACCTCGCGCCCACGTTCGCCAAGCTCGGCAAGGGAAAGGTGCCGGACTTCGTCGACGGTCGCTCGCTGGAATCGGCGTTCCGCGGCAAGTCGGGCGCTGACGCCCGGAAAGACGTGCTCGTCGAGCAGTTCACCGGCGGCGGCGGTCGGCGCGCCGGACGGAGGGGTGGTCCGCCCCCGACCTACGCCGCCGTACGGACCGATCGCTACACCTACGTCGAGTACGTCACGGGAGAACGTCAGCTCTACGACCTGCGCGCCGACCCGGAACAGCTCCACAACGTCGTGTCCACGGCCGATCCGAAGCTCGTCCAGAGCCTCGCCAAGCAGCTGTCGGCCCTGCAGAAGTGCAAGGGCGGCGGCTGCCGCGTGGCCGACCGGGGGTAGACGCCGGGTATCCTGCGGGTTCGCCCCATGAGCCCCGTACTGTCTCCCGCGCCTCCGCAGGCAGCTCCGACCCGGCTGGGACGCAACGTCGCCGCCGTCGTGGTCGGAGGGATCGTCGCGTTGGCGCTGGTCTTCGGCGGGGCGCAGGCGCTCGAGGGGCCCGACGTGATGAGCCGGGTCGTGATCGACAACCCGACGCCGTACCCCGTCGAGATCGCGGTCGCCGGAGGCGACGGCGACAGCCTGCTGACGCTCGGACCCGTCTCGTCCGGCGAACGCCACGCGTTCGCGTCGGTTGTCGATCAGGGCGACCGGTGGGTCGTGCACGTGACGAGCGCGCGCACCGATGGCGGCACCTTCGTGGTGCGCCGGGCCGACCTGGAGCGCACCAACTGGGTGATCACCATCCCGGAGTCGGTCGCGTCGACACTCGCCGCAAACGGCGCATCGCCGCGCACCGGGTCCGAATAGCGAGCCCGACCTACGAGAAGTGGGTCTGGGGGCGCTGCTGGCGCTCGCCGTCGATGATGAGGTCGACCTTCTCGTTGAAGAACGCGACGAGGCCGGCGATCTTGACGTTCTCGGGGAACGGGGTCGGGTACGACCACGCAAGGTCCTCGAAGGTCTCGCCCCCCGCCTCGACCGACCAGTAGCGGGCGAAGCCCTTGTAGGCGCATCCGCTCCTCGTGTCCGTCGGTGTCAGCAGGTCGAGCCGGACGTCGAGCTTGGGGAAGTAGTAGCGCGTCGGGAGGCCGGTCTCGAACAGGAGCGTCGGCTGGTGGGTGCCCGCCACCGTGACGCCGTTCACTTCGACTTGCACGTGGCGCGAGCTGTGCAGGATGTCGATGCGTGAGTAGGGGTCGTGCGGGTGGACGAAGACCTCCTCGTCCTCCTCGAACCAGCCGTCCATGGCGTCCCAGTCGAAGCGGATGAGGCCGCGGAGCTCTTCGACGGGCGACTCGGGGTAGTGCCACGCGGCGTGCTCGGCCTCCCGGTTGCCGCCCTTGACCGTGAAGTCGTTGGCGTCTCCCCGACTCGTCGAGTGACGTCCGCTACCGCTCGGCGTGAGGAGCTCCATGCGGACGTCGTCGCGCGGGAAGTAGTAGGCGGGGTAATACGGGATCTCCCAGACCAGCTTCGGCTGGAGCGTGTCGGCGATGAGCTCGCCGCCCAGGTAGGTCCGGACCCGCTTCGGCCCGTCTTCGACGCGCACTCCGTCTCGTGGGCGTGGGTCAGGCATCTGCGCCTCCGTGGTCGGCGAGGACTCGCGACTTCGCGATAGGAAACGCGCCGCTCGGCCCCAGTCTTCCCCAGGTCTGTGCCCACTACGCCAGCGGCGGTCCCGGCGGCGACTCGTCCGGCGGGCGCCAGGTGCGGAGGAACTCCTCGGCGAGGGCGCACGCGCCCGCGAACGGTCCCCGCCCGTCGTCGCTCGACACGCGCACGAGGTCGACGATCGTTCGCTCGACGCGCTCGAGAACCTGCGTCCGCGACGCGCTCGCCGGTGAGGTGTATCCAACGACGGCGGCCGCATTGCACACGAAGTCGGCGTGCGCGGCGATGACGCGGTCTGCGAGAACCCGAAGGCCACCGGCGGTGTACGGCACGTTCGCTGCGGGCACGACGGCGCGTGCGCCGAGGCCGGCGGCACGTTGCTCCTCGATCACACCGACGCGCGCCCCGGGGACGAGCACGTCGGCGTCGATCTCGAAGAGCGCGTCGCGGGGGAGGCACGCTCGGCCGACCTCGGTGACGAGTCCGTCGCCGTGGGCGGCGCGCGCTTCCCACAGCTGGTCGATATCGAGGCCTTCGGGGTCGGCGACGCACCCGGCGAGCGTCGAGACCGCGACGACGCGTCCTCCTCGGTTTACGACCTCTCGGGCGACCCCGGCGCCGACCTTCCCGAAACCCTCGACGGCGACCGTGCGGTCGTCGAGCCCGCCGACGGCGGCGTCGGCTGCAACGACGACGCCGAAGCCGGTGAGCACGTCCTCGAACGCGACGCCGTCGACAGTCGAGTTGAGGACGTGCGGTTCCCAATCCGACGCGCGCAAAGGTGCGAAATCGGCTTCGTAGGTCCCCAGGTCGGGACCGGTCAGGAAGCGGCGCGACGTGACGAGTGGGCGGATCTCCTCGCAGTAGCGTGCCATGGCGGCCGCCCGCCCTTCGGCATCCGATCGGACGAGTCCCTTGGCGCCTCCGATGGGGCGGCCGAGCACGGCGAACTTGTAGGTCATCGCGCGAGCGAGAAGCGCGCCCTCCCGCTCCGACACGTCGGGCGCCAGGCGCGTCCCCCCGGCCGTGTGCGGCGCGTCATCGAGATCGAACACGACGAACGCGTCCACCGTGTCCAGCCGCAGGATCTCCATCGCCGGTTCAGGTGCGGGTTCCGGCAAGGTGTTCGAGGAACCAGCGAGTGGCGAGGTCGGCGACGGCCGCGAGCGCGCCGGGTTCCTCGAAGAGGTGCGTCGCTCCGGGGACGACCTCGATCCGGTGCTCGCACGTCAGATGGCGAGCCGCGTCGCGGTTCATCTCGAGGACGGCCTCGTCGCGTCCGCCGACGATCAGGAGCGTGGGCGCGCGGACCGCGTCGAGGCGGGCACGAGCGAGGTCGGGCCGGCCGCCACGAGACACGATCGCCCGCACCGGCGAGTCGGGCTCCGCCGCCGCCCACAAGGCCGCGCCCGCTCCGGTGCTGGCGCCGAAGAATCCGACCGGAAGCGCGCGAGCTTCTTCCTCGTCGCGCAGCCAGGCGGTCGCGGCACCGAGGCGTCCGGCAAGGAGCGGGATGTCGAACACGTTGGCGCGGTCGGCTTCCTCCTCGGGCGAGAGGAGGTCGAACAGCAACGTGCCGAGGCCGGCGTCGTTCAGCGCCCGGGCCACGGCTTGGTTGCGGGGACTGTGCCGGCCGCTGCCGCTGCCGTGCGCGAACACGACGAGCCCGGTCGCACCGGACGGGATCGTGAGCCGACCCGGGAGCTGCCCGCGCTCGGCCGGGATCACGACTTCCTTGTCGATCTCCTTGTCAGCTGCGCTGACTGCGCCGCCGGCCTCCCGGTCGGCTCCGGCGACAGTCAGCAGTTCGATGACCTCTTCGTCGGACGTGGGGGAGAAGTCGGCGTACCAGCCGCCGATGGCGAAGAACGGCTCCGGGGTCTCCACCGCGACGACGTCGTCGGCGTCGCGGCGCAGCGCGGCCACAGTTTCCGGCGGCGCGACGGGCACTGCCAGAATCACCCGGTCGGCGCCGCGTGCCCGGGCCACGTGTACGGCTGCTCGCGCCGTGCCGCCGGTGGCGAGCCCGTCGTCGACGATCACCGCCGTCCGGCCCTCGAGAGGAATGGCTGGGCGGCCGCGCCGCAGCCGCACCGCCCGCTCCTCGACCGCGGCGCGTTCGCGCGCCTCGACCTCCGCCAGCTGGGACTCGGTGACGCCGGCCTGGCGAAGGACGTCCCGGTTGAGGACCCGCACGCCGTCCTCCCCGACGGCGCCCATGCCCAGCTCGGGCTGGAACGGGACCCCGAGCTTGCGGACGACGAGGACGTCGAGCGGAGCTCCCAGGGCATCCGCCACCTCGAAAGCGACCGGGACGCCGCCGCGCGGGAGGCCGAGGACGAGCGGCGACGAGGCCCGCAGGCCCGAGAGCCGCTCGGCCAGCCGCCTGCCTGCCTCACGCCGATCGCGGAAGGGCATCGGACCCCCATCATGACCCGCACGGTCACCGTGCGTGGGCGCCGGCGCGAAAAGGGTGACCTTCGGCCCTGTTCCGAGCAGTGGCCCCTCCCTACCTTCGCCGCATGCCGCTCGTGCAGGATTTTGTCCCCGTCGCAGAGCGCTTCGAACAGGCCGGCATGGTGCTCGTCGCCGGCCGGGCGTCGTGGCTGGCCGAGGTGGCCGCGGTCGCCGTCGCACCGGACGAGCTCGTCGCGGTCGAGTTCGGCGAACCTCGGTCCGTCGAGCACGCCTTGATCGCACCGTTGCATTGGGAGACCGAGACCGGCCCGTTCACGATCCTCGACGCCGACCTCCGCCTCGAGCCGGTACCGCGCGGGGGTTCGCACCTGGGCTTCAGTGGCACGTACGAGATGCCCTCAAACGGTGCGAGTCGTCGGGACGCGCTCAGCGGGCAGCGGTTCGTCGAAGCGTGCGTGCACCGGTTCATCACCGCCGTTGCCGCGACCCTCGAACGGGGCGGGGCGGACATCCACCTGATGAGCAGCCCCCGGTAGCGAAACCGCAAGCAGAGAATCGGCGCGGGATCAGCTGAGAGGCACGCGCCACTCGACCACGGTGCCGGCGCCCTCACGCGGCCGCACCGTGGCATTCCCACCGAGCTCCAGCGCCCGTCGTTCCATGTTGCGCAACCCCTGACCGGGCTCGATCCGGTCGGGCAGCCCGGCGCCGTCGTCGGCCACCTCGAGCAGGAGCTCGTCGCCCGCCTCGACGGCGACATCGACCTTTGACGCGCCCGCGTGCTGGGCAACGTTCGACAGCGCCTCGTACAGGGTGGCCAGGAGGTGATCGGCGATCGTCTCGGGGACGGCCGAGTCGATAGGACCTTCGAGGCGAAGCTCGGGTGTGAACCCGAGCACCTCACGCGCCGCGTCGACGTGGGCGAAGATGTCGACGCGCACGCCGCGCCGCGATCGGGTCTCGAGGGCGAAGATCGTGCGACGGATGTCGCGGATCGTCTCGTCGATCTCTTCCACGGCCTGCGTGATGCGGCTGGCGACCTCGGTTCGAGCGGCGATCGGCAGCGTCGTCTGCAGGGTCATGCCGGCCGCGAACAACCGTTGGATGACCTTGTCGTGGAGCTCGCGGGCGATGCGCTCCCGGTCCTGGAGCACGGCCACATGCTCGAGGCTCGATTGCAGACGGGCGTTGTCAATGGCGACGCCCGACGCCGCCGCCAACGTCACGGCGAGTCGCTCGTCCTCCTCGCTGAACTGGTCGCCGCTCTGCTTGTCGGCGAGGTACAGGCTCCCGATGGCTTCCTTGCCCCGGATCGGCACTCCGAGGAACGACGACATCTCCGGGTGTCCGGGAGGGAATCCCTGCGCGAGCGGGTGCTCGCTCACATCGCGCAACCGCACCGGCTTCGGGTCCCTGAGGAGGACACCGAGGATGCCCGCGAACTCCGGGAGACGTCCCACGGCCTCGTGGGTCGACTCGTCGATGCCGCTCGTGGCGAGATCGGTCAGCTGGCCGTGCTCGTCCACGACGCCCAAGGCGCCGTACCTCGCGTCTACCAGCTTGCAGGCCGACTCGATGATCCTCTGCAGGACCGCCGGGAGGCTCAGGTCTGAGCCGATGCTGAGCATCGCGTCGAGCAGCTGCTGGAGGCGCACGTCGAACCGCTGCACGCTTGCCACCATCGGCCATTTTGGCCCCGAAGTCACCATTTGGGAAGTCTCTCCGCCGGGAACTGCCCACAGAAGGTGGGCGCTGGCCCTGCCGCCGGCGCCCACCTCTTCCTACGAGTCTGTGGAGTGCTTCGGATTCAGCCTTGCGCGTACAGCATCCCGAACCGGTTCGTCAGCGCCCGGTTGGTGCCCATCCGCTTGGTGAACTCGTCACTGACCCGCTTGAACTGTCCGGTCTGGAGCCCTTGCTGCTGGGCCCACTGGTCGACCTCGGCCTCGTCCTTGAGGCCGGCGCCGGCCACCGACTTGCAGAGCTTGGCGTACTGGTCGAGCGTGACGCCCTCGACGGGCTCGAACCCCGGGTCGTTGGGGTCCTGGGTGCCGTCGACGAGCCCCGCCTGCGCCTCGGTCGCCCGATCCTCGGCGGCCTGCTTCGCCGCCGGCGCGTTCTTGGCGGCCTCGGTGGCGCTGCCGAGGGTGCTCTTGATGTCCTTGAAGAAGCCCACGGTCGTTTCCTCCTCGTCCTGAGCTCGAATCGGTCGGTCTGCGTCGAACCGGCTACAGCGACGCCTGCGACATGAGGGTGCCGATGCGGTTGGCGACGTGCTGGTACTGCTGCATCCGCTGCGTCCAGCCGATCGAGATGTCGCCCCACCGGCCCGGCGGCACGCCGTTCGAGGTCACGTACTCCTCGACGTTCTCCGGGCCCATGATCTGGTTCTTGCCCAGGCCGCCCATGATCCGGGCGTAGGTGTCGCAGTCGACGCCCTCGATGGGCGCGAAGCCGGGATCGTTGGGGTCGTAACCGAGCTCGCCGGACTGGATGCCGGAGATCTCGTTCCCCATCTGCTTGCTGGCCTTGGCGGCTTCGGTCGCGCTGCCGAGGGTGCTCTTGATGTCCTTGAAGAATCCCACGGGGTTGCCTCCTCGTCGTCGTGGGGGCGGTACCCCCGCCATCGACTCCAGGGTGCCTGGACGGGTGCCCGGCTGCCTGAGTAACGCCTACTCATTTCGCGCCGCCGCAGTTGAGTAGCGGCTACTCAGGCGCCGCGCCGGGAGCCCGCGGTTTCATGAGCAGAACAAGCGTCCCCTCGAGAAAAGGGAGCAGGTGCCGTGGGACTGTTCAAGAAGGACAAGGCCGAGAAGAAGCCCAAGGACGACGGCAGCGACAAGTCCTGGGGCCAGATCTTCCGGGACATGCCAAAGATGCCCACCACCCGCGACATGGCTCAGGGCACCGCGAACGCAGCCTCGTTCATGAAGAACATGGCGAACCAGGGCGACGTGGGACGGCTCCGGTCGACGGGGCTCAAAGGCACGGCCACGATCCACCAGTACCGCGACACCGGCGGGCGCGTGGGGATGAACCCGGTGGTCGAGATCGAGCTGATGGTGCACGTCGACGGGCGTCCGGACTGGCCGGTGACGCACCAGGAGTCGATGGCGCCGTTCGTCTTCAACGCGCTGAAGCCGGGCAAGGAGCTCGTCTGCTTCGTGAACCCGGAGGACCCGACGGAGATGGTGCTCAACCTCTAGCGCTCTAGCGAGTAGGCGCCACGAGTTCAGCCGGCGCGCACCGCGTCCTCCCGCACGACGTCGCGCGGGTCGCGGTCGTCACGGAGGCCGAGATAAACAGGCGCGCGGACGGCTCCGGCGCTCGTCCACTCCGTGAACTCCACCTCGGCGACGAGCTCGGGCTCGACGAACACCGCGTCCTTCACCCGCGGCGCGGTCGCGAACGGGCTCGTCTCCCGGCGCAACGGCTCGAGGAGCCCGACGAGCCGCCGCAACTCGTTGTCCGTGAGGCCGGTGCCCACGCGTCCCGCGTAACGCAAGCGCTCGTCGGGCTCGGTCGACTCGTGATAGCCGATGAGGAGCGCGCCGAGGCTGGAGCTGCGCGCTCCCTTCCCCGGGGCCCAGCCGCCGATTACGAACTCCTGGCTGTTGTGGTTCTTCACCTTCAGCCACGCGCGAGAGCGACGACCGGCCTCGTACACGCTGTCGAGTCGCTTGGCGACGACACCTTCGAGCCCGAGTCGCTTCGTCGCGTCGAGCAGCTCGGTGCCGCCCCCTTCGTGCGCGGCGGGCGTCTGCCACGACGGCCCCTGTGGCTCGAGCTCGTCGAGGAGCTTCCTACGCTCGCGGTAGGGGAGCGCGAGCGTCGAGTGTCCCTCCAACCAGAGGAGATCAAAGATCACGTAGACGACGGGAACCTCGCCCATCAGCCGCCGCACCGCCCGTTCGTTGGAGACATGCATGCGGCGCTGCAGCCGCTCGAAGCTCGGGCGCTCGCCCTCGAACGCGACGATCTCGCCGTCGAGCACGGCTGCGGTCGAGCCGAGCGCGGGACCGAGCCCGCGCAACTCCGGATAGCGCGACGTGATGTCGCCACCGCGTCGGCTCTCGAAGCGCGCCCGTCCGCCGTCCACGTACGCGATCGAACGCACGCCGTCCCACTTCACCTCGAACCCGTAGTTGTCCTCGTCATGAGGGAGACTCTTCGACAGGGTCGCGAGCATCGGCTCTATGTGCTTGGGCATGGGCTCGCGATCCGGATCCTCGGGCGGGTCCATGCGGTGGATCATCCAGTTGTCGCCGTCGGTCTGGAACAGTGCGTACCGGCCGCGGACGCGATCGCCGTGGAGCGTGACGATCACTTCGTCGTCGTTCATCTTGTGCGCTTCGTAGCGGCCGCGATCCCAGATGCGCATGCTCCCGCCGCCGTACTCGCCTCGCGGGATGTCACCTTCGAACTCGAGGTACTCGAGCGGGTGGTCCTCGGTGTGGACCGCCAGGTTGTTGCGCTTCGGGTCGGGTGGGATGCCGCGCGGAACGGCCCACGACAGCAGCACCCCGTCATGCTCGAGGCGAAGGTCCCAGTGCATGCTCCGCGCGTGGTGCTCTTGGATCACGAACCGTCCGCCCGGCTCTCCGTCGTCGGGGCCGCCGGCGGGCTCCGGTGTCGCTTCGAAGTCCCGCTTCTGCCGGTACCGATCGAGGCGCTTGCTCACCCCACCATGGTGGCCCGCCGCGGGGGCGGGCGCTGACGCGGAGCCGGAGCTTGCGACGGCGCCAGGCAGGAGCGTCAGCCGGCGGCGACCCGCCGGCGCAAGGTCACTCGGGTGCCGGACCCGGGCCCGGAGGGGACGATCTCGACGTCGTCCATGAGGCCGTGCATCAGCGCCAGCCCACGCCCGCGCTGGTCGGTGCGGCTCGGCGGCCGCCACTCGCCTTCGTCCTCGACGACCACGACGAACCGGCCGTCGTCGTGCCGGGCCCGAACGATGAGCTCACCGGCGCCGCGCGGATACGCGTGCTCGACCGCGTTTGCCGCCGCCTCGTGGACGGCCAGCGCGACCTCCGCCCCGACCTCGGGCGGCGCGCCCTGCCCGTCGAGCCACCTCGCCAGGGCCTGACGGACGCTGTGCAGCTCCCGCGCCTGCGCGGGGACCCGCATCTCGAACTCGTCCGCGGCCCGGTCCTGCCCCTGGGCCACGTGACCAGGCTACGCGCCGCGGGTCGCGAAATCCCGGCACCTCCGCACGCAGCCGCGGCGCTGGCTCCGCGTTCGCGCTCGCCTCACAGTCCGCTCATGCTCGTCGTGTTTGATGAACGGGCTCGCACACGAAGGGAACACGATGAAGAAGCTCGTTGCAGCGGTCATGGTCGCCGGTGTGCTCGCCGCCGGCGGGAGCACGGCGTGGGCGGCGCAACCAGACGGCTCCGGAAGCTCGGGCGCGTCCGGTGGCGGCGCGGCGCAACAAGGTCGACGCGGACACGGCGCGCGGCTCGCGCTCCAGACCGCGGCCACCACGATCGGCGTCTCGCCGGAAGAGTTGGCAACGCAGATTCGGGGCGGCAAGACCGTCGCCGCGGTGGCCGGCGAGCACAATGTCGACCCTGCCGGCGTCGTGAACGCAGTTGTCGCTGCACTCAACCAGCGGATCGACCAGGCTGCGGCGGGGGGCAAGATCGACGCCGACCGCGCCGCGACGGCCAAGGAGAAGGTGCCGGACCTCGCCAATCGGTTCGTCAACGAGACGAAGTCGAAGCGGAGCGGCGAAGGGCGGCGTCATCGTGTCTTCGGTGAAGCCCTGAGCGCGGCGGCGAAGGAGATCGGCGTCTCCGAGGACGACCTGAAGCAGGCGCTGAAGGAGGGCAAGTCGATCGCGCAGGTGGCGAAGGAGGACGACAAGTCCGCCGACGACGTGGTCGACGCGATCGTGAAGAAGGCGACGAGCGCGATCGATCAGGCGGTCAAGGACGGCAAGCTCGACTCCAAGAAGGCCGACGAGATCAAGCAGAAGGTGCCGGATCGCGCGAAGCAGTTCGTGAACCGCGAGCGCAAGGGCGGCAGCTCGGCGACGCCGACGACCTAGCTCGGTTAGGCCGGATAGGCGGTGATCTCGGTCGCCTTGATCGAAGCCCACACGGCGGCGCCCGCCGTGAGCTCCAGCTCGGCGACTGCGGCGGGCGTGACCTCGGCCGTCACCGGGACCGCCCCCGCGACGATCACGCGCACCCGGTCGCCCTCGACGTCGAGGTGGTCCACCGTCCCGGCGAGCACGTTGCGCGGCGTCCCCTCCGGCTCGCGGCGGTGCAACGCAACCGCCCGCGGGTGCACGACGGCGAACACCTCGCCCCGGGCGTGGCTCGCTGCGACCAGCTCGCCGCGGTCGGCCAACCGGATGCGCTGTCCGTCGGCTGTGCCGCGATAGAGATTGACACCGACGAGGTCGGCGACGTAGCGGGAGCGCGGCCGTTCCCGCAGCTCGGCGAGCCGTCCTGCCTGCACGACCCGCCCGGCCTCGAGCACGACCACCCGCTCGCCCAGCGTCATGGCGTCGACCGGATCGTGGGTGACTACGACCCGCGCGCCCTCGTGGGCCTCGAGGCGGCGGCGCAGCTCCCGGCGCGTGTCGACGCGCGTGCTCGCATCGAGGGCCGACAGCGGCTCGTCGAGCAACAGGACGCGTGGCTCCAGCACCAGCGCCCGGGCGAGCGCCACTCGCTGCGCTTGGCCTCCGCTGAGGGCACTCGGGCGAGCCGCCGCGTTGTCGGCCATGCCCACGCGATCGAGCCACTCCCGAGACCGACGAGCGGCATCTCGTCGGCGAACACCACGGGCGCGCAGTCCGAACGCGACGTTCTCGAGCGCGCTCAGGTGTGGGAACAGTGCGTGATCCTGGAAGACGTAACTGATGGGTCGACGTTCGGTCGGGATCCACACTCCTTTGGCCGGGTCGTCGAGCGCGTGTCCGTCGACGGCGACGTGTCCCTCGTCGAGGGCGAGCAATCCGGCGATCACGCGCAACACGGTCGTCTTGCCGGCGCCGTTCGGTCCGAGCAGCACCACCGTCTCACCGGGCCGGGCCTCGATCGCGACGTCCAGCGCGAGCGTTCCGAGGCGCACGCCGACGCGTGCCTCGAGGCTCATGCCGGGAACCAGCGGTCGCGCAGCGACACGAGCACGACGACCGACACCGCCAGCAGCACGAGGCTGAGCGCGATGGCGCCGCCCAGGTTGGTCTGGAGCTCGACGAAGATCGCCAGCGGCATCGTCTGCGTCTCGCCCTGGAGGTTCCCCGCGAACAGGATCGTCGCCCCGAACTCGCCGAGCGCCCGCGCCCACGTGAGCGCGGCCCCCGCCACCAGCGACGGGGCGATCAATGGGAGCACGACCCGCCGGAAGGTCGTGAAGCCGCGGGCGCCGAGCGTGGCGGCCGCTTCCTCGTAGCGCCGGTCGAGCGATCGGAGCCCTGCCTCGACGACGATGACGAAGAACGGCATCGCGACGAACGCCTCGGCGAGGATCGCGCCCCACGTCGTGAACGGGAGGCGGATGCCGAGCCAGTCGTCGAGGTACTGGCCGACGAGCCCGCGCCGGCCGAACGCGAGGAGCAAGGCGACGCCGCCGACGACCGGCGGCAGCACCATCGGCAAGAGGACGAGGGCCCGTACGACGCGGCGACCCGGCACCTGCGTGCGGGCGAGGACCCAGGCGAGCGGGAGACCCAGCACGAACGCGAGCGCAGTCGCGCCGAGTGAGCACACGAGCGAGAGGCGCAGTGCGTCCCGTACGACGGGGTCGGTCAGGTCGTCGATGAGCTCCGACCACGGAGCGCGCTGGAGCAGCCCGACCACCGGAACGGTGAAGAACACGACGGCGAGCGCGGCGAGGATCGCGACCGCGATCGGGGGGCGCGACCGTGTCCGCCGCCTCACGCTGGAAGGAACCCGAACCTCCGGAGCGTGCTCTGCGCCGTCTTCGACTGGACGAACCGCACCCATGCCTTCGCCGCGGCGGAGTTCGCCGAGCCCTTGACCGCCGCAATCGGGTAGGCGGCGATCACGTTCTGCCGGTCGGGGATCTTCACCCCGGTGACGTCGCCCTTGGCCGCCTTGACGTCCGTGACGTACACGACGCTGGCGTCGGCCTCGCCGAGCGACACCTTGCTCAGGGTCGCCTTGGCGTTCTCCTCCTTCGACGCCGGGCTCACGTTCACGCCGGCGTTGGCGAACACCTCGGCGGCGTACTTCCCGCACGGGACGGCGTCGGCACAGAGGACGACGACGAGCCCCGACCGGTCGAGATCGGTGAGGCCCCTCACCTTCTTGGGATTGCCCTTCTCGACCGCGATCTCGAGGCGGTTCTCGGCGAACACCGCCGGCTTCGCGGTGACGTCGCCCGAGTCGACTGTCTTCTGGAGGTTGGCTTCGTCGGCCGACGCAAAGACGTCTGCCGGCGCGCCTTGCTGGATCTGGGCGGCGAGGTTCGACGACGAGTCGAAGTTGAACTTCACCGACACGTCCGGGTAACGCTTCTCGAACTGCTTCGCGATCGCAGTGAAGGACTCCGTCAGCGAGGCGGCCGCGAACACTGTGATCTCCCCGGACGGCTTCTTCCCCGTCGCTCCCGCGGATGGGGCTGCGCCGAAAGCCACGATCGCGAACGCCACAATGGCGACGAGCGCGCGCCGCATCACTCGCCGGGCACCTCGATGACGACGTTGGTGGCCTTCACCGCTGCCACTGCGAGCGCGCCGGGCTCGAGGCCGAGCTCGTCGGCGGCTTCGCGCGTCATGAGCGACACGACCCGGTGCTGACCGGCCTGGATCTCGACCTGCGCCGCCACCTTGTCCTTGACGACCCGCGTCACGATTCCCGTGAACCGGTTGCGCGCCGACTGGCCCACGATGGCGCCGGGCTCGGGTGTCCTCGCCTGCTCGACGGCCAGCGCGGCGAGCGCCGCGCCGTCGACGATCCGCTGGCCACCGGTGGTGCGCCGGGTTGGAAGCCGGCCGTCGTCGGCCCAGCGCCGCACCGTGTCGGCGCTCACCCCGAGCAGCTCGGCGGCTTGCCCGATCCGAAGCTCGCTCACGCAGGAGACTCTACGCGGTTCCCTCGTATTTGCGAGGAGAGGACGGGTACGGAGCCACCGAAGCGCTGATCGGGCCGGTGTTTGGCCTCGCCTCCGCGAGGGGCTAGAGTTCAGGGTTACCAGCCAGTAACTTCCGGATCGGCGACCGCCGCCGCAAGGAGGGCCCGATGGCCGAGTTCTCGCTCGATCTCAACGAGGATCAGCAGCAGATCCAGAAGTGGGTGCACGACTTCGCCGAGCAGGTCGTGCGGCCCGCCGGTCACGAGTGGGACGAGCGTGAAGAGACGCCGTGGCCCGTGATCGAGGAGGCCGCCAAGATCGGCCTCTACTCGTGGGAGTTCATGGCGCAGTGCTTCTCGGACCCGACCGGGCTGCTGTTCCCGGTCGTGAGCGAGGAGATGTGCTGGGGCGACGCCGGGATCTCGCTGGCGATCTTCGGCAGCACCCTTGGAGCCGCCGGCATCGCCGGCAACGGGACGCCCGAGCAGATCGCCGAGTGGGTGCCGCAGTGCTTCGGGACGCCCGACGACATCCACCTCGCGTCGTTCGCGGTCACCGAGCCCGGCGCCGGGTCCGACGTGTCGAGCCTCCGCACGACCGCCAAGAAGGACGGCGATGACTGGGTGATCAACGGCCAGAAGACGTTCATCACCAACGGCGGGCTGCTCGACCGGCCCAACGTCCACGTGGTCGTGGCCAGCGTCGACCCCGACCTCAAATCGCGGGGGCATGCCTCCTTCGTCGTCCCGCCCGGGACGCCCGGGCTCACGGGAGGAAAGAAGGAGAAGAAGATGGGTATCCGCGCCTCGCACACCGGCGAGGTGCTGTTCGACGACGTGCGTGTCCCGAGCTCATGCCTGCTCGGCGGGGAGGAGAAGCTCGAGGCGCGCCTCGCGCGCGCACGCGAGGGCAAGAGCTCACGCGTGCAGGCGGCCATGAGCACGTTCGAGACGACCCGGCCGATCGTCGGCGCGCAGGCGCTCGGCATCGCCCGTGCCGCGTACGAGTTCGCCCTCGATTACGCGAAGGAACGCGAGGCGTTCGGCCGCAAGATCATCGAGAACCAGGGCATCGCCTTCAAGCTCGCCGACATGAAGATGGAGATCGACGCCGCGCGGCTGCTCGTATGGCGGGCGTCGTGGATGGGCGCGACGAAGAAGCCGTTCGAGAACGGCGAAGGCTCGATGAGCAAGCTCAAGGCGGGCGAGGTCGC
>DASYQJ010000251.1:0-68840 GCA_036005605.1 Acidimicrobiia bacterium
GCCGTGCACGAGCCGATGGATCGGACGCACGGACAGCTCGTCGTCCGCGAGCTCGGCGGCGAAGGCCATGATCCGTCCTGCACCCGGGTCGTCGATCCCGGCGGCGACACGCTCGTCGCGGTACGCGCACGCAGTCTCGAAACGGTGGTGCCCGTCCGCGAGGACCACCGGCGTCGCGGTGACGGCTTCGGTCACCTGGCCGATGCGCCGCGGATCGGTGAGCGGGAACAGCCGGTGAGTGACGCCTTCGTGGTCCTCGCAGTAGGCGATCAGCGGAACTTCGTGCGGAACGAGCCGGGCGGACAGTCCCTCCGTGAGTGAGAGCACCCAGATCGGGTCGAGGTTCGTCCGGGTCGCCCGCAGGAGCGACAGCCGGTCGGTCTTCGCCGTCGTCATGGTCCGCTCGTGGGGAAGGACGCCGACCGCGGACGGATCGGTCCCCGGGGGCGGAAGGCCGAGCGCGCCGATCACGCCGTGGGTGCGGCGGTACCGGCCGTCCTCGTCCTGGAACAGCATCTCGTAGAGGTAGAAGCGCGGCGGGTCGTCGACGACGAGCGCGCCGTCGCGGTTCCACTCGTCGAGGCAATCGGCCGCCGTCTGGTACCGGTCGCGCCCGTCCTCGCCGTCGCGGGGGAGGATCAGCCGGACGGAGTTGCGCGGATCGGACGACTCGAGCGCCGCCCGGCTGTCGTCGTCGATCACGTCGTAAGGTGGCGCCGCGACGGGACCGACGTCCGCGGGCGGGCTCTCCTCATCGAGCGCGTAGCGGATCCCGCGGAAGGGAAGGAACTCGGGCACGGGGCGGTTCGCTTTCGTGACGAGGGCAGGCCGCTCGTTCAGATTGTCGCATACCGGTCGCGAGCGGCGGCTGAAGGAAGAGACATGGAACCGACCGCCTACGACGCTTTCCAGGAAGGGTGCCGGCTGCTCGCCAACGCGAGCCCGCACGCGGCGGTCGTGGCCCTCGAGCGGGCGCGCGACCTCGAGCCGGACAAGGGCTCGATTCGCGAGACCCTGGGCCGGGCGTACTTCCGCACGGGGCAGTTCGCGGCGGCGCGGGCGGAGTTCTCACGGGCGGTGGAGATCGACCCCGTCAACGACTACGCCCTGTTCGCCCTCGGGCTGTCGTTGCTGCGCGTCGGGGACCGAAGTGGCGCGCGCCGTCCGCTCAAGCTCGCGGTCGCGATGCGCCCCGAGATGGACCATTACCGAGACGCGCTGTCCGCCGCCGAGTGACGCCTGACCACCCGGTCGTCTGCTGCGACCTCGACGGCGTGTTGTGGCGCGGGGACGAGCCGATCCCGGGCGCCGGCGCCGCAATCACGGGGCTGCGCGACGCAGGGTTCCGAGTGGCGTTCGTCTCCAACAACTCCAGTCAGCCCATCGGCGAGGTTGCCGCCAAGCTCGCCGCCGCCGGCGTGCCGGCGTCGTCCGACGACGTGATCACGAGCGCGGTATCGGCCGCGACCTTGCTGGCCGCGGGCCTGGATCCGGGTTCGCCCGTGCTCGCATGTGCCGGACCGGGCGTGGTCGAAGCGCTCGAGGCGGCGGGGCTGCAGCCCGTCACGCGCGAACCGGCCGCCGCGGTCGTCGTCGGCCTGCATCGGGGGTTCGACTTCGACGAGCTCGACCGTGCCTCTGCTGCCGTGCGCGGCGGTGCCCGGTTCGTGGCCACCAATCTCGACGCGACGTATCCCGTTCCCGGGGGCATGATCCCGGGGTCGGGAGCGATCGCCGCTGCCGTCGCGACCGCCGCCGGGCATGCCCCGGAAGTCGCCGGGAAACCCGAACGTCCCATGGTCGACCTGATCCGCGCGCGCTTCGGTTCGTCGGGCCTTGTCGTGGGGGATCGGCCGTCGACCGACGGTGCGCTGGCGACTGCGCTCGGCTGGCCGTTCGCTCTCGTGCTGTCGGGGGTGACCCAGCGCGATGCTCCGGTCGGGGGCGAGTCGATCCCCGAGCCGTCGCCGCCGTTCGTCGCCGACGACCTCGCCGCGCTCGTGCCGCAGCTCCTCGACAGAATGACGGGTGGCTGAGCGACGCGCGACGCGTCACCGAATCGGCGTCAGCGGCCCCATCCCCACTGCGGCGGCTCCGCCGGGCGAACACGCTGGCGCGGCGGCCCGAACAGCCCCCGAAGCGCGAGGGCGATTCCGGCGCCGGCGACGAACCCGCCGACGTGTGCCAGCCACGCCACGCCGGAGTTCGGGTTGAAGCTGGTCACGAACTGTGAGCCGAACCAGATCGCGAGCAGGACCGCGGCGGGCAGATAGACGGGCAAGAAGAACAGCAGCGCGATGACGGTCAACACTCGTGCGCGCGGCCAAAAGACCAGATACGCGCCCATGACGCCCGCGATCGCTCCCGATGCGCCGATCACCGGCTGCGTCGAGCCGGGATCTGCGAGGTAGTGCGCAGCCATCGCTGCTACGCCGACCACGAAGTAGAAGACCGTGAATCCGATGTGACCGAAGTGGTCCTCGACGTTGTTGCCGAAGATCCACAGGAACAGCATGTTGCCCGCGAGGTGCAGGATGGAGCCGTGTAAGAACATGGATGCGAAGACCGCGACCCAGACGTTCTTGTCGGGGAAGACCTCGCGGGAGTCGGTCCTTGCCGCTGCCGTGCAGCTGCCGGTGTTGAGCTCGCGTACCGTGGCCGGCTCGCCTTGATTTAGCTCGCACGGGATCGCGGCGTGCTCGAGCGTGAACGCGGTGTCCCGCGACGTGCCGAGACGTGTGTCGACGCCGCTGTGGGGTTGGATCAACAGGTACACGAAGACGTTGAGGGCAATGATCGCGACCGTGACGAACGGGAATCGCTCGGTCGGATTGTCATCGTGGAGCGGGATGACCATGGCGTTCGCACGATACCGGTCCACCGCGAAAGCCCCACGGCGGGTAATCTGCGCGCGCTGTGCGCCGCCGACTCGATGCCGAACTGGTGCGACGCGGTCTCACCGCAAGCCGGCAGCGAGCGCTCGAGGAGATCGCGGCAGGTCACGTGCTCGTCGGCGGGCTGCCGGCGCAATCCGCGGCGCGGCGAGTCACTGCCGACGAGTCGATCCGCGTCAGCGGTGAAGGCCCGAGATTCGTCTCGCGCGGCGGCGACAAGCTCGAGGCCGCGCTGGACCACTTTCACCTGGACGTCACCGGGCGGCGCGCCCTCGATGCCGGCGCCTCGACAGGCGGGTTCACCGACTGCCTGCTGCAAGCCGGCGCGGCGCACGTCGTGGCGGTGGATGTCGGGCGCGGGCAGCTGGCGTGGTCGCTTCGAACCGACCCTCGGGTGACCGCTTTCGAGCGGACCAACGTCCGCAATCTCGCGCCCGACGACATCAGCGGGCGGGTCGACCTGTGCACGGCCGATCTCTCGTTCATCTCGTTGTCCGTGTGCGCGCCGGCACTGGCTCGATGCACGACCGACGACGCGGACCTGGTGCTGCTCGTGAAGCCGCAGTTCGAGGCGGGGCGCGCCCAGGTCGGCAAGGGCGGCGTGGTCAGGGACGCCTCGGTGCATCGATCGGTGGTCCGCCGCGTTCGCGACGGTCTCGCGGCTGCGGGCATCGACGCGGTTGCGGCGATGCCGTCACCGCTGCGCGGCGCGGACGGCAACGTCGAGTTCTTCTTCCACGCCCGCACAGACGGCGCCGGAACCCTCGGTGACGAGGCTCTGGACGCCGCGGTCGATCGTGCGCACACCGGAGCGGTCTCGTGACGAGCGCTGTCAAAACGGTCGGGCTGGTCCCGCATCGTGAGCGCACACGCGCTCACGAACTGGCGGCGCAGACGGCGAAGTGGCTCACCGACCACGGCGTGTCCGTGCGAGTGCCGGAAGACGACGCCGATCCGTGCGGCCTCGAACACCTGGCGTGCCCGCAGTCCGAGTTCGCGAAGGGGCTCGACGTCGTCGTGTCGCTCGGCGGTGACGGCACCATGTTGCGCACGGTCGACATGGTCTACGAAGCCGGGGTGCCGGTACTCGGGGTGAACGTCGGCGACCTCGGCTACCTGACCGAGGTCGATCCCGACCCCGAAGCAATCGACCGTGCGCTCGAGAAGTTGCTGGCAGGTGACTACGACGTCGCCGAGCGCACTGTCCTCCAGGTCGACGTGGCGACCAGCGGGCAGGCGTCGGGACGCTGGTGGGCGCTGAACGAGGCCGTCCTGGAGAAGGTGCAGAGCGGTCGCTTGGTCCGTCTCGACGTGCTCATCAACGGCGCGTTCTTCACTACCTACGCAGCCGATGGCGTGATCGTGTCGACGCCGACGGGGTCGACCGCGTACTCGTTCTCCGCACGCGGGCCGATCGTGTCGCCGAACCACCGTTGCCTGCTCTTGACGCCCGTGTCTCCGCACATGCTGTTCGACCGGGCGCTCGTGCTCGGCGCGGACGAGGAGCTCCGCTTCGTCGTGATCGACGAGCGGAGGGCCGTTCTCACCCTCGACGGGCGCGTGCTCGGAACGCTGGAGCCGGACGACACCGTGACGTGCACGGGCGGCCCGCATCCGGCCCGTATCGTGACGTTCAGCCCGCGCGACTTCCATCAGATCCTGAAGGCCAAGTTCGGCCTCGCCGACCGGTAGCGAGCGCTCCCGCGGTGTTGACCGAGCTGCACGTCGCCGACCTCGGGATCGTCGCCGATCTCACGCTCGTGCTCGGTCGCGGGCTCGCCGCGATCACCGGCGAGACCGGCGCGGGCAAGACGCTGCTCGTCGAGGCGGTCGAGCTCCTCGTCGGAGGACGCGCCGACACGACGCTCGTGCGCGACGGCGCCAGCGAAGCGCGCGTCGAAGGTCGATTCGTCGACGGCGACACCGGCGCGGAGGTCGTGTTGGCGCGCGTCGTGCCGCTGGACGGGCGCAGCCGTGCCTACGTCGACGGGCGGCTCGCAACCGTCGGCGAGCTCGCCGAGGTGGGCGCCCGTCTCGTCGACCTTCATGGCCAGCATGCGCATCAATCCCTCCTCGCGCCGGCGGTGCAACGCGCCGCCCTCGATCGCTTCATCGGACCGCCAGCGACCGATCCCCTCGCCGCGCACCGCGCCGCCCGAGCCGAGATGCGACGCATCGACGCCGAGCTCGCCGGACTCGGCGGCGACGAGCGGGCCCGTGCGCGCGAGCTCGACCTGCTGCGCTTTCAGATCGACGAGATCGAGGCCGCCGGCCTCGACGACGTGAGCGAGGACGTCGCCCTTGAAGCCGAGGAGGCACTGCTCGCCGACGCGCTGGCGCACCGCGAAGCCCTGGCGACGGCGTACGGCGCCGTCGAGGGACCGGCGCTCGACGCGGTCGGCGCCGCTGCGGCGGCGCTCGCGGGCCGCGGTCCGTTCGCAGAGCTCGCCGAGCGGCTCCGCGCCACACAAGCCGAGCTGGCCGAGCTGGGGAGCGAGCTGCGTGTCGCACGCGACACGGTGGAGGACGACCCGCAGCGACTGGAGGAGATCCGGGTGCGGCGGAAGCTCCTGCGCGAGCTCACGCGGAAGTACGGCGAGACGCTCGCGGACGTGCGCGCGTACGGCGGGGACACCCGCCGGCGGCTCGCCGAGCTCCAGGCCTACGAGGCGCGAGCCGCCGAGCTCGAACAGGCACGGGAGGCGATACGCGCGCAGGCCGTCGAGGCCGCGGCCGCGTTGTCGCGGGCTCGGCAGGCCGGAGCCGGTGCTCTCGCCGAGGCCGTCACGCCGCACCTCCGGGAGCTCGCGATGCCGGCAGCCGCCTTCACGGTCGTCGTGGAGCCGGGGGAGCCGACCGACGACGGCGCGGACCGGATCACGTTCCTCATCTCCGCCAACCCCGGGGAGCCGCCTCGACCGCTCGGCAAGGTCGCGTCGGGTGGTGAGCTCTCACGCGCGATGCTGGCAGCGCGCGTGGTGCTCTCCGAGGCGCCGCCCACGCTGGTGTTCGACGAGGTCGACGCCGGCATCGGGGGTGAGGCGGGAGCCGCGGTGGGCCGTCTGCTCGCCGACCTCGCCGGCGCCCACCAGGTGCTGGTCGTGACGCACCTCGCGCAGGTGGCGGCCTACGCGGACGCGCAGGTCGTGGTCGAGAAGCGCGAGCAGGGGAAGCGCACGGTGGCGAGCGCCGAGACGGTGGCCGGCGAGGAGCGGGTGCGCGAGCTGTCGCGCATGCTCGCGGGGGTCGGAGAGTCCGCGCACGCCCGCAGCCACGCCGCCGAGCTGCTCGATGCCGGTGAGAGCTTCAAGCGGGCGAGGACCCATGGCGCGGCGTAGCACGCGTGCGGCGACGACCGTCACCGGAACGGCGCGCATCGACCGCCGGACCAAGGACCTCGTGAAGCGTCTCCAGCCGGGGGACATCGCCGTGATCAATCACCGTGATCTCGACCGGGTCGCCGCCGAAGGGCTGGTAGGAGCGGGCGTGGGCGCGGTCGTGAACGCGGGCGAGTCGATCTCGGGCCGGTACCCGAACGGCGGGCCGATCCGGGTCGTGCAGGCCGGCATCCCGCTCGTCGACCGAGCCGGTGAGGACGTGCTCGACCGCTTGCACGAGGGCGAGCAGGTTCGCATCGACGGTGCCGAGATCTGGCGCAATGACGAGCTGATCGCCACCGGCGAGGCGCTCTCCGCCGCCGAGATCCAAGCCTCCATGGACGCGGCGCGCGCCGCGATCGGCGGCGAGCTCGAGCGGTTCGCGGTGAACACCCTCGAGTACATCCAGCGCGAGGCGAAGCTGACGTTCGAGCCGATCGAGCTGCCTCCGATCAAGACGCAGTTCCGCGGCCGGCACGCCCTCGTCGTCGTGCGCGGCCACGACTACCGGACCGACCTCGCGGCCCTCCGCCCCTACATCCGCGAGTACCAACCGGTGCTGATCGGTGTCGACGGCGGCGCCGACGCCCTCCTCGAGATGCGGCTCAAGCCCGACATCATCATCGGCGATTTCGACTCGGTGTCGGATGTCGCCCTCGGCACGGGTGCCGAGCTCATCCATCACGTGCATCTCGACGGGCGGGCGCCGGGTCGAGAAGCGCTGCAAGCCTGGGGCGCCCCGTACCACGAGTTCGTCGTCGACGGCACCAGCGAAGACGTCGCCATGCTGCTGGCGTACGAAGCCGGCGCCCAGCTCATCGTCGCCGTCGGGACGCACGCGTCCATGGTGGAGTTCCTCGACAAGGGCCGCAGAGGCATGTCGTCGACGTTCCTCACCCGGCTCCGGCTCGGCCCGGCGCTCGTCGACGCCAAGGGTGTGAACCGCCTCTACGAGGGACGGGTCAGGCGGCGCGACATCGCATTGCTGGTGGGATCGGCCATCCTGGCGATCATCGTCGTGAGCATCGTGTCGGAGCCCATTCACGTCTTCCTGCGGGGGATCGAGCTGACCCTGCGCGACCTGTGGTTCTCGATCTCCGACACGTTCTGATCGCATGATCAACTTCCGATTCCACATCGTGTCGCTCATCGCGGTCTTTCTCGCGCTCGCAGTGGGCGTCGTGTTCGGCGCGACGGTCGTGAACAGCGCGATCGTCGACCGACTCAACAACCGGATCGACACCGTCGAGGACAACGCGAACAAGCGGAAGGCGGAGAGCGACGAGCTGCGAGGCGAGGTCGGCCAGCTCCAGGGCTACATCGACGGCACGAAGGACTTCGCGGTCTCGGGGCGCCTCGACGGCATCACGCTCGCCACGATCGCGACGAGGGGCGTCGACGGCGACTCCGTCAAGCAGACCGTCGAGCTCGCGCAGCAGGCCGGTGCGAGGGCGCCCGGGATCATCTGGTTGGAGGAGAAGCTGACGCTCTCGGACGCCGATGCGCTGAAACAGCTCGGCGACCTGCTCGGGAGATCGGGCCAGAGCGCCAAGGCGACGCGGGACGAAGCGTGGAACGCGCTCGCCAGCCGCGTGGCGACCGGCGGGGGAGCGGCCGCGAACGGCCGCGATCTTCTCACCGCGCTGGCCGATGACGGGTACATCAGCTTCGAGCCGGTTGGCGACCAGGGTGACAGCCTCTCCGCCGCGTCGTTCACGGGCGGGGACGTTCGGGTGCTCCTCGTCGACGGACCCAACGGACAGATCGCCGGCAACGAAGTTCTTGCACCGCTCAGCAACGCGCTCGTTGCGAACCGCCTGCGCCTCGTGGTCGGAGAGGTCTTCGCGGAGAAGGACGGCGGCCCGAAGCGCGGCGCCCTGCTGACGCCCATCCGCGAGAGCGATGGCCTCAAGCAGGCAGTCTCCACCGTCGATGACCTCGACCGTGTGGAAGGCCACGTCAGCGCCGTGCTTGCCCTGGCCGACCTGAACCGCAACGTGGTCGGACAGTACGGGTACGGCACGGGGGCGACGAAGAGCGCGCCGGAATGGTCGAACCAGTAGCCGGCGCGCGGTCGGTCTCGCGATCGGCCGCGGGCATGGGCGTGGCCGCCGGGGCCTCGCGCGTGATCGGGTTCGCCCGCGTCCTGGCGATCGCCGCAATTCTCGGGACGACGTACCTGGGCAACACGTTCACATCTTCGAACTACGTGTCGAACGTGCTGTTCGAGCTGCTGGCGGCGGGCGCGCTCTCAGCGGTGCTCGTGCCCACGCTCGTGGACCTGCTCGCTCGTCCCGACGAGCCGGAGGCGGAACGCCTCGCCGGCAGTGTGCTGGGAATCGCGCTGATCGTGCTGGGCGCGGTGACGGTCGTGGGCGTCATCGCCGCGCCGTGGCTTGCCCGCCTCCTCTCCAGCGGCGTCGACGACCCGTCGATCGCCGCGCAGCAGGAGAGCCTGGCGACGTTCCTCCTGCGGTTCTTCGTGCCGCAGGTGTTGCTCTACGCGGTCGGCACCGTTGCGATCGCCGTCCTCTACGCCAAGCGCCGGTTCGTCATCACGGCGATCGCGCCCATCGGGAACACGATCCTGATCGTGGCCGGGCTGGTGATGTTCCGTGTCCTGACCGGCGGCGACACAGGGCTCGACTTGTCGCTGGCCGAGAAGCTCACGCTCGCCCTGAGCGCCACGCTCGGCGTCGCCGCGTTCGTCGCGGTGCCGAGCATCGCCTTGCACCGCACGGGCTTCCGGTTACGGCCACGCCTGGCGCGCGGCGACCCGGAGGTGAACCGGCTCCTGCGACTGTCGGGATGGGCGGTCCTCCAGCACGCCGAGATCGGCCTGCTGCTGGGCGCCGCGATCGTGCTCGGCAACTCGGTCGAGGGCGGCACGGTCGCGTACCAGGTTGCGTGGGTGTTCTTCCTCGCGCCCTACGGCGTCATCGCCCAGCCGATCCACACCGCGATCCACAACGAGCTGTCGCTCGACGCGGCACGCGCGGATCTGGCCGCGTTCGCACGCTCGTTGCGGTGGGCGCTCGACGCGATGGCGGTGCTCATCGTCCCCGTGTCGGCGGCGATGATCGCGCTCGCCCGACCCGGCATGATCGTGTTCGCGTTCGGCGAGGCCGCCGAGAACGGAGTGAACCTGCTGGCGGCGGGGCTCGCGTCCCTGGCGATCGGGCTCTACGCCTACGGGGTGTTCCTCATGCTCGCTCGGGCGTACTACGCGCTCGGCGACAGCCGGACGCCGGCCGTCGTCGCCCTCGCCACCGGCATCGGCGGGGTTGTCGCGATGGGTGTCGGCGTGTGGCTCACCGAGGGCGCGGCGCGAGTGGCGGCGCTCGGCATCGGCCACACGATCGCGTACACGGTGGGCGCCGTGGTGCTGGCCGTCGGCCTGTCTCGCCGCACCGGCCATGCGATCGTGCCCGGTGCACTTCCGCGCGCCGTGGCTCTGTCGGTGGTGGTCGGCGGAGCGGGATGGTGGGTCGCCTCCGTGCTCGATCCCTCGGGCCGCGTCGCCAACGCCGTGCTGTGCACGGTGATCGTGCTCGTCGGCGGAGCGCTGTATCTCCTGGGCGTCCGAGTGACCGGCGGACGCATCGAGCGCCGGCGGATCGTCGAGCCGGACGTGCCCGGACTGGAACCGGACAGCGCCGAGGTCGAGGCGTGAAGCGCGTCGCCGCTGCCGCGGTCGTCGCCATGCTGGTGGTGCCGTTGCTCGTCGCCGCGACCTCGGGTGCCGCGTCGGCGGGCACCGCCAAGCCAGAGGCGCGGCGTGTGCTGGTCGTCTCGCTCCCCGCCGTGACGTGGGAGGACATCGAAGCGCGCGTCGACGCGCTGCCGAACCTGACGCGGCTGCTCGACAGGTCCGCGATCGGGGGTCTCACCACCCGGACGATCGACCGGCAGACGAAGCTGGCCGACGGCTACGTCACATTGGGCGCCGGCACGCGCTCGGTCGGAACCGACATGGAAAGCGACGGGGAGGGCTTCGAGGTCGGCGAGCCGTTCGCCGATACCACTGCCGGCCAGGTGTTCGAGCGCCGGACCGGCAGGACCGCCCGCGGCGGCCTCGTGAACCTGGGAATCGCCGGCATCGTCGACAAGAACAAGCAAGAGCTCTTTGACGCCGAGGTCGGCGCGCTCGGCGACAAGCTCGCGAGCTCGGATTGGTCGCGGGCCGTCATCGCGAACGGGGACGGCGAGGACACGGAGCAGCTCGTCGGCGGGTACTACCGCCGCCAGGCAGTCGCCGGGCTCATGGGCTCCGAAGGAGAGGTGCCCGCGGGCGCGGTCGGCCCCGAGCTCCTCGTCTCGGACGCCCAGGCGCCGTTCGGCCTGCGGTACGACAACGAGGCGGTTCTCCGCGCCTTTCGCAACGTGTGGCAGCCGCGCTCGGTCGTGCTGGTCGAGGCGTCCGATCTCGTGCGCGAGGACGCGTACCGCCCGTTCGCCACGCCGAACCAGCGCGCGGAGCTCCTCGGGCAGGCCCTCCGGCGCACGGACGAGCTGATCGGCGGGCTGCTCCGGGAGGTGGACCCCGAACGCGACGCCGTGATGGTCGTCGGCCCCGTCCATCCCTCGCGCGACGTGCAGCTGACGGTCGCCTCGCTGAAGGCCCCGGGCGTGAAGCCCGGCCTGCTGCGCAGTGGAACGACGCGCCGACCGGGGTTCGTGCAGCTCGTCGACATCGCGCCGACGATCCTCGACCGGATCGGGCTCAGCACACCCGACTCGATGGAGGGTCGCCCGTTCGAGGTGCGCGACGAGGGTGGTTCGGCATCCCAACGGCGCGACGGGATCGCCGATGCCGACAAGGCCGCCACCTTCCGCGACGAGATCGTCAGCGTCGTCGCCGTGTTGTTCGTCGTGCTCCAGGTCGCGCTCGTGATCGGCGCTCTGGTGTGGCTCGCTCGCCCCCGCCTGCGTCGCCTCGGGACGGCTCTCCATCTGGCCGCGCTTGCCGCGCTCGGGTTCGTCGCGGCGGTCCTCCTCGCACGGCTCCTGCCGTTCCACGACTACGGACACCTCGCATACTGGGCCGCGCTCGCGGCGGCATCGCTCGGGTTCGCCCTGCTCTATCGGTTCGCGGGCCGGCGCGACCCGCTCGTGTCGCTGATCATCGGCTTGGGCGTGATCGTCGCCGTGCTCGTCATCGACGTGCTCTTCGGCGCGCCGCTCCAGCTCAGCAACCCCCTCGGGTACTCGCCCCTCCTCGCGGCGCGCTTCAGCGGCTACGGAAACCTCGGGTACGCGGCGCTCGCCTCGGCGGCGGTGCTTCTGGCCGGGCTGCTCGCCCATCGGATCGGCGGCCGGCGCGGCGTCCTGACCGCGATCGCGCTGCTCGTGGTGGTGTTCGTCGCCGACGGGGCGCCGATGTGGGGCTCGGACGTGGGTGGCGTCCTGTCGATCCTCCCTGCCTTCGCGGCCACCGGGTATCTGCTGCTCGGGAAGCGGATCCGCCTCCGCACCGCGCTGCTCGGCCTCCTTGCCGCGGTGATCGCGCTCTTGGCCTTCGGTCTGTTCGACCTGACGCGTCCTTCCGACAAGCAGACCCACCTCGGCCGGCTGATCGAGACCACACAATCGCGTGGCTGGTCCGGCTTTTCGACGGTGATCGAGCGCAAGATCTACGAGAACCTCTCGGTGCTCCTCGGCTCCACGTGGCTGCTCGTGGTGTTGGCGGTGCTCGGCTTCCTCGCGTACGTGTACTCGAAACGGCGCGACCGGCTGCAGGCGATCGTCGAATGGGTGCCGGAGCTGCGTGCCTCGTACGTGGGGTTCGCGATCGTCGCCACTCTCGGCTTCGCTGCCAACGACTCCGGAATCGCGGTTCCGGGCATGATGCTCAGCGTCCTGAACCCCACGATCATCGCCCTCTTGGTCCTCGCCCACCGTCGCGTCCCGCCGAGTGAAGAAGTGCCGGCCGAAGCCGAACCGGCCCCGGCGGCGGTCACCCGCGCGTGAGCGTCCTCGTCGGCATCGTCGTCGGCGTCGTCACGGCGTGGTTCCTGCGCATCGCGGGCCGCGACATGCTCGAGTTCCCGGCGCTGGAGCGCACCAACTACCGCGGCCTTCCGCTCCCGACCGCCGGCGGAATCGTCATCGTGCTCACCGTGCTCGTCATAGAAGCCGGGCGTGCGATCGCGGGCGCGGCCGGGCTGGGGGACGAGCCCGGTCTCACGCTGTCCCGCAGCCTCGTGCTGTTCGCCGCCTTCGGGTTCGGGTTCCTCGGATTCATGGACGACCTCCTCGGCGCGGGAGGGGATCGCGGCTTCCGCGGCCACGTGCGCGCCCTCGCCCAAGGGCGCCTCACGACCGGATTCGTCAAGCTGTTCGGTGGCGCGGGCGTCGCCGTCGTGCTCGTCGCGACGCCGGGCTTCGCGAGCGGCCGGCGGCTCATCACCGACGCCGTCCTCATCGCGCTGGCCGCGAACTTCGCCAACCTGCTCGATCTCGCCCCCGGTCGCCTCATCAAGGTGTCGTGGGTCCTGTACATCCCGCTCGCAGTGGCGCTCGGCACCGACGCGATCGGGGTCGCGATCGCGCCCGTCATGGGCGCCGCCCTCGCGCTCCTTCCCGACGATCTCGGCGAGCGGCTCATGCTCGGCGACACCGGCGCCAACGTCATCGGCGCCGTGTTGGGCCTGGGCGTCGTCCTCGGCCTCGGACAGACGGCGCGCACAAGCGTCCTCGTCGTGCTGATCGTCCTCAACGTGCTGGCCGAGATCGTGTCGTTCAGCCGCGTGATCGAGCGCGTGCCTCCGCTGCGCGCCTTCGATCGCCTGGGGCAGCGCCCCGAGCGTCGCCACGCGTGACGCGCGGCGGCTTCACGGACGGCAGGCGCGTTTCTCGTACAGGACGCGGGGGCCGCCGTAGCGCGCCGTCACCTCGTAGCCGACTTGGGCGAGACGAGGGCCGAGATCGAGGTTTGCGTAGCGGGACGTCCACACGAGCACGCCACACACGTCGGGTTTCGCCGCCGCGTTCTGGAGCTTCACCGCCGTGACCTGGCCCTGCTCGATCCGCTTGATGGACGAGTCGTCGAAGTACGGGACGGTCAGCCGGCCGGCACGCCACAGGAACCCGGGTTCGTCGCTGATCGCGAGGCTGCCGGCGGGAAGGTTGCGGAGCCCGTCGACGGCCGCGCTCTCTGCCTTGTTGTAGGGATCCGGCCACAGCATCGAATGGACGTTGCTCCAGTACCAAGGCATGACCAAGGCCGCGCCGACGAGGAGAGCAACCAGCGGCGGCGGTCGCAGCGCGACGAGCAGCGCCAGCGGCGCGATGAGGAACGCCACGTGCGGGCGCCAGAACGCCGGCTCGTAGACCAGCAGCGCGAACTGCACCACCAGCCAGAGCACGAGCACCGACGCAGGACGGAACAGCAACGGTCCGTTGGCAGGGGAGTCGGTCTGCGCCGCCCGCACCCAACCGATGCGTACCAGGACCAGCATCGCCACGGTGAGGCCGGCGGCGACGAGCACGATCGGGTCGCGGTCGATCAGCGTGTGCAGGGCCTTGGTGACTGCGCCCGGGTACGACGTCAGCCGCGACGCCTCGCGGTTGTACACGACGGACTGGTCCCATACGCGCTGCAGACCCCAGGGGAGGGCGGCGCCGAGGGCGACGACGACGGCCGCACCGACGGCGTAGACCAGATCGCGAGGACGCCGCCGGGAGAGCACCAGCAGCGCGACCACGAGCCCCGCCGGCGCCGCCAGCGCCTTGGCCGCGAGTGCGGCCCCGAGCAGAGCCCCGGCGGCGACGGCGCGGGCGCTTGTCGGCGCCTGGGTGTACCCGAACGAGACCGCCACCGCGCCGATGGCGAAGGCGAGGGCGGGGCCGTCCGAGGCGATCCCGGCCGTGGTCCAGAGGACCGACCCGCTCGTCGTCACGAGCACTGCTGCGACGATCGCCCCATAACGGGACGTGATGCGCCGCCCGGCGGCGTACGTCACCACGGTGACGGCGGCGCCGGCGACGAGCGGCAGCACGCGGGGCGCGTTCGTCGTTCGGAGCCCGACGAGGTCGGCGATATACAGCAGCGGGAGGTGCAGGGGACCTTGGGGCGAGAACAGGTCGCGGAACGGGACGACGCCGTCGCGCATCTCGATCGCGGAGAGGCCGAAGAAGCCGTCGTCGTAGGTGAGGTGGCGGTTCGCGACGAAGGCCGGAATGCGTAACAGCACGGCGACGGCGCCGAGCACGGCGGCGTCGATCCACCACGTCCGCCGGTCGACGGCGGGGCGCGTTCGCTCCGCCGCCACCGGTCTCGCCATCCGCGGAAGTTACCGCGCCATCCGCGTTTCACCGCGGCGCGCCGTGGTAAGTTCGGCGGTGTCCCCTGGTGCCCTCCCGCAGATCTGCGTTTTGGGTGACGCGCGCCGGGAATTGGGTCTCATGAGGTGGGGGTGGTCGTGGCCAAGCACATCTTCGTGACCGGCGGCGTGGCGTCGAGCCTCGGCAAGGGACTGACCGCCTCGTCGCTCGGGCGGCTGCTGAAGAGCCGGGGGCTGCGGGTCACGATGCAGAAGCTCGACCCGTACATCAACGTCGACCCGGGAACGATGAACCCGTTCCAGCACGGCGAGGTCTTCGTCACCGACGACGGCGGCGAGACCGACCTCGATCTCGGCCACTACGAGCGCTTCGTGGACGTCCCTCTCACGAAGAAGTCGAACGCCACCACCGGCTCGATCTACCAAGAGGTCCTGGCCAAGGAGCGGCGGGGCGCGTACCTCGGCCAGACGGTGCAGGTCATCCCGCACATCACCGACGAGATCAAGGAACGGATCGTCCGCCTCGCCGACGACGAGGTCGACGTCGTCATCACCGAGATCGGCGGCACCGTCGGCGACATCGAGATCCTCCCGTTCCTCGAGGCCGTCCGCCAGTTCCGCAAGGACGTCGGACGCGAGAACGTCTTCTACGTGCACGTGACGCTGGTGCCGTTCATCGGCCCCTCCGGCGAGCAGAAGACGAAGCCGACGCAGCACTCGGTCACCGAGCTGCGCAGCCGCGGCATCCAGCCGGACGCGATCGTGTGCCGCTCCGACCGGCCCATCCCGACCCGGCTCAAGGAGAAGATCTCGCAGCTCTGCGACGTGCCCGAGGCGGGCATCGTCTCTGCGGTCGACGCCGAGAGCCTCTACGAGATCCCGTTGGTCCTCCACGACGAGGGTCTCGACGACTACGTCTGCCAGGTACTGCATCTCGAGCGCGACGCGCCGGAGCTCCGCGAGTGGCGCGACCTCGTGCGCCGCGTCGGCGCCGCCGACCAGGAGGTGCGCATCGGCCTGGTCGGCAAGTACGTGAACCTTCCCGACGCCTACCTGTCGGTCGCCGAGGCGCTCCGCCACGGTGGCTACGCGTGCTCGGGGCGGGTGCTGATCGACTGGATCGCGTCCGACGACGCCGAGGGCCTGCTCGCCGAAGGCCGGCTGAAGGACCTCGACGGCATCGTGATCCCGGGCGGGTTCGGATTCCGGGGCATCGAAGGCAAGATCGCCGCCGCCCGCTTCGCGCGCGAGCACCGCCTGCCGTTCCTCGGCTTGTGTCTCGGCCTGCACTGCGCCGTCATCGAGTTCGCGCGCGACGTCTGCGGCTTGTCCGGCGCCAACTCGAGCGAGTTCGACCCGCATTCTCCCCATCCCGTCATCGACCTCATGGACGAGCAGCGCGAGGTCGTCGATCTCGGCGGGACGATGCGGCTCGGCGCGTACCCGGCCAAGCTCCATGACGGCACGCTCGTGCATGGCGCCTACGGCCAGGAGGTCGTCTACGAGCGCCACCGGCACCGCTACGAGCTCAACAACAAGTACCGCCGCCCGCTCGAAGATGCCGGCATGGTCTTCTCGGGCACGTCACCCGACAACCGGCTCGTCGAGTTCATCGAGCTGCAGACCTCGCTGCACCCGTTCTTCGTCGCCACTCAGGCTCACCCGGAGTTCAAGAGTCGCCCCGACCGTCCGCACCCGCTGTTCGCGGCGTTCGTGGCGGCGGCGCGTGACCGGGCCGAGGGGCGCGCGCCCCGGCTGCCCATCGAGGCCGAGCCGGCGCGCCCGGCGGCCGCCTCTTGAGCCCGTTTCGGATCCAGGGCTCCGAAACGGTCGTCGACACCGGCTTCATCGGGCTCGCCAACCTGGAGGTCGAAGGTGAGGGGGAGCGATTCACGCGCCTCGTCGTGCGCCATCCGGGCGCGGTCGTGGTCGTGCCCGTGGAGCCCGATCGCGAGCACGCCCTGCTGGTGCGCCAATACCGGGCTGCCGCCGATCGCGAGCTGCTCGAGGTGGTGGCCGGGAAGCGCGACGTCGAAGGCGAGCCACCGGAGACGACCGCTTCACGGGAGATGCACGAGGAGATCGGCCGTCGGCCCGGCCGCCTCGTGAAGCTGTGCGAGTTCTTCAACTCGCCCGGCTTCTGTGACGAGTACACCCACCTCTACGTCGCACTCGACATCGAGGAGCTGGAGGCCCCGGCTGCCGTCAACGCCGAGGAACGGGCGTTGACCGTCGAGCGGGTCCACCTCGACGAGGTCGACGACCTCATCGCCGATGGTCGGGTCGTCGACGCCAAGAGCATCGTCGGGCTCCTGCTCGCACGGCGGTACCTGGGCGGCGAGTTCGACGGGTTCCGCGGCTGAGGCGCTCGGCGTCGCCATCATCGGGACATGACCGGGATCGTCAGTGACGCCAGTGCGCCGCCGGACGAGTTGCTCGACCGCCTCCTCGTCGAGCATGACTCGTGGCTGGCGGTCGAGCGCGGGCTCGCCGCCAACTCGCTGGCTGCGTATCGCCGCGACCTGCGCCGCTACGCCGGCTTCCTCCGTGAGCGCGGCGAGCACGACCCGACTGCGGTCCGGGAGGAGACGGTCCTCGCCTACGTCGAGGACTTGAAGTCGGCAGTCGATGACGACGGAAATCCGCGGTACGCGCCCTCCTCGATCGCGCGGGCGTTGGTCGCGGTCCGGTCCTTCCATCGTTTCTGCCTCGAGGAGGGGTTCCTCGCCGTCGACCCGAGCGAGGAAGTCGGCGCGCCGCGGGTGCCGTTGGGCATCCCCAAGGCGCTCACCGAGGACGAGGTCGAGGCGCTCCTTGGTGCGGTGGTCGGTGACACGGCGCGGGCGCTGCGTGATCGCGCCATCGTCGAGACCCTGTACGCGACCGGGGTGCGCATCAGCGAGCTCGTTGGCCTCGACCGGCGCGACCTCGACCTCGACGACGGCCTCGTGCGCGTCCTGGGCAAGGGCGGCAAGGAGCGCATCGTCCCCGTCGGGCGCTCGGCTCGCGATGCGCTGACCGCCTACCTCGCCGCCGGGCGCCCCCAGCTCGCCCGTCCCGACCGCTCGGCCCGCGGCGGCGGCGAAGCGGTGATCCTTAATGTACGGGGTGGCCGGTTGAGCCGGCAGAGCTGCTGGAAGATCGTTCGCGCGGCGGGGGAGCGGGCGGGCTTGAGTGGGCGCCTGTCGCCGCACGTGCTGCGGCACTCGTGCGCGACCCACATGCTGGAGCGGGGCGCCGACATCCGGGTGGTGCAGGAGCTCCTCGGTCACGCCAGCCTCTCCACCACCCAGGTGTACACAAAGGTGTCACCCGAGCGGCTGCGAGCCGTCTACGAGGCGGCCCATCCCCGGGCCCGATTCCCCGAGAGCGCCGGCCGGGCCGAGCAGTAGGCTTTTGGCCCATGCCCGAGACGCTCCATCCGACGTTGCGCGACCGCCTGCAGGAAGAGCGGGATCGCTTGCACGACCAACTGCGCCAGATGGGCGTCGGCCCCGGCGGCAAGCTCGACTTCGACGACGGCTTTGCCGACTCGGGACAAGTCACCGCTGAGCGCGGTGAGGTCGAGGCGCTCGGTGGCACCCTCCTCGAAACCCTGGAGGAGATCGAGGACGCGCTGCGCAAGTTCGACGCCGGGACGTACGGCCGCTGCGAGTCGTGTGGCAACCAGATCGCCGAGGCGCGGCTCGAGGCCATGCCCGCAGCCCGGCTGTGCATCAACTGCGCGTCCAGCCGCCGCTGAGCTCGACCAACGCCACTTGAGCGCCGAGGTCGAAGAGCGCCTCGTCTTCTTTGCCTGCCTGTTCCTGGCGATCATCCTGCACGAGATCAGCCACGGCGTCGTCGCGCTGTTCTTCGGTGACGACACCGCCAAACGCGCCGGCCGGCTCACGCTGAACCCGATCCCGCACATCGACCCGTTCGGCTCGATCATCCTGCCCGCCATGCTCACGATCACCGGCTTCGGCGCGTTCGGTTGGGCGAAGCCGGTCCCCGTGGACCCGACCAAGCTGCGGAACCCGCGCCGACAGATGCTCTTCGTCGGGCTCGCCGGCCCGGTGTCGAACTTCGCGTTGATGGTGGTGGCGGCGGTGGCTGCGCGCGCCGCGTTCGGCGCGTACACGGGCGACGCGTTCCGGATCGCGGACTTGCCGCTCGTGATCCAGGTGCTGCTGTTCTTCGCGCTCGCGAACCTCATCCTCGGCCTGTTCAACCTGCTGCCGATCCCGCCGCTCGACGGCTCGTCGCTCATCGAGCGCGTGTTGCCCCGCGAGTGGCTGGCGGGCTGGTACCGGTTCCGCCCGTACGGGATCCTCGTGCTCTTGCTCGTCGGCCTGTCGACGAACCTGTTCGGCCGCCTGTTCTCACCGTTCATCGACGGGCTGTTCGACTTCATCGTCCAATGAAGCCCGTCCATCTCGCCCGGCGGTTCGTTCGTGCGCTGTGGCCCGGCCGTCCACGGGCGCGGGATATCGCATGGGTCGAGAGCATCCTGGAGCCGACCGAGCTCGCGGTCTGGCACGAGCTGCCGAGGCACGACCAGCGGTACACGATCCGCGTCGCCAAGCTCGTCGAGCAACGCCTCGCCGGCACCGAGTTCGCCGGTGACCCACGGTGGCTGGCGGCTGCCCTGCTCCACGACGTCGGCAAGCTCGACGCCGGTCTCGGCGTCGTGGGACGCAGTGCCGCAACCGTGCTGGGCGCGGTCGCGGGGCGGCCCCGCGTCGACCGGTGGGCGCACACGCCGGGCTTCCGGCGGCGGGCGGCGTGGTACCTCCGTCACGACGAGCGGGGCGCTGCCCGTATCCGGGCGGTGGGCGGGCGCGACGAAGCGGCGCGTTGGGCGCGGGCGCACCATCACCGCGATCGGTGGCCGGAGAGTGGCGTGCCGATCGCGGTCGCCGAGGCCCTCGAGGCCGCCGACAACTCCTGAGCTACGGCGGCGGTGGGAGCAACCCGGCGGCGCTCCGCGCCCGGTCGAGCACGGGCTCGGCGATAGCGCGGGCCTTGTCGGCTCCCAGGGCGAGCTGCCGGTCGACCTCGGCCGGATCGGCTTCGAGCTTCGTGTACGCCTCCTGGAGCGGACGCAACGCCTCGACGACGGCATCGGCGGCGGCGGCCTTGAACGCGCCGTAGCCCGACCCGGCGAACTCGCGCTCGACGTCCGGAACGGCGCGGCCGGTGACGGCAGCGTGGATCTCGAGCAGGTTCGAGACACCGGGCTTGTTCGCAGGGTCGTAGCGCACGTCGGTGCCCGAGTCGGTGACCGCCGACTTGATCTTCTTGACCACGGCTTCGGGTGGGTCGAGGAGCGGCACCGTGCCCTGGGGCGAGTCGACCGACTTCGACATCTTGGCCGTCGGGTTCTGGAGGTCCATGATGCGGGCGCCCACGGGTGGGAACGTGGCCTTGGGGACCACGAACGTGTCGCCGAAGCGGGTGTTGAACCGGATCGCCACGTCACGGGCGAGCTCGAGGTGTTGGCGCTGGTCGTCGCCGATCGGCACCTCGTCGGTGTCGTACAGGAGGATGTCGGCCACCATCAGCACCGGGTAGTCGAACAGCCCGGCCGTGACGGACTCCTGGCCTTCGCTCTTGTCCTTGAACTGGGTCATCCGACGCAGCTCGCCGAACGTCGCGACGCAGTTGAGGAGCCAGGTCAGCTCCGTATGCGCGGCGACGTGGCTCTGCACGAACAAGACGCAGCGGGCGGGGTCGAGGCCCGCCGCCATCAGCAGCACCGCGGTCTGTCGTGTGCGCGCGCCGAGCTCGGCGGGGGAGTACGGCACCGTCATCGCATGGAGGTCGACGACGCAGTAGATCGCGTCCTGGCGATCTTGATCGGCCGCCCACCGCCGCACGGCGCCGAGATAGTTGCCGAGGTGCATCTCTCCCGTGGGCTGGATCCCGGAGAACACGCGTGGCATCGGCTGAGGCTACCTGCGGCTTCGCTGAGAACCGTGCGGGATTGCCCGGTCTCGGCGAAGGGCTCCGGTACTCTCGCGGTGACGGTGGCTTTGCCGACCGTCGCTGCAAAGCCGGAGCTTGCGACGGCGACAATGGAGAGAGCGCAATGTCGTACGAGGTGTCGACGTCTGTCTTCGAGGGCCCGTTCGACCTGCTCCTGCACCTGATCCTCAAGCAGGAGGTCGATCTGTGGGAGATCTCGCTGTCGCGGATCGTCGACGAGTACCTCGCCGAGCTCGAGCGCATGGAGAGCTTCGACCTCGACGTGACGACCGAGTTCCTGCTCATCGCGGCGACACTCGTCGATCTGAAGGCGCGCCGCCTCCTCCCGTCGCTGGAGGAGGTCGAGCTCGACGAGGAGCTCCTGCGCTTCGAGGAACGCGACCTCCTGCTCGCCCGTCTCCTCGAGTGCAAGACGTTCAAGGACGCAGCCCGCGCGATGGAGACACTCGTGCGGCGCGCCGATCGCAGCCTGGCGCGACGCGCCGGCGCCGAAGAGCCGTTCGCGTCGCTCAAGCCCGATGCGCTCGACCGGGTGGCGCCGTCCACGCTGCTGGCGGCGGCCCTCCGCGGCTTGGCGCCGAAGCCGGCACAAGAGATCCAGGTCGACCACATCGCGCCGATCCGGGCCAGCGTGCGCGACGCCGTCGAGGTCGTCCTCGCCGTCCTGCCCGAACACGACGCGCTCAGCTTCCGCCAGCTGGTCGCGGACGCGCCGACGCAACTCGAAGCGATCGTGCGTTTCCTCGCCATCCTCGAGCTCTACAAGCAGGGCGTCGTCGACCTCGAGCAGTTCGACACGTTCGGCGATCTGCGCGTGCGCCGTCTGCGGGAGGGCGAGACCGCGCTCGACGCGGCCAGCCTGGCCGAGTGGGACGAGCCCGACGGCACACCCGAGGACGCGCGCGAGACGGCGGCCTCGGAGCCCGAGTAGCCGTGTACGACGACCCGCTCGACGAAGCCACCCAGAGCCTGCGTGCCCACGAGGCGCGCCGGGTCGTCGAGGCCGTCGTCATGGCGGCGACGGACCCCGTCGAGCCGAGCTTCCTCGCCCAGCTCGTCGAGCTGCCGGTCGCGAGCATTGAAGAGCTGTGCCAGGAGCTCGCCGCCGAGTACGAAGCCGCGGGCCGTGGCTTCGTACTGGTGAAGGTGGCGGGTGGTTACCGATACCAGACCCACCCCGACCTGTCGCCGTACGTCGAGCGCTTCGTGCTCGAAGGACAGCACTCGCGGTTGTCCGCGCCCGCGTTCGAGACGCTCGCGATCCTCGCCTACAAACAGCCGATCTCGCGCGCGCAGATCTCCGCCATTCGAGGCGTCGACGTCGAGTCGGTCCTCAGCACGCTCCTGCGGCGCGGCTACATCGAGGAGGTCGGCCGCGATCCCGGACCGGGGCAGGCCGTGATGTACGGGACGACGCGCGAGTTCCTCGAACGCCTCGGCCTCGACTCGCTGGCCGACCTGCCGCCGCTCGGTGACTTCGTGCCCGCCCCCGACGTCGTCGACGCGCTCGAGCGCGGTTTGCGCGTGTCCGACGACCCCGCGCCCAACCCGTAGATGACGACCCGGACGCCGTCCGGGCAGCCCGGCAGCAGCGCTGAGGGCGAACGACTCCAGAAGGTCCTCGCCCGGGCGGGATTCGGGTCCCGGCGCGCCGCCGAGGAACTGATCGCCGGCGGTCGGGTGACGGTCGACGGTGAGGTGGCGAGGCTTGGGCAACGCATCAACCCCGACAGCGTGCACGTCGAGGTGGACGGTGTACCCGTCCCCGTGCGCGACGACGTCGTGTACTACCTGCTGAACAAGCCGCGCCGGGTCGTCACTACGGCTCGAGATCCCGAGCGTCGAACGACGGCCGTCGACCTCGTGCCGAGCGAGCCGCGCGTGTTCCCGGTCGGTCGCCTCGACTACGACACGGAAGGGCTCCTCGTCCTCACCAACGACGGCGAGCTCGCGCAACTCGTCACGCACCCGCGTCATGGCATCGAGAAGACGTACCTCGCCGAGGTCTCGGGCGTGCCCACTCGTGCCACGGTCCGGGCGCTCCGCGAGGGCGTCACCCTCGACGACGGACCGACAGCGCCGGCTCGCGTTCGCCTCGTGCAGCATCGGGGCGACAACGCCGCGCTCGAGATCGTCCTCCACGAGGGCCGCAACCGCATTGTGCGGCGCATGTGTGAAGCCGTCGGCCATCCTGTCCGGCGGCTCGTCCGGACACGCGTCGGCCCGATCACGGACCGGCGCCTTGCGCCCGGCGCGTGGCGTGCGTTGCGGCCCCGCGAGGTCCGGGCCCTGTACGCCGCCGCGACCGAACCCGCAAGGCCCCTGAGCGACGAATCGAACCCCGACTAATCTCAAGTCGTGTGAGACTTCGGGCGCTGCGCGGCGCGATCACGTGCAACGAGAACACCAAGCAGGAGGTCGAGGAGAAGACCCAGCGACTGGTCAAGGAGCTCCTCGCCCGCAACGAGCTCGAGCACGACGACCTCGTCAGCGTCGTCTTCACCGCCACCGACGACCTGACGGCGGAGTTCCCGGCCGCCGCCGCTCGTGGCGTCGGGCTCGGCGACATCCCGCTGCTGTGCGCGCGCGAGCTCGCCATCGACGATGGGAAGCCCATGTGCATCCGGGTCCTCGTCCATTGCTACACGGAGCGACCCCGCGACGAGCTGCACCACGTGTACCTCGAGGGTGCACGAACGCTCCGTGACGATCTGCCGGAGTAGTCGCGTGCGACGCCCCGGTCGAGTACCACGTTGAGGCAGAGAGGCGCGGCGCGATGACCGGAGCCGAGATCACGATCGCGGGCCCGCGACCACTGCGCGGCGCGGTACGCGTCCCGGGCGACAAGGGCATCTCGCATCGTGCATTGCTGTCGGCGGCGCTGGCTTCCGGGCGCAGCACCATTCGGAGCCTCGCGGACGGCGACGACGTCCAGCGCACGCGCGCCGCCCTCGAGCAACTCGGCGTGCGCGTGAAGGACTCCGAACCGTCGACGGTGACAGTGCTCGGAACGGGCGCCGAGGGACTACGCGAGCCGGACGCCGTGATCGACTGCGGCAACTCGGGCACGACGATGCGCATGCTCGCCGGCCTGCTCGCTGGCCGCCCGTTCCTGAGTGTGCTCAGCGGCGACAGCTCGCTCCAAGGGCGGCCGATGGGACGCGTCGTCCGCCCCTTGCGCGCATTGGGGGCGCGCGTCGACGGACGCGCGGACGGCGAGCTTGCGCCCCTCGTGATACGGGGCCACGGTCTCACCGGTCGCCGGATCGAGCTCGACGTCGTGAGCGCGCAGGTCAAGACGGCGGTGATCCTCGCCGGCCTGCAAGCCCAGGGCGCGACCGAAGTCGTCGAGCCAGCGCCCAGCCGCGACCACACCGAGCGCATCCTCGAAGCGCTTCGAGCACCGGTGACACGCGTCGACGACCGCACGACTCGGATCGAGACGGGGGCGCCGACACCGTTCGAGCTGGACGTGCCCGGGGACCCGTCATCGGCCGCGCTGTTCGCGGTGGCTGCGTGCATCACACCGGGCTCTTCGGTCGTGGTCGAGGACGTATGCCTCAACCCGCGCCGTTTGGGTTTCGTCGAGGTGCTCCGAGGCATGGGCGCGCACGTTGTGGCCGTACCGACGGGGGAGCGCCTCGGCGAGCCGGTTGGCCGCCTCGAGGTCGAGGCCTCGCCGCTCGTCGCCACCACGATCGAGCCCGACGAGGGGATGATCGACGAGATCCCCGTGCTCGCGGTTGCGGCCGCGTTCGCGGACGGGCTCACCGAGATCCGAGGCATCGCCGAGCTGCGCGTGAAGGAGAGCGACCGCATCAACACGATCCAACAGGAGCTGGCGCAGATGGGCGTCGGCGTCGAGACGAAACCGGATTCGCTGACGATCCGCGGCGGGAAACCACGGCCGGCGATGTTCAAGAGTCACGACGACCACCGGATTGCGCTGGCAGCGGCAGTCGCCGCGAACGCGATGCCGGGCGAGTCGACCGTGCGCGGCTGGCACTCGGTCGCGGTGTCGTACCCGCGCTTCGCCGACGACCTCGGGACGGTGGCGGGCGGGAGTAGTTCGTGATCCGGGTAGTGGCGATAGACGGGCCCGCGGGATCGGGCAAGTCGACCGTCGCCCGCGGCGTCGCCTCGGTGCTCGGCCTCGACGTGCTCGACACGGGCGCGATGTACCGAGCCGTCACGCTCCTCACCATCGAGCGGGGCCTCGATCTCGGCGACGGCGAAGCCATCGCGCGCGCGGCCGAGCAGGCCGTCCTCGAGCTCGGTGATCCGCCCGGAAGTGTCCGGCTCGACGGCCGAGACATCAGCCGCGAGATCCGCGGCCCGGCGGTGTCGGCGGGAGTTTCGGAGGTGTCCTCGCATCCGGCGGTCCGCGCGCTCCTGCGCGCCCGGCAGCGGGAATGGGCCGAGCGACGCGGTGGGGGCGTGGTCGAAGGCCGCGACATCGGGACCGTCGTGTTCACCGACGCGCCGCTGAAGGTCTTCCTCACCGCTCGCGAGGACGAGCGGGCGCGCCGCCGCCACCGCGACGAGGAGGCCGCCGCCCGCCCCGCCGACTTGGAGTCCGTGCGCGATGCCGTGGACCGGCGCGACACGCTCGACAACCGGACCACGCCCCTGAACCCCGCCCCGGACGCGGTGGTAATCGACACCACCGGTCGTGACGTCGACGACGTCGTCAAGGAGGTCGTCGACCGTTTCGAGGCTGCGGTCGGAGCCGAGCCGTGACGGCCGCGCGTCGAGGCGACCTCGGCCAGCGGATCTTGTACCGGGTCGTGCGGGCGCTCATTCTCACGCCGTTCAAGGCGATCTTCTTGGTACGCGTACGCGGGCGCGAGAAGGTGCCGCGTAGCGGCGCGTTCGTGGTGGCGCCGTCGCACCGGTCGCTCATGGACATCTTCTTCACCGGGTACATCACCCGCCGCCGCATCCGGTTCATGGCCAAACAGGAGCTGTTCGAGAAGCCGTTCCTCGCCTGGCTGTTCACCGCGCTCGGCGGGTTCTCGGTCGAACGGGGGAGCGCCGACCGCGCCGCGTTGCGCGCGGCCCAGGAAGCACTCGAGGGCGGCGAGCCGGTGGCGATCTTCCCGGAGGGGACGCGGCGGCACGGTCGCGACATCGTCGATCTCTTCGACGGCGGCGCCTACCTCGCGACCCGCCTCGGGGTCCCGATTGTGCCCGTCGGGATCGGGGGCAGCGAGCAGATCCTCGCGTCGGGCAAGACGCTGCCTCGCCCGCACCGCGTCGCGATCGTCGTCGGTGATCCGATCCAGCCGCCCGACCGCAGTGCCGGGCGCGTGCGTCGTCAGGAGGTCACGGACACGACGGAGAAGGTCCGCGTGGAGCTCCAGTCCTGCTTCGACGAGGCGCTCGCGCTCGCCGGCGTGCCGTACGCCCCGCCCGCGACGCCGTCAGCGCGCGAGCTCGGCCAACACCAGTGACGCGTCCATCCCCCGGTCGTCGCTGAACGGGCCGCCGCGGCGGCGTGCCTCCACCGGATCGCCGCCGACCATGAGCGCGGCCAGCCCGTCGAGGGCGGGCACGAGCTCGCGCAGCTCCCGCGGGGGAGGGAAGTACTCGTCCTCGTCAGTCACGTAGACGGGTTCCACGCCGTCTCTCGGGTCGAGCTTGGCGATCACCGCCTGCACGAGGTCCTCGGGCGCACTGGCGCCGGCGGTCACGCCGACGACGCTGACGCCCGCCAACTCGTCGACTTCCAGCTCGTCGGGCCCGTCGACGCGCACGACGACGGGACATCCGGCGCTCCGTGCGACCTTCGTGAGCGCGATGGTGTTCGACGAGTTCGCGCTGCCGATCACCACGACCGCGTCGGCGCGGGTGGCGATGGCCGTCAGCGCGGCTTGCCGGTTGGTCGTCGCGAAGCAGAGATCGTTGCGCGTCGCCGTCCACAGCTCGGGGAACTGCTCGCGCGTGCGGTCCATGATCCCCTCCCAGTCGTGCATCGAGAGGGTCGTCTGCGCCAGCAACGCGACCTTCGCGGGATCCTGCACCTCGGGGAGCACGTCATCGAGATCCCCTTCGTGCTCGACGAGCTGCATCGCGTCGGGCGCGACCGCGAGGGTCCCGATCGCCTCGTCGTGTCCGGCGTGGCCGACGTAGAGGACGGTGAACCCCTTCTCGGCCCGCACCTTCGCTTCGTGGTGGACCTTGGTGACGAGCGGGCACACCGCGTTCACCACGAACCGGTTGCGGCTGCGGGCGTGCGCGACGACGTCCGGCGCAGACCCGTGGGCGGAGAGCATGAGCGGCGCGTTGTCGGGCACTTCGTCGACGTCGTCGACGAAGACGACCCCGAGGTCGCGGAACCGGTCGACGACGAGACGGTTGTGGACGATCTCGTGATAGCAGTACACCGGCGGCTCGAACACCCGGACCATCCACGCCAAGGCCTTGATCGCCATCTCGACTCCCGCGCAATACCCACGGGGTTGGGCGAGCAGCACACGTTCTACAGACACGATTCTCCCTATCGCCGTCGCAAGCTCCGGCTTTGCGGCAACGGTCGGCAAAGCCGCCGTCCCCCGCGGCCACGGTACCGCCGGACCCGTTCGGTCCCGACACGGGCTCGTGATCAGGACGTCCCGTAGGATTGCCTCATGCCCCCCGCGCGTGTCGTGGCGGTGGCGCCCGGCTCGCCGGCAGAGTCGACCGGGATCCAGCCCGGCGACGAGGTCCTCGCCCTCAACGGCGAAGCGGTGCGCGACGTCATCCGCTATCAGCTCCAGGCCGACGAGCCCGTCGTCGAGCTCGAGGTCCGCCGTGGCGGTCTCGAGCAGCGCACCGTGGTCGAGAAGCAGGCAGGCGCGCCGCTCGGCCTCGAGCTCGACAGCCCGGTGTTCGACCGAGTGCAGACGTGCGACAACCACTGCCCGTTCTGCTTCATCCACCAGTTGCCCAAGGGCATGCGGCGGAGCCTCTACGTGAAGGACGACGACTATCGGCTGTCGTTCCTCTACGGGAACTTCACCACTCTCACACGCTTCACCGAAGCCGACCTCGAGCGAGTCGTCACGGAGAACCTCGGCCCGTTGTACGTGAGCATTCACGCGACCGATCCCGACGTGCGGACGCGCCTCCTCCGCAACCGCCGCGGCGCAACCAGCCTCCGGTGGCTCGGCGCGCTGCTCGACGCCGGCATCGAGGTGCACGGCCAGATCGTCGTGTGCCCCGGCATCAACGACGGCGCCGTGCTCGACGACACCCTGCTCGGCATCCTCGACCGGTTCCCCCGGTTGTCGACCGTCGGGGTGGTGCCCCTCGGCGTGAGCGACCACACAACCGAGCCCGACATGCGCGAGCACTCGGCCGCCGAGGCCGGCGCCGTCATCGATGCTGTCGGTCGCTGGCAATCCCGGTTCTTCGACGCGCTCGGACGCCGGCTCGCGTTCGCTGCCGACGAGTACTACGTCCTGGCCGGGCGAGCGTTCCCCGACTCTGTCGACTACGAGGGTTTCCCGCAGCACGAGAACGGCATCGGCATGGCGCGCGCCTTCGAGGCCGACGTGCGTGCCGCCCTGGCGGGCGCACCGGCGGCGGGCATCGGTCCTCGGGCCGGGTTCTTCGCCTGGGTCGACGGGGCGCCCGCCGACGGGTACCGGGCGCCGCGGGTGGCCGGTGTGTCGCGCCCGGCACGCTCCACGCGTGAGCCCACCGCACGGGTCGCGATCGTCACCGGCCAGTACGGCGAGCAGGTGCTCACACCGCTGCTGCCGTTGCTCCGTACCGCGACCGAGTCGGCAGTGCGCCTCGTGCCGGTTCGCAACGCCTTTTTCGGCGGCAACATCGCCGTGACCGGGCTGCTGACGGGGCGCGACGTGTGCGACGCCCTGGCGTCGCAGCCCCCGGGCGATCGGTACCTCGTGCCCGATGTCGTGCTTTCACGCGGCCGTTTCCTCGACGGCGCGGCCGTCGACGAGCTTCCCCGTCCGGTCGAGGTGGTCCCCACCGACGGCGCGTCACTCGTCGCTGCTCTGCGATGAACGGAGCGCTGCCGGTGGTCGCGATCGTCGGCCGGCCGAACGTGGGCAAGTCGACGCTCGTGAACCGGTTCGCCGGCGGGCGGCAGGCGATCGTCGAGGCGCAGCCGGGCGTCACCCGGGACCGCAAGGAGCTCGTCGCCGAGTGGGCGGGCCGTGCATTCCGTGTAGTCGACACGGGAGGGTGGCTCGCCGGCGGCGGCGATCTCGATCAGGAGGTGAGCCGGCAGGCCGAGCGGGCCGTCGCCCAGGCGGACGTGATCATTCTCGTCGTCGACGTCACCGTCGGCATCACCGACGAGGACGCGCGCGTGGCATCGCTCCTGCGCGGCGCCGCTCCGCCGGCAGTCATCGTCGTCAACAAGGTGGACGACGGCTCACGCGAGAGCGACGCATGGGAGTTCACGCAGCTCGGCCTGGGCGATCCGTACGCCGTGTCGGCTTTGCACGGGCGGGGGAGTGGCGACCTGCTGGACGCGGTGGTGGCGGCATTGCCACCGGAGGCGCGGCCTCCAACCCCAACCGAGGCCGAGGCCGAGCCTGAGGCAGGACCGTTCTCGATCGCGATCGTCGGTCGGCCCAACGTCGGAAAGTCCACGCTGTTCAACCGGCTCGTCGGCGACGAGCGCGCCGTCGTGCACGACGAGCCGGGCACGACTCGCGACTCGATCGACACGGTGATCGAGACGGAGGACGGTCCGCTCCGCTTCGTCGACACCGCCGGCATGCGGCGCCGCAGCCGCATCGACGAGCCGACGGAGTACTACAGCCTCGTGCGCGCCCTCGAGTCGGTCGACCGCGCCGATGCCGCCCTCCTGGTCATCGACGCGACCGCCGGAGTCACCCACCAGGACCAGCGGCTCGCCGAGCGCGTCGATGCCGCCGGCACCGCTGCGATCGTGGTGTTGAACAAGTGGGACCTCACGGACGCCGATCAGCGCCGGGACGTGCTGCAGCAGGCGGCGGACCGGCTCGAGTTCCTCGCCTACGCGCCCCTCGTCAAGGTCTCCGCGCTCACCGGCCGCAATCTTCGCTACGTCCTGCCCGCGCTCCGGGAAGCCGAGGCGGCATACCACCGCCGCGTCCCGACGGCGGCGCTGAACCGCGTCATCACCGATGCGCAACAGCGACAGCCACCGCCGGTGGTGCGCAAGCGCCGACCACGCGTGCTCTACGCCACCCAGGGTGCAGCCGACCCGCCGACGTTCACGTTGTTCGCGACGCACAGGCTGCCGCAGACATACCTCCGCTATCTCGAGCACCGCATCCGTGAAGCGTTCGAGCTCGGGCCGACCCCGGTCAAGCTCCGCGTTCGGCTGCGCGGTCGGTAGCCTGGCGTCTCTCATGGGCGACGACCGGGCTCGTAAGCACGTCGAACGCGCGCTGCAAGGCAACCTCGAGAAGGAGCGCGACAAGCTCGCGCGCCAGAACAAGATGTTCGTGCGCGATCGACTGGCGTATCTCCTCGACCCCGGCTCCTTCGTAGAGGACGGGCTCCTTGCCAACGCGCTCGCCGATTCGTTGCCCGCCGACGGCGTCGTGACGGGCATGGGACGAATCGACGGGCGTCCGGTCTGCGTCATGGCGAACGATCCCACCGTCAAGGCCGGATCATGGGGTGCGCGCACTGTCGAGAAGATCGTCCGCCTGACCGAGAGCGCGCTCCGTCACGAGGTGCCGGTCGTGTACCTCGTCGACTCGGCCGGGGCGCGCATCACCGACCAGGTCGAGCTGTTCCCGGGACGGCGCGGCGCGGGACGCATCTTCGCCAACGAGGTGCGCCTCTCGGGTCGGGTGCCGCAGGTGTGCTGCCTCTTCGGCCCGTCGGCGGCCGGCGGCGCGTACATCCCGGCGTTCTGCGACGTCGTGTTCATGGTCGAGGGCAACGCGTCGATGTACCTGGGCTCGCCGCGCATGGCCGAGGAGGTGATCGGCGAGCATGCGACGCTCGAGGAGATGGGCGGCGCCCGCATGCACGCGACGACCAGCGGGTCCGGCGACAACCTCGTCGCCGACGACGCCGCCGCGCTCGACGCGGCGAAGCGATGGCTGTCGTACCTGCCCACGAACTGGCAAGCGGCGCCGCCGCCAGTCGACGCCGTCGCGCCACGCGCCGGTGCGCCGGGCATCGGGGCCACCGTCCCGGCCGAGGAGCGTCGCGCCTACGACATGCACCGGGTCGTCGACGCGCTCGTCGACGAGGGCAGCTTCTTCGAGATCAAGCCCCTCTACGCCAAAGAGCTGATGATCGGGTTCGGCCGCATGGCAGGGGAGACCGTGGGGATCGTCGCCAACAACCCGATGCATCTCGGCGGTGTGCTCTTCGTGGACTCGGCCGACAAGGCGGCCCGCTTCATCTGGTTGTGCGACGCCTTCAACGTGCCGCTCGTCTTCCTCGCCGATGTGCCCGGCTTCATGATCGGGACTGCGGTCGAGCGCGAGGGGATCATCCGTCACGGCGCCAAGATGATCACTGCTGTCACCGAGGCGACGGTGCCCAAGGTCTCGGTGATCGTGCGCAAGGCGTACGGCGCCGGGCTCTACGCGATGTGCGGGCCGGCGTTCGATCCCGACGCGTGCCTCGCGCTCCCGACGGCGCAGATCGCGGTCATGGGACCGGAGCCGGCCGTGAACGCGGTCTTCTACAACAGGATCCAGGCCATCGAGGACGCCGACGAGCGTGCCGCGTACATCGCGGAGCGGCGGGCGGAGTACGAAGCCGACGTCGACCTCGTGCACCTCGCGGCCGAGCTGGTCGTCGACGCCGTCGTCGAGCCCGACGACCTCCGGGACGAGCTCGTCACCCGCCTCGCCCTGGCTCGCACCCGCCGCCGCGAGGACTTCCAGCGCAACCACGGCGTTCCGCCGGTCTGATCGCGGGGCGCGACACTGGGGTCGTGCCCTGGTGCGCAACCTGCCACCGGTTCCTATCGCCGCCGTCGGTACGAGCGGACGGGACCTGCCCTACCTGCGGGCGGCCGGTCGAGAGCGGCCATGCCCACGCCGCCGCTACGACGGAGGAAAGCACCAAGCCACGGCGCGCATCCCTGCCGTGGCATCTCTGGTTGCTCGCCATCGCGCTCGCCGTGTACCTCAGCTTCCGCGCGTGGCAGGGCATCGAGTGGATCATCCAGCAGCTCTGATTTCTGCCCGGGCGTACACTCGCCCGTCTACGGGCTGTGGCGCAGCTTGGTTAGCGCGTCGGTCTGGGGGACCGAAGGTCGCGGGTTCAAATCCCGCCAGCCCGACACCATTTCCGCAGGTCACACGGTTGGGGGCCGGCGTCGGACTCGAATCCGCGGGTGCCGCGCTGCCGAAACGCTGCCGAAAAGTCGCGCAACATGCGAGGCGTAGGCTGCGCGCTCGAACGGCTCGCCCGCCGCCCAGCGCATCAAGCTCATAGACGCGTGCCCCGTGAGCCGCTGAGGGTCACCCGACGTAGATCGAGGGGCGCGGGTAACGTCCGCGGTCATGGCCGAGGACATGAGCGAGGACAGAATCCAAGCCCATGTGGTGTCCACAGCGATCGCTCTCATAGTCCTGATCTGGCTTTGGGGCTACGGCCCCGTAGCGGCCATGCTCTGCGCCAGCTTCCTGTTCGTGTTTGGGTGCCTGGTCGCAAAATCCCTGTAAGACGCGAAAGGCCCCCGAAGGGCCTGGGGACGCGTCGATCCACCGCTGACGATGGAGCAGAACTTGAGACGTAGGGTCGCGGCTCTCGTTGAAAGCCGTGGCCGAACGACTCGGGTTCAAATCCCGCCAGCCCGACCCCTAAAGCGCAGGTCATGGTGCATCGCGCCGACGTCCGGGCGGGCACGGCAGTGCCAGTGCTCACGAAATGCTCATGGGAAAGGCGCGGGAGCCCGAGGAAGAAGGGAAGTCAGGGGTGGCACGCTCCGAGCGGGAACTACAGGCGGCTGCGAGCCATGTGGGCTACGAGCTCGTCCAGCTCGCAGCGATGCCCAAAGCGCTGCGGCAGGCCGACGAGGCCGGGCAAGACCACGTCGCCAAGGCGTGCCTCGAGTCGATGTTGCTGCACGCTCGGAACCTCGTCGAGTTCCTCATCGACAGCTCCTGGGACTCTGACGTCCGCCGGTCGGACTACGCCCCGAGGTGGTCGCCGCCGAACATCCCGGCCAAGAAGCGGCTGCAGGACGCCCGCCCGACGTTGGACCGCAACCTCTCGCACATCAGCTGGGAGCGCATCGAGGAAGGGGACACGCCGGACCACTACTACCAGCGCGTCGCCGGCGACGTGGTGGACGTCATGGGCACGTTCGTCGAGCAGCTCAAGGCCGAAGCGAACCCGGCGGGGGATTGGTTCGACGGCGACCTTCAACAGGCTCGCATGCTGGTCTATGACGACCGGGCGGGCGGCCCTGTCGCTTCGTACAGCACGAGCGGCGCACACGGGCAGGTCACCCACACACGCTTGGCTCATGTTGCGGCCGCCGACTCTGACTCAGGGGTCGGCGGGACGGCGGGGGCGCTCGCTAGCCGAGCTCTCATCCTGCTCGTCCGTGCAATTGAGAAGCTCGTCGAGGCGCTGCGGGGGCTGCAGCACAGGGACGGCGCCTAGCTGCCCGGGATGGTTCCCATCGGCCGTGCATAGTGTCGGCGCGTGGCGGCGCTGCTCAAGAAGTCGGAGAACGCAATCGCGATGGAAAGGCCTGCGATTGGATAACGGCCCACCTCATCGGGACGGCAACCGCGTGCGCTGCGCTCGGCACTTCCACGCTTGTGGTCCGGCTAATCGTCAAGGCGCCGGCTGAGTTTTACATGGCCCTACTGTGGGCCGTCCCTCTGTTCGCCGCTGTGTGGACCGTGTCGGCACTCGTTCTCTTCGCGGTGACGGGGGTCCTGCTCGCGGCCCTGTGGCTCACCGAACCGCTCGACGGGCGGCGCTAGCCGAGCGCAGTGTCGAAGACGTCCTGGTGCTGCTCAAAAATCCGGTCCCGCTTCGACGCGACCCCCGCCCCCTAGCCGGAAGGATCCCGCGGGAGCGGCGAGGAAACTGGTAGCGTCTCGCTCCATCGCGGAGGCCCGGCGCGAGCTGGGTGGAGTTCGGAGGGGCCTTTATGCGGAAGTGGATCGGGGTAACGGCTGCAGCCGCGGCGATCGTCCTGTTGGCCGCGCTGCCGGCGGTTGCGGGCGTGGACGGTGGTTTCGCTCCGCTGGACGTCCACAAGGTCGTGGTCGGGCCGGTGCCGGCGGGGACGCAGTTCGTGGTGACAATCGACTGCGACGACGACATCATCTTCACCGGCATCGGCAACCCTGTTTCCAGCGTGCAGCTCGTGTTCGACGCCCAGGGCAATCCCGTTGGTACGGGCGACACGGTGAGGTTCACCGGCAACGGCGCCTGCACGGTGACCGAGACCCAGAACGGCGGCGCGGTCAGCGTGGTCTACGAATGCGAGGGTGTGACGCCGACGCCGGCCGAAGCGAGCATCAGCGGTGGCGGACGCTTCAGCGCCCGGCTGGGCCCCGGGGTCCCGCCCCCGGTTTGCGAGAGCAGCGGCCCACAGAGCGACCCGATCACCGTGAACATCTTCAACACGGAGCAACACGAGACGGTCACGGTCACGAACACCTTCGTGACGCCGCCGCCGTCGGAGCCCGCGGCATCGGAGCCCGCGCCGGCAGCGGCAGTCGTCGGAGCACCCCGCTTCACCGGCTAACGGTCTACGGAAGCGCGCTCGCCGTTCCTGCTCGTCCGCTTCGCAGTTAGTTAGCGCGCTCCCGGAGCTGCGCGAGCAGCTCGTGTGCGGTCCGCCGGTTCGGCGCGCGGCGCGACGCTGCTCTGGGACGGAGGAAACTGGGGGACCGAAGGTCGCGGGTTCAAATCCCGCCAGCCCGACCAACGCGACGAACGTGCCTCGAAAGGACCGCAATGTATGCAGCCGAGTTCACTCTGCACGCCAAGCCGGGTCATTACGCGGAGGTGGCTGCGCTCTACTCCGCGTTTGCGGCCGACTTCCTGTCCGATCACCCCGCCCTCGAAAGCGTCATGATCCTGGGCGACGAGGCGAGCGGCGTCGTCCGCGGCATCGGCGTGTTCACCGATCGACCGGCCGCCGACAGCGTCAACAGCGACCCCGAGTTCGCTGCGTTCAACGACGCGGTCGCAGCGATGCTCTCGGACAGCCCGAAGCGCGTGGAACTCGAGGTGCTGCACCTGTTTACGGGGGCGTGACACGCGCTGAGCGGTCGGTCTACGCCGTCTCCGCATGAGGGGTGTCGACGGGCTTCGACTCGGGTGAGCCGCGCTGACGGAGCCACACCGAGAACAGCACGATCGAGCCGACGGCCAGGAACTCGCTCTGCCAGTTCTGGAACGACTCGAACCAGAACCGCGACGACTGCACGTACTCGACCGCGCTCACGCGTGACTCGCCGTGCGCCTCGCGCTCCGAGCTGAACTCCCGCGAGCCCGTGACGGCGTGCAGCCCGAGTGAGGCCAGGAACAGGAACAAGAAGACGAGGAACAGCGAGTTCTCGTAGAAGCGCAACCAAAGGCCGCCTCGGCGGACGGGCCAGGGACCGTTCCGGCGCTTGTCGGTGTCGCGGGGATCGCGGTCGAAATCCTCCGCGCCCTTCGCAGGGTCCTTCGATTCCGACGAGCCCTTCTGGATCAGGAACACGGTCAAGACCACGTACGCCGCCATCTGGAGGTACTCGCTCTCCCAGTTCTCGGTCAAGGCCTCCCAGAACGATCCGCTGGTGGCGTACTCACCGAGCGACATCTCGGGCTCACCGTGTGCTCGCTGGTCATCGTTGTGGTCGCGAAAGCCCGTGAACAGCAGACCGACGATGAAGATGGCAGCCAGCCCGAAGCACACCAGCGACAAGCTGTTGGCCCGGAAGAACCCGGACCGGTCGGGGTTCGAAGGCTTCTCGCCCGACCGTGGCTCGGTCTTCACCATGTCGTGGGTCTTACCCGGACCGCCCGAATGCAACCACACCAAATGTTCACCTTGCGCTCTTCCTGCGCTCCGCGGCGCGTCATCGGCGGGTCACTTCGGAGGGAGATCCTCCCGTCCGATCCCGACGCAGGAGGGTGAACGATGGAGATGTCGCGCCGGACGTTGCTCAAGAGCTCCGCCGCCGGGCTCGGCGTGCTGGGAGCGAGCGCCATCAATGGGTTAGGGCTCGCGCTTCCTGCGCGCGCCCTCAGCGCGGCCGCCAAGAACGACGGCGGCTTCGGACCGCTCCAGCCCGACCCTGCCGGCATCCTCGACCTCCCGCAGGGGTTCAGCTACTCGATCGTCACCCAGGCGGGCCGGCCCCTCGCCGGACAGCCCGGAGGCATCGTCCCCGGCCGCCCGGACGGCACCGCGTCGTTCGACGGGCCGTGGGGTGGGGTGCTCCTCGTGAACAACCACGAACAGGGCGCGACCGCGCCCTTCCCGGCCGTCGCGGATCCCGCCTTCACCTATGACCCGGGCAGCACGGGCGGGACCACCACGATCTTCGTCGACCGGCACAACAACGCCGCACTCGAGTACGTGAGCCTGGCCGGAACGTTCAACAACTGCGCCGGCGGGGCGACGCCATGGGGCACGTGGCTCACGTGCGAGGAGACCGAGCAGCGCGCCGCCGGCGCGATCACGAAAGATCACGGCTACGTGTTCGAGGTCGACCCGCACGATCGGGACGCGAACCGGAACCCTCAGCCACTGACGGCGCTCGGTCGGTTCGCGCACGAGGCGGTCGCTGTCGACCCGTCGCTCGGGCACGTGTACCTCACTGAGGACGCCAACGCGCCCAACGGGCTGCTGTGCCGCTTCACGCCCGCAACACTCCCGAACCGCCGGCATTCACTCCGCGACGGCGGCCTGCTCGAGGCGATGCACGTGCCGGGCGTGACGGACGTGTCGACGTACAGCCAGATCGGGACCGAACTGCCGGTGGAATGGAAGCCTGTCCCGGACCCGTCGGCACTCGTCAAGGGCTCCACCCGCAAGCAGTTCACGTACGTCGACCTGACGAACCGCGCCGCCCCGGTCACCGTCACGGGCGAAGGCGGCGAGATCACGCGCAGCCGGAAGTGGGAGGGCGCGTGGTGGGGGAACGGGCGCGCCTACATCGTGTGCTCGTTCGCGCGCACAACCGAGAGCGGCGACTGGAGCCTGGGCGCGCATGACGGGCAGGTCTGGTCGTACGACCCCGGGCGGTCGACGCTGCGCCTCGAGGTGTTCTTCCCGCTGAATCCCGACCCGGCGGGCGCGACCGCCGACCAACCGGACGGGCCCGACAACATCACCGTCAATCCGTGGGGCGGCCTGTTCCTCGCCGAGGACGGCCTGGGCGACCAGCACCTCGTCGCCGTCGCCGACAGCGGCGAGCCCTTCATATTCGCCCGCAACCGGGTCAGCGGCAGCGAGTTCACCGGAGTCAACTTCTCACCCGACCGCAACACCCTGTTCGCCAACATCCAGGACGAGGGGTACGTCTTCGCGATCACCGGTCCGTTCGCGCGGCTCGGCCGTTCGTAACCGGCGCTCAGCGCTGCTCCGATAGCCTGCCGCCATGGCGGCAAGGCGCTTCCCCCGTGGTGGCGTCGCGAGTCCGCACTACCTCGCGTCGACGGCCGGGCTTGCGGCGCTGGCCCGCGGCGGGAACGCGCTCGACGCCGCGATCGCGGCCAACCTCGCGCTCGGAGTCGTAGCGCCCTATCTGTGTGGTTACGGCGGCGACGTGTTCGCGATCGTCTGGGACGGCGAGCTGCACGGATATCTCGGCTCGGGCCGCTCGCCGCGTGCTGCGACGATCGACGCAGTGCGCGATCGCACCCAGTCCGACACCATGCCGTACTTCGGTCCGCACTCCGTCACGGTGCCGGGCGCGGTTGCAGGCTGGTTCGATCTCATCGAGCGGTGGGGGACCCGGTCGTTCGGCGATCTCGCCGAGCTCGCGCTCCGCTTCGCCCGCGACGGCTTCGAGCTCACACCGACGAGCGCGGCGTTCCTCGGCGGATCTGTCGCGCTGTACGAGGGGTTCCCCGACCTGCGCGCCGCGTATCAGGACACCGAGGCGGGGCAGACGCTCCGCCAGCCCGCGCTGGCCCGGACCATCGAGACGCTCGCCGCCGACGGCCCCGATGCGTACTACCGGGGACCGATCGCGGACGCGATCGCCGAGTCGGTCCAGTCGCTCCGAGGACTGCTCAGCATCGACGACGTCGCCGCCTACGAGGGCCGGTGGGCACACCCGCTGCGGGCGCCGTACCGCGATGTCGAGATCGCCGAGCTGCCGCCGCAGACACAAGGGGTCGCCGCGCTCGAAGCGCTGCGCATCCTCGACGGGTTGACGCTCCCCGAAGACGGTCCCGAACGCCACCACCTCCTCATCGAAGCAACCAAGCTCGCGCTCCAGGACCGCAACGAGTACGTCTCCGATCCCGCAGCAATGACCGTGACGCCCGAGGAGATGCTCGCCGACGATTGGATCGACGCGCGTCGCTCTCGCATCGATCCACAGCGCGCGACCACACCGGCTCCGGGCGCGGCCCACGTCGGCGGCACGGCGTATCTGTGTGCGGCCGACGCCGACGGAATGCTCGTGAGCCTGATCCAGTCGAACTTCATGGCGTTCGGCTCCGGCGTGCACGTGCCCGAGTGGGGGATCAACCTCAACAACCGGGGCGCGTCGTTCACGCTCGACCCGACGCAGGTGAACGCGCTCGCCCCGGCGAAGCTCCCGATGCATACGCTGATGCCGGCCATGGCGCTGCGCGACGGTGAGCCAAAGATCGTGTTCGGCACCATGGGCGGCGATTCGCAGGCGCAGATCCAGGTGCAGCTGGTCGCGCACCTGGTCGACGACGACGCCGATCCGCAGGATGCGATCGATGCGCCGCGGTGGTACCTCGAACCGTCCACGTGGACACTGCGAGCGGAGCCGCACTTCCCGGACAGATGGTTCGACTTCCTTCGCGCGCTCGGGCACGATCCCAAACGCACCGGGCGCATCGACACCGGCATGGGGCACGCCCACGCCATCCTGCGGACGGCCGGCGGCTATGCCGTCGCGACCGAGCCGCGCGCCGAAGGGGCAGCGCTAGGGCTCTGACCAGCGGCATTACGCTGGGCCTGTGATCGCGCGATGAAAGACGTCCTCGACGACATCGACCGCTGGCGAGCGAACGGGCGCCGCATCGCGGTCGCGCGCGTCGTCGGCACGGAGGGCTCCGGCCCGCGGGAGCCAGGCGCCACCATGGCCGTCAACGACGCCGGGGAAGTCGCAGGATCGGTGTCGGGAGGCTGCGTCGAGGGTGCGGTCGTGACCGAGGCGCTCAACGTGCTCGACGGCACGCGGGAGCGCGGAGTGATCACATTCGGGTATTCGGACGACGAGGCCTTCGCCGTCGGGCTGACGTGCGGCGGGACGATCCACTTGTTCGTCGAGCCCCTTGACTGGTGAGCGGGATGAGCACGTGAGCGGGTCCATTTACGAGGAGCTCCGAGACCTGCTGCGCGGCGAGGAGCCGGTGGCGCTCGCGACCGTGGTGGCGGGGCCCCAAACGGGCGCCAAGCTGCTCGTGCTGCCGGTCGGCGAGCCGCGCGGCGATCTCGGCGACCCGGACCTCGACCGGGTTGTGGCCCGCGACGCGCGCGGCCAGCTGGAGGTCGGGCGGACCGATACGCGCCACTACGGGCCGCACGGCGAGGCCCGTGAGGAGGCCGTCGAGGTCTTCATCGAATCGTTCGCGCCGCCGCCGAGGATGATCATCTTCGGCGCGGTGGACTTCACGGCCGCGCTGGCGCGCGCCGCCAAGCTGTTGGGTTACCGCGTCACCGTGTGTGACGCGCGCGCCGTCTTCGCTACACCACAGCGGTTCCCGATGGCCGACGAGGTCGTCAACGACTGGCCCGACCGGCATTTGGCCAAGGTCGGCGAAGAGCTGGGGCCGCGCGACGCGGTATGCGTCCTCACGCATGACCACAAGTTCGACGTCCCCGCGATCACCGCTGCCCTCGACACCGCCGTCGGCTATGTCGGCGCGATGGGCTCGCGCCGCACGCACGCTGACCGGGTACGGCGACTGCGTGATAGTGGCGTCGACGACGCCGCGTTGACCCGTGTCATGGCGCCGATCGGCCTCGACCTCGGTGCGCGCACGCCCGAGGAGACGGCTGTCTCGATCTGCGCCGAGATCATCGCCCTGCGCACTGGGCGCGAGGCGCGTTCGCTGCGCGACGCCGACGGTCCCATCCACGCCTGATCAGCCGCAGCCGGACGAGCCACCCCGCCGCACGAGAGGAGACAACGATGGACCTCGGCATCTCGGGTCGCCGTGCCGCGGTCGCCGCCGCCAGCCGTGGGCTCGGATTCGCGACGGCGTCCGCCCTCGCCGACGAGGGTGTCCACGTTGCGTTGTGCAGCCGGAACCAGGACGCGATCGAGGACGCCGCCGACCGCATCGGCCACGACGCCGTTCCGCTGGCCGAGGACGTCTCCACTGCCAACGGCGCGCGTCGCTTCGTCGACGCCGCCCGCGACGCCCTCGGCGGCATCGACATCCTGGTGACGAACGCGGGCGGGCCACCTCCCGGCGACTTCTCGTCGACCCGCGTCGATCAGTACCTCGCCGCGCTCGAGCTGAACTGCCTGTCCGTGATCGCGATGTGCGACGCCGCCGTGCCGCACATGCGCGAGCAGCGGTGGGGGAGGGTGGTGGCGATCACGTCGATCGCGGTACGGCAACCGATCCCGCAGCTGATCCTCTCCAACACCGCCCGCGCCGGCGCGACCGGGTTCCTCAAGACCCTGGCACGCGAAGTCGCCGGCGACGGTGTGACGGTCAACTCGCTCCAGCCCGGCATGCACGACACCGAACGGGTCCGCCAGCTCGGCAACAGGGACCCCGACGGCATCCCCGCCGGCGTGCTCGGCCGACCCGAGGACTTCGGCGCGCTCGCGGCGTTCGTGTCCTCCGAGCAAGCCCGCTACCTCACCGGCACGGCGATCCACGTCGACGGCGGCGCGTACGCTGGTCTGCTGTGAGCGCCACCGCGGCGAGCGCGAAGGGCGCGCGTCAACCCACCGATCACGGCATCCTGACGCTGCCGAACCTCATCTCGATCGGCCGGTTGGCGTGCGTGCCGGTGTTCCTCTGGCTCCTGCTCGGCCGCGAAGACCAGATCGCGGCCGCAGTCCTGCTCGCCGTGCTCGGCGCGACCGACTGGGTGGACGGCTGGATCGCGCGCCACTTCGACCAAGCGAGCGATATCGGCAAGGTCCTCGATCCGACCGCCGACCGGATCCTGCTCCTCTGCGCCGGGCTCGCGCTGCTCGCCGACGGCAGCCTGCCGTTGTGGGTGGGCGTCGTCGTGCTCGCCCGTGAGGCGGTGATCTCGGTGGCGGTGCTCGTGCTGGCGGCCGCGGGTGCCCGCCGCATGGACGTGCGGTGGGCCGGGAAGGCGGGAACACTGGCGCTGATGTTCGCCCTGCCCGGCTTCCTTCTTGCCGATGCGATCTCGGAGATCCGGGTGCCGTTGCTGGTCGTGACCTGGGCGTTCACGATCGGCGGCCTCGTGCTCAGTTACTACGCCGCCGCGGCGTACATCCCGCAGGCCCGGGCGGCGCTGCGCGAGGGGAGGACGTCGCACGACGAGGGGATGGTGGCGTGAAAGCGGTGATCCTGGCCGGGGGAGAGGGCACGAGGCTGCGGCCGCTCACGAGCAACCAGCCCAAGCCGATGATGCCCCTGGCGAACCGGCCGATGATGGAGCACGTCGTGCGGCTGCTCGCGACCCACGGTTTCGACGACGTCGTCGTGACCGTGGCGTTCCTCGCCAACCAGATCCGGGACTACTTCGGCGACGGGTCCGATTTCGGTGTGCGGATGCGGTACGCGACCGAGGAGACCCCGCTCGGAACTGCCGGTTCCGTGCTCAACGCGTCCGACGAGCTCGACGACACGTTCCTGGTGATCTCGGGCGACGTGCTCACCGACATCGACCTCGGCGCGATCGTCAAGGCGCACCAGGACGCCGGCGCGCTTGCATCGATCGCGCTCAAGCGGGTCGAGAACCCGCTCGAGTTCGCGATCGTGATCACCCGTCCCGACGGCAGCATCGAGCGCTTCCTCGAGAAGCCGAGCTGGGGCGAGGTGTTCTCCGATACCGCGAACACCGGCATCTACGTCCTCGAGCCCGGCATCTTCGATTTCATCCGCGCCGACGAGGTCGTCGACTTCGCGGGGGACGTCTTCCCGGCCGTGCTCGAGAAGAAGCTTCCGCTCATCGGCACGGTCGTCGACGGCTACTGGGAGGACGTGGGGACGCTCGAGGCGTACCTCCGAGCCCATCAGGACGTTCTCGACCAGCGCGTCCACGTCGACATCGACGGGTTCCGGATCGGCGAGGGGATCTGGCTCGGCGAGGGCGCCGACGTCGATCCCACCGCCCGCATCGAGGGCCCCGTCGTGATCGGCGACAACTGTCGCGTCGAGGCAGGTGCACACCTGCGGGAGTACACCGTGCTCGGCACCGACGTCGTGGTGAAGTCGGACGCCTTCGTCGAGCGGGCTGTCTGCCACGACCACGTCTACGTGGGGCCGAGCGCGCGCTTGCGGGGTTGCGTGATCGGACGTTCGACCGACCTGCGCGCCCACGCCCGCATCGAGGAGGGCGTCGTCGTCGGGGACGAATGCTTCGTCGGCGAGCAAGCCGTCATCAACCCGGGCGTCAAGGTGTACCCGTTCAAGACGGTCGAGAACGGGGCCGTCGTCAACTCGTCGATCGTGTGGGAGAGCCGCGGCGCCCGGACCCTTTTCGGCCGGCGGGGAATCCGCGGCCTGGCCAACGTCGACGTCACGCCTGAGGTCGCGATCCGCGTCGCGACGGCGTACGGCACCGCGCTCAAAAAGGGCGCCACCGTCACGATCAGCCGTGACACCAGCCGGGTCGCACGGGCGTTGAAGCGGGCCCTCATCGGTGGTGTGAACCTCGCCGGTGTCAGCGTGGAGGACGTCGAGCTCGCCACCGTGCCCCTCACCCGCTTCCAGGTCCGCAACGGCAAGGCGCGCGGCGGCATCACCGTGCGTCTCGCCCCCGGTGATCCCGACGCCGTCGAGATCCGTTTCTTCGACGCCGACGGGCGCGACATCGACGAGTCGACACAACGCAAGATCGAGCGGCTGCTCTACCGGGAGGACTACCGGCGCGCGTTCGCCGCCGACATCGGCGACATCGAGTACCCGCCCCGGTCACTCGAGTTCTACACGTCGGCCCTCATGGACACCGTGGACCAGGAGCGGTTGCTCGACCGGGCGTTCAAGGTCGTGCTCGACTACTCGTTCGGCGCCGCGTCCATCGTGATGCCGAGCGTCCTGGCCAAGACGGGCGCCGAGGTGCTCTCCATCAACCCGTTCGCCAGCACCGCGTCCGCGACCGCCGCGCTCGAGGAGCGGTCTGCGCGCGTGTCGCGCCTGTCGGAGCTGGTCCGAGCGTCCGGCAGCCAGCTCGGCGTGGTCATGGACCCCGACGGCGAGACCGCCACGATCATCGACGACGAAGGCCACGCGCTCGACAACGACCAGGCGCTGCTCGCGCTCCTGACACTGGTGACCGAGGCGAAGTCGGACGCCCGCGTCGCGCTGCCGGTGTCGGTGACGCGGGAGGCCGAGCGCATCGCGGGGGAGCGCGGCGCCACGATCACGTGGACGAAGCTGTCGGCGCCTCATCTCATGGAGGTGGCCTCGGCGGGCGGCGTCGACTTCGCCGCCGCGCAGGACGGCGGGTTCATCTGGCCCGACTTCATGCCCGCCTTCGACGCCACCGCGACGCTCGTCAAGCTGCTGGACCTCCTCGCCGGCACCGGCAGGACGCTGTCGTCGGTCGTCAAGCGCCTGCCCCGTCTGCACATCGCCCACGAGACCGTTGCGACGCCATGGGAGCGCAAGGGAGCCGTCATGCGCGAGATGGTCGAACGCGCCGGAGCGCGCGACGTCGTCCTCGTGGACGGGGTCAAGGTGGTGCATCCCGACGGCTGGGCTCTCGTCCTCCCCGATCCCGAGGAAGCGCTGACCCACGTGTGGGCCGAAGGGGAGAGCGACCAGAACGCCCGGCAGCTCGCCCAGGAGTACGCGCGGCGAATCCGCCAGGTTCTGAGGTAGACATCGGGGCATGGAGTTCCCCGATCAGCTTCGGTACACGAAAGAGCACGAGTGGGTCGCGGTGGAAGGCGCACGCGGCCGGGTGGGGATCACGGACTTCGCCCAGGACGCGCTCGGTGATGTTGTATTCGTACAGCTCCCGGACGTCGGCGCGAACGTGAGCGCCATGAGCAGCATCGCCGAGGTCGAGTCGACGAAGTCGGTGTCGGACATCTACGCACCTGTCAGCGGGACGGTCGCCGAGGTCAACGCCGGGTTGGAATCGACCCCGGAGCAGCTGAATCAGGACCCGTACGGGGACGGGTGGATCTTCGTGATCGAGATGTCGGACGCATCGCAGGTCGATTCCCTGCTCGACGCGGCCGCCTACCGTCGCCTCGTCGAGGAGCAGTAGCCCGCAGTCGTCGCAGTCGCCGGGGCGGATCGGCCCAAGCGGCAGTACCCTTTCCAGGGTGATTTGTGCGCGGTGCGGGCACGACAACGAGGTGGGGGCCAACTTCTGCTCGTCCTGTGGCGCGCCGCTGGCGAGCACCGAGGACGAGACCACGGCAACCCTCGCCATCGAGGACCGCCACGAGCTCGACGACGAGATGGGGGCGTTGCTGGCCGAGCTCCCGGCCGGCATGGGCGTGGTGGTCGTCCGGCGGGGCCCGAACGCCGGCAGCCGGTTCTCGCTCGAGCGTGACACCACGACGGTGGGCCGCCACCCGGACTCGGACATCTTCCTCGATGACATCACGGTCTCGCGTCGCCACGCCGTGATCCGCCACGACCGCGACGGCTACGAGGTGAGCGACGCCGGCTCGCTGAACGGCACGTACGTGAACCACGAGCGGATCGAGACGACCACGCTCCGTCACCTCGACGAGCTCCAGGTTGGACGGTTCGTGCTCCTCTTCATGGTCGGCGGCCTCGAGGAGCACGCGTGAGCCTGAACCCGAGCCGCAGCGCGGCGGAAGATTCGTCGCATCTGTCGATCGGCGAGGTTCTCAACATCCTGCGCGAGGAGTTTCCGGACGTCACGATCTCGAAGATTCGATTCCTCGAGAGCCAGGGCCTCATCGACCCGGAGCGAACCCCGTCCGGGTATCGCAAGTTCTACGAGTCGGACGTCTCGCGACTCCGCTGGATACTCCACCAGCAAAAGGAGAACTTCCTCCCGCTGAAGGTCATCAAGGAGCGGCTCGACCGCATGGGCGAGGAGCAACCGGCGCCGGTGCATGCAATGGCGCGCCAGAAGCCCCGAGGACGCCGCGCTCCGTCCCGCCAGGCGCGACGCGCCGCCCAGGATCTCGCCCCGCAACTTCCACTCGGCGACCCGATGCCGGCACCGCCCGACAACGACGAGCTCGCCCCGACCGCCGAGAACGGCGACCGGGCGCGCATGGATGAGCACACGCGGCCGCGCGAGACGGGGGACGCGCCCACCCCGCCACGACAAGAGAAGCGAGCGGAGGCGAGGCGCCCGGCACCCCGAGCAGAGGAAGGGCGCCCCGCGCGCCCGGCCCGTCCGGACGAGTCACCCCCGGAAGCGCCCGACGATGCTGCTCCCACCGGCGGCGAAGACGGCCTGACGCGCCGCGAGCTCGCGCGGTCCGCCGGCCTCGAGGACTGGCAGCTGAACGAGCTCGAGTCGTTCGGCTTGCTCGAGCCGGTCGCGTACAACGGCCGTGACGCGCTGTTCGACGACGAAGGCCAGGCGATCGCGGCGGCCGCCGCCGGCTTCTACGCGCACGGCATCAGCGCCCGGCACCTCCGCATGTACAAGCACTTCGCCGAACGCGAGGCTGGGCTGTTCGAGCAGGTGATGCAGCAGTACATCCGGCAACGGAACCCCGAAGCCCGCGCCAAGGCGCAACAGGAGCTGGCGTCGCTGTCACGGCTCGGGCGTGCGTTGCGGTCGGCGCTGCTCGTCCACGCCGTACGCGACTCGCTCGGCGAGTGACCGGAGCGACGCAGACCAGGGAAGAACCGCCGCCGACCGTGCTGGTCGACGAACGTGCCATCAGCGCGCACGTCGAGCGCATCGCCGGTCGAATTACCCGCGATCATCCCGACGGTGTCGTGCTCGTCGGCGTGCTGAAGGGGGCGCTGATCTTCCTCGCCGACCTGGTGCGCGCCATCACCGAGATCGACGTCACCGTCGACTTCCTCGCCATCTCCCGGTACGCCCCCGACTCGGGCCGCGTCCGGATCCTCAAAGACCTCGACGTGGACGTCGAAGGTCGCGACGTCGTCATCGTGGAAGACCTGGTCGACACCGGCCTCACGCTCGCGTACCTCCTGTCGCACGTTCGTGAGCGTGCGCCGCGTTCCCTCGACGTTTGTACGTTGCTGAACCGGCCCGTACGGCGCATCGTGCCCCTGTCGGTCCGCTACGTGGGAGAGGAGATCGACGACGTGTTCGTGCTCGGGTACGGCCTGCACCAGGCCGACCTGTATCGAAATGTTCCGTTCATCGTCGAGGCGGACCGGAACGTCGTGCTCGACCGACCCGCGGCATACGTCGACGCCCTCTATGGGCCCGGCGCGGCGCCCGTCCGTCGGCGTCCACCGTCACTCCGTTCGTGAAGGCGGGTGGTAAGTTGAGGTCTCCCCGGATCTACGGAGGCAGCGCGTGATCCGTCTGTCGCTGGTGGGAGTTCGAGTCGAGGTTCCCACGAACCAGCCGATCGTGCTTCTGCGCGAGGACGAGGGTCAGCGGTACCTGCCGATCTTCATCGGGCCGCCGGAGGCGACCGCCATCGTGTACGCCCTCCAGGGCATGGAAACCCCCCGGCCGATGACCCACGATCTCTTCAAGACCGTCCTCGACGACATGTCGATGCGGCTGCAGCAGGTCGTGATCACCGAGCTCCACGACGGCACCTTCTACGCCGAGATCGAGCTGGCCGGGAACGGCAACGCCTACCGCATCTCCTCGCGGCCCTCGGACGCGATCGCGCTCGCGGTCCGGTACGAGGACGCCGTCCCGATCTTCGCCGACGAGGCGGTCCTCGAGGAGGCGGGCGTGCTCTTCGAGAACGACGAGGAAGAAGAGCAGATCGAGCAGTTCCGGGAGTTCCTCGACCAGGTCCGGCCCGAGGACTTCGCCCAGTAGCCGGCCCCTCCGGGGGAGGGGTGGGGAGAACGTTGACCCGCCGTCCGGCGACGAGTAGCGTCACACGGGCGTAACTACCGGCGTGTCACTTCGCGGGTCGAACCGGCGCCCGCGCCCGAGACGGAGCGTCCAATGAGTCAGCGCACGACCGAGGGCAAAGCTAGCCGCGGGGGTTCGAACGGAGGCGTCCCGCGCCTCGAGCAGGGATCGCTCGACGCGGCGTTGGCAGGCCGCGACGGTGGCGACGAGATCGGCTTCCGCGGGCCACAGGTGTGCAAGATCGTCGGCATCACGTACCGGCAGCTCGACTACTGGGCCCGCACCGAGCTCGTGCGCCCGTCGCTCGCGGACGCGCGGGGGAGCGGCACACAGCGGCGGTACTCCTACCGCGACCTCGTGCGCCTCAAGGTGATCAAGAACCTCCTCGACTCGGGCGTGAAGCTCCAGGCGGCCCGGAAGGCGATCGAGTACGTCCGCGGCGACCTCGGCGACGACTGGGCGTCGGCGAGCCTCGTGCTCAACGGTACGAACTCGGTGCTCGTCCGGACCGGCGAGGACCTCGTCGACGTCGTGCGTCAGGGGCAGGGCGTGCTGAACATCGTGTCGCTCGGGCAAGTGGTCGACGAGCTCGAGGCCAGCATCCATGACCTCGGCGATGCCGCGCCCGACGACGCCCCGGCGCGCGCTGCCCATCCTGCGGGCAGCTCATCGGCCGCCGAGGGCGGCTGACGGGCAGGTGCGATGAGCGAGGCGACGCTCCCACACGAGATCGTCCGTTTCGCTCACAACTCCGAGCGCCAGTTCGCCAAGCTCCTCGACTTCTACGGCATCGAATGGGAGTACGAGCCGCGCACGTTCACGTTGGAACGCGACCGTGACGGCCGCCCCGTACAGGCGTTCACTCCCGACTTCTACCTGCCGGCGTACGACCTCTACATCGAGATCACGACCCTCAACCAGAAGCTCGTCACCAAGAAGAACCGCAAGGCCCGCCGGCTCCGCGAGCTGCACCCCGAGATCCGCATCAAGGTGCTGTACCAGCGCGACTACCTGCACCTGCTCGTGAAGTACGGGCTCGAGCCTCCGTCGCAGCTCAGCGAGCAGCTCGGCGAGGGCGCCCCGTTGCGCTTCGACGTCGACGGTTCCGCCGGCGCCGCTCGCCCGAACCCGGAGCGCGCCGGTCCCGAAGCCGAGTCGGCCTGAGCGCGAGGTTCGCCGCCTAGGCTCCGCGCCCGTGGCAGAGCCAGAGGCAGACACTGCGGCATTGCGTCACAGCCCGCTCGACGCCGAACACCGCGCGCTCGGCGCGCGCATGGCGCCGTTCGGCGGCTGGGAGATGCCGATCCAGTACACCAGCGTGCTCGAGGAGCATCGCGCCTGCCGCGACCACGCGGTCGCGTTCGACGTGTCGCATCTCGGGTCCGTGCGCGTCGCAGGGGCGGGCGCCTTCGACATGCTGCAGTGGGCGTTCACGAACGACCTGACTCGCATCGGGCCGGGACGCGCGCAGTACACGCACCTACTCGACCTGGACGACGCGCACGTCGTCGACGACATCATCGTGTGGTGGGTCGGCGACGACGAGTTCCTGGTGATGCCGAACGCGTCCAACACTGCGCCGTTGCTCGCCGCGCTCGAGGACGCGTCCCGCCACCACGCCGGTGGCGAGTGCACGATCGCCGACGTAACGGAGACCCGCGCCGTGATCGCGGTCCAGGGCCCCGCCGCCCGCAAGGAGCTCGGCGCCCTGCAGACGGGGTGGGCCGACGTCCGCCGGTTCGCGGTACAGGCCGCCGCGTTCGACGGCGAACCGGGCTGGGTCGCCGGGACCGGCTACACCGGCGAGGACGGCGTCGAGCTCCACGTGCCCGCGGCCGTCGCGCCGGCGTGCTGGCGGCTCCTCCTCGACGCCGCCATCCGCCCGGCCGGCCTCGGGGCCCGCGACACCCTCCGGCTGGAAGCCGGTCTTCCCCTCCACGGGCACGAGCTCGGCCCCGGCATCACGCCGCTCCAGGCCGGACTGTCGTGGGTCGTGCGGTTCGACAAGGGTGATTTCCGCGGCCGGGGCCCGCTTGCCGCCGAGCGCGACCGCGGCATCCACCGCCGGCTGCGCGGCCTCGTGCTCGACGGGCGCCAGATTCCCCGCACCGGCTATGCCGTCCAGATGGGGGAGGAGCGTGTGGGCGAGGTCACGAGCGGCAACTTCTCGCCCGTGCTCGAACGAGGCATCGCCCTCGCGTTCCTCCGACCCGACCTCGACGAGGGCGCGTCGGTCACCGTCGACATCCGTGGCCGGCCGGCGGCGGCGACCGTCACGAGGCCGCCGTTCGTGCGGCGCGGCCGCGGCGACGGCGACGGCGCCGGCGACAATCCAAGCAACTAACCTCGCGGGAACGCCGTCGAACCCGAGCGGGAGAGACCCCCGACGCGCTGCTGGCGGGCCGGGGGAGCCGAAGGAGCAACCGTCCCCGGAAACTCTCAGGCGAACGGACCGCTCGGGCGAGGCGCCTCTGGAGAGCAGGCCCGGCCCGCCATAGGCAAGAGGGCGAGTCGGACCTCACCGACGGGGAAAGCCCGGTCCGTACCGGCCGGGTGAATCTCTCAGGTTCCGGGACAGAGCGGGGAACGGCCACGAACGTGGTGGCCACCGCAGACCGGCGCGGCGTGGGCACACGCCGAACGACGAACCGGAGGAGCCGATGGCACCCGAGTACTCCCTTGCGGACCTGGAGGCGCCCGACCGCTTCGTCGGCCGTCATGTGGGCCCCGACGGCGGCGAGCAGGCGCGCATGCTCGACTCGCTCGGCCTGTCGTCGCTCGAGGAGCTGATCGACCGGGCCGTCCCCGAGAGCATCCGCACCCGCGATCCGCTGCGGGTGCCGCCGGCGCGGAGCGAAATCGACACCGCCACCCGGCTTCGCGACCTCGCGCAGCGCAACGACGTCTTCACCTCGCTCATCGGCATGGGGTACTCGGACACCGTCACGCCGCCGGTCATCCTCCGCAACGTCCTGGAGGACCCCGCCTGGTACACGGCGTACACCCCGTACCAGCCCGAGATCTCGCAGGGACGGCTCGAAGCGTTGCTCAACTTCCAGACCATGGTCAGCGACCTCACCGGCATGGAGATCGCCAACGCGTCGCTGCTCGACGAGGCAACCGCTGCCGGTGAGGCAATGGCGATGTTCCGTCGGCTGAACCCGAACGCGGGTGAGACGTTCGTCGTCGATGCGGACTGCCATCCGCAGACGATCGACGTGGTCCGGACCCGGGCCGAGCCGATCGGGGTCGAGGTCGTCGTGGTCGAGCCGGGCGCCGGCATCGCCGAGGCCGGCGTGTTCGGCGCGCTGCTCCAGTACCCGGGGAGCAGCGGCGCGGTGCGCGACCTGCGCCCGGTGATCGAGCAGCTCCACGCGCAGGGCGCGCTCGTGAGCGTCGCCAGCGACCTCCTCGCGCTGGTCCTGTTGAGGCCGCCGGGGGAGATGGGCGCGGATGCCGTCGTCGGGTCGTCGCAACGCTTCGGGGTGCCGCTCGGCTTCGGCGGCCCGCACGCAGCGTTCTTCGCGACCCGGGACGAGCACAAGCGCTCGATGCCGGGCCGGCTCGTCGGCGTCTCGGTCGACGCCGCCGGCCGACCGGCGCTGCGGCTCGCGCTGCAGACGCGTGAGCAGCACATCCGGCGGGAGAAGGCGACAAGCAACATCTGTACCGCGCAGGTCCTGCTTGCGGTGATAGCCGGCCTCTACGCGACCTACCACGGGCCGGACGGTCTGCGGCGCATTGCGACGCGGGTGCACCGGTTGACGTCGATCCTCGCCGACGGTCTCGAGAGTGGAGGGCTCGAAGTCGTCACGCGCAGGTTCTTCGACACAATCACCGTGCACGTGGCGGATCAGGCGGTGGAGGTCGCGGCGCGCGCACGCCGGCAGCGCGTCAACGTCCGGGTCGTGGACGCCGACACGATCGGCGTCGCGTTGGACGAGACCACCACCAGGGACGTCGTCGAGCGGGTGTGGGACGCGTTCGGTGTGCACGCGTCGGTCGCGGGGCTGGACCGGCGCGCGCCGCGCGTGATCCCGGACGATCTGGCCCGCACGTCGGAGTTCCTCACCCATCCCGTCTTCCGGCGGTATCACTCCGAGACCGAGATGCTGCGGTACCTGCGGCGCCTCGCCGACCGTGACCTCGCGCTCGACCGCACGATGATCCCGCTCGGGTCGTGCACCATGAAGCTCAACGCCACCAGCGAGATGCTGCCGGTCACCTGGCCCGAGTTCGGGCGTCTGCATCCCTTCGCCCCGCTCGACCAGGCTCAGGGCTACCTCCAGCTGTTCGCGGAGCTCGAGGCCTGGCTGTGCGACATCACTGGATACGACGCGGTCTCGCTGCAACCGAACGCCGGTTCACAGGGCGAGCTGGCCGGGCTGCTGGCGATCCGCAAGTACCACGAGAGCCGCGGGGGAGGGGAGCGCGACGTCTGCCTGATCCCGGCGTCGGCACACGGGACGAACGCCGCCAGCGCCGCGATGGCCGGCCTGCGGGTCGTCGTCGTCGAGTGCGACGAGGATGGGAACGTCGACTTCGACGACCTCAAGGCGAAGGCGCACGAACACGCGGACCGGCTGGCGGCGCTGATGGTCACGTACCCGTCGACGCACGGCGTGTTCGAGGACCGCGTCGTCGACATCTGCGCCGTCGTGCACGAGTTCGGGGGACAGGTGTACCTCGACGGCGCCAACCTCAACGCCCTCGTCGGCGTGGCCAAGCCGGGCGAGTTCGGTGCCGACGTGTCGCACCTGAACCTGCACAAGACCTTCTGCATCCCGCACGGCGGGGGAGGGCCGGGAGTCGGGCCCATCGCCGTGCGCGAGCACCTGGCGCCGTTCCTGCCCCGGCACGGCCAGGTGGCCGAAGCGGGACCCGAGACCGGCCTGGGCGTGATCTCGGCGGCTCCCTGGGGCTCGGCCGGCATCCTGCCCATCTCGTGGGCCTACATCGCCATGATGGGCGGTCCCGGCCTCCGGCACGCGACCGAGGTGGCGATCCTCAACGCCAACTACGTCGCCGCGCGCCTCGCGCCCCACTACCCGGTGCTCTATACGGGGCCCAACGGGCTCATCGCCCACGAGTGCGTCCTCGACCTCCGACCGCTGACGCAGGCGACCGGCGTGAGCGTGGAGGACGTCGCCAAGCGCCTCATCGATTTCGGCTTCCACGCGCCGACGATGTCGTTCCCGGTGGCGGGAACGTTGATGATCGAGCCCACCGAGTCGGAGGACCTGACCGAGCTCGACCGGTTCTGCGCCGCGATGATCACGATCCGCGACGAGATCCGGCGCGTCGAGGAAGGGGAGTGGCCGGTCGAGGACAGCCCGCTGCGCAACGCGCCCCATCCCGCCGCCGACGTCGCGGTCGACGCGTGGGAGCGGCCCTACCCGCGCGACGCGGCGGCGTTCCCCGTCGATGCCTTGCGCGCCGACAAGTACTGGCCGCCGGTGAGCCGCATCGACAACGCGTACGGTGATCGCAACGTGATGTGCGCGTGCCCGCCGGTCACGGACTACGCGGGGGAGTGAGCGTCAGGCGACCGCGGTCGCCTCGAGTTCGACCATCAACTCCGGGAACGCGAGCCGCGCCACGCCGAGGAGCGTGCCCGGCGGCGCCACCCCCGCGGCACCCGTCCGCTCACTGAGCGCGCCGCCCCCGATGCCGATGAAAGCGTCGACGTCGGTCGTGTAGATGTTCAGGCGTACGACGTTCGCCAAGCCCATCCCTGCGCCGCGCAACACCGCCTCGAGGTTGTCCACGGCGAGCGAGATCTGCCCCGCCATGTCCCCGGCAAACTGCGGGGAGCCCTCACCGTCCACGGAGGTCTGGCCGGCACAGAACAAGACACGCTGCCCACCTTCGACGATCTCGCCCTGGTTGAACCCGAACTCCAGCGACCACTGCCACGGGTTGACTGCTGTGCGTTGGACCATGCTGCTTCCCTCACTCTCACCGATCACGGGACCACTCGTAGCGTAGGGTCGACCGCCGTGGCACACCCGCGGATGTACAGCGACGACGATCCGTACCTCACCGAGCTCCGTGACGTCTGCCTCGCGTTCCCCGAGTCGTGCGAGGTCGAGGCGTGGGGGAGGCCGACCTTCCGTGCCGGCAAGAAGATGTTCGCCGTCTTCTCGGGGACCGAGGATCGGCCCTGGGGCGTCATCTTCAAGCCCGAGCCCGACGAGCGACCCGCGCTCCTCGAGGACCCGCGCTTCTATGTGCCCGCGTACTTCGGTCCCAGCGGATGGCTCGCGCTCGACCTCGGGGCCTGCAAGCGCGTCGACTGGGGCGAGGTCACCGAGCTCATCGATAGCTCGTACCGCCAGGTCGCCCTCAGGCGCATGCTCAAGGCCCTGGAGGAGCGAGGGTGAACCCACGCCGGGATGCCGCTTGGGTGAATCGTGGGCTAGTTAACATAACCGGGATTATGGGCGGCGTGGGGTAGCGGTCGCCTGGCGGCGGCGTGAGCCACTTCGCCCATAATCCTCTGGGGTCATGCACCCCTGGCGTGCTGTGGGCCTTGCTCGACGGCCCTCTGGGCCGTCTCGAGGGACGTGTCGGGTTGGAAGGCCTCGAGCCACCAGGTGGCGCCGGCAGACTCGTATTCGTGCGGAGGCGCGCTCGCCGTCCACGAGACGACGGCTACGTCGAATGGAGCATCGGCTGTCCGGTGCCGGTCGATCTCGCTGAGAAGCTCTGTGATCGCCTTGGGTGGGAGGTCGCCGATGGGGACGACGCCGTCGTACCGGGCGGCTCGGCGGAGGGGGGCTCGGACTGGCGAGTGGGCGCCGCACCAGATGGGGATGCGCGGTTGTTGGAGTGGACGGGGGAGGAAGCGCACGCCGTCGACGTGAAAATGGGGGCCGGAGTGGTGGACCGACTCCCCCGTCCAGAGCTGCGTGAGGATCTCCAGTCCCTCGTCGAGGAGCTCGGCGCGCGTGCGGTCGTCGCTCGGCTCGCCGAAGGCGCTGAACTCCCGGGAGTGGTCGGTACCGATGCCGGCGCCGAGGACGAGGCGGCCGCGCGACAGGTGGTCGAGGCTGACGGCCTCGCGCGCGAGCTTCCATGGGCGGCGGCGTGGGATCGGCGTGATGAGGGGGCCGATGCGGAGGCGGTCGGTGCGCGCCGCGATCGCGGCCAGGGCGATCCAGGCGTCGACGTAGGGGCCGTCGATGCGGTGCATGACGTGGTCCCAGAGGAAGAAGCCGTCCCAGCCACTCCCCTCGGCTGCGACCGCCAGGTCGACCAGGGCCGCCGGGTCCCCGAACGGGCCGAACGGCGGCAGGAAGATCCCCCGCTTCACTCGCGCCGGTCGAGCGCGCGATGCATCACGAGCGCGCGCGCCGTGAACCCGGACCCCTCGAAGAAGTTCTTCGTCGTCCGATGGCCCGGCAGCGCGAGGGCATCGATGCCGGTGCAACCGCGCGTCGCGCAGAACGCCACCAGATCGTCCGCCATCGCCTCCCCCACCCCGACGGCGCGAGCACCGGGCTCCACGAAGATGTCGCTGATGACGCCGAGCGTCTCGCCCGTCCGGAGGCGCTCGAGTGCGACCACACCGAAGCCCACGATCATCTCGTCCACCGTCCCGACGACCACCAACGCGTCGTCCCGGTCGATGAGCGCGCCGTAGGCATCCTCGAACGGCTCGGCGATCGCCTCGCGTGCAGACCACAGCGCGCCGCCCTTCATGGGCACGAGCTCCTCGCGTGCAAGCTCGGCCAGCTCGGCGATGCGCGGCAGGTCCTCGGCGATGGCGGGACGACTGCCCTCCATGGATGGGCGCTCAGCCGGTGAGTTGTTCGATCTTGTACAAGATCGTGCGCCGCGACCGGTGTGCTTCCTCGTACGCGCGCACGGCATCGAGCTCGCCCGCCTGCAGGCCGTCGAGGCGCTCCACGACCTGCGAGGCCGACAACTCGTCGTAGTCGGGGATCCCGAGCGTCGCCGCCTTCGGCGCTGCGCTCGCGCTGGTCGACTCCCCCGCCGGCTCGCTCGCCGCGCTCGGGCTCGGTGCCGCCGCGGGTTCCGCTGGCGCGTGCCTCGCCGGCGGCGGGGCATCGTCGGCCGCGTCGGGGAACTCGCTCTCGTCGTCGCCACCGCCGAGCACGGCCTCCGCGCTCTTGCGGGCCATGGCGATCCCCTTCTCCACGTGCTCGAGGACCTTGGGCCCGCCGAAGTTCACCGCGAACTCCCCCATCGCCTTCGCCTGCGCGACCTGACCTTGCGCCTGTTGACGGCGTTGCCCGAGCTCGGCCCGGCCCCGCGACACGAACAGGTTGACGAACGTGGGAACGGTGTCGCGCAGGTACAACGCGACACCGACGGGCGCGTACACGAGCAGGTCGATCGCCCGTTCGGCCGTCTTCTGGTCGTCGCTCACGTCACCCTCCCGCTCCCGACTGGCTCGCGCGGTTCCGCGGCGAGTTTAGGGAACGTCGCCGGGGGCCGGCGCACGCGGCTCGCGACCGCGGCCCCGAGGAGCAGCAGCGCGCTGACGGCCACCACCCACTCCCCGAAGCGCACGTACGGCGTCTCGCCGGTGGTCGTCGTGACCGTGTCGGTGACGACGGCGCGTTGGAACAGCTCCGTCGTGTTGCGCACGTCGCCGTCGGCGTCGATGACCGCGCTCTTCCCCGAGATCGATGCCTGGACGAACGGGCGCCCCGTCTCCGCCGCCCGCATCTGCGTCTGGGCGACGTGCTGGGCCGAGTTGCCCGAGCGTCGGTACGAGCGGTTGTTCGTGCTCACGACGACGACCTCGGCGCCGCGGTGGACGAAGTCCCGGACGAGCGGCCCGAACGCCGACTCGAAGCAGATCACCGTGGCCAGCCGGTGGCCCTTGACCCGGAAGATCGTCCGCTCCTTCCCCGGCGTGTAGTCGTACGGGATCCGGTCGACGATCCCGGTCCAATCGACGAGCGAGCGGAACGGCACGTACTCGCCGAACGGGACGAGATGCTCCTTGGAGTACGTTCCCGTGAGACGCCCGTCCGGGGTGTAGAGCAGGTTCTGGTTGAACTCGCGTCCGTCGGGTGCCGGGACGGCCGCGTTGGCGAGCACGTCCGCACCGTGCGCGGCCCCCACCGCGACCAGGCGGTTGCGGAGGCTCGGGTTGCTCTCGGGGCTGAAGTCGTCGAGCGACGATTCGGGGAACACCACGAGGTCGTACTGGCCCCGCAGCTGGTTCGCGAGCGCGAAGTGCTGCTCGGTGAGGTAGCCGCTGCGCTTCTCTTCGGTGGTCAGGTAGCGGTCCTGGTCGTTGCCCTGGAGCGTGGCGACCCGCAGCTCTCCCGAGGGATGGGTCTGGTAGCGCGCCACGTCGGCAACGGCGACGAGCGCGGCGACCACGCCGACGCCCGCGGTCGCGACGAGGATCGATCGCCGCCCGTGCGCGCGGAGCGCGACGGCAAGCTCGACGAGATAGGCGTTGAACACGACGAGTACGAACGAGACGAGCGCGACGCCGCCCCAGCTCGCGACCGCGCGCGCGGGCGGGAAGTCGTGGAGCGCCACGCCGAGATCACCCCACGGCAGCCCGCCGAAGGGCCAGCGGCCGCGCAGTGCCTCGGGCACCACCCATGCCGCCGCGATGAGCCACGGTGATCGAAGACCGGCGCGGTTGAGGCAGCCGACGAGGTACCCGGTGAGGGCCGTGTACGCCGCCCATGCGGCGACGAGCGGCACGATCGCGATGATCCCGAAGTACCAGAGCCAGTACAGGAGGATCCCGGCGAACACGATGCCGAAGACGAACCCGTACAGCGCAGCGTGACCAGGCGTCTCTCCCCGCCACGCCCAGAGCAGCGGGACCAGCGCCACCAGCGCCAGCACACCGATGTCGAACGCAGGGAACGCCAGCGCCAGGAGGAGACCCGAGAGCGCCGCCGCCCCCATGCGGCGTTGTACCCCGCGATCGCGCAGGACCCTGCCGATGCGACTCATCAGGTCATGCTCGCATTCGGAGCCTTCGCGACGGTGTCAGCCCGATCCGATGGCTGTCACGCGCAGTCGCGGCAGAGCATGCGCTTGGCGTCGGCGAGCTGGCTGCGTGGGAGCACGAGGAAGCACGACGCGCAGAGGAACTCGCCCGGGCGCCGGGGAACGATGCGTGCGGGCCCGTCGCCGCGTTCATCGACGTCGGGCTCCTCCTCCTCGGCCTCCTCCTCTTCGTCCTCGAGCGTCGCGCTCGCGGTCCGCTCCTGGAGCAGGACGTCGAGCGGCTCCTCGACGTCGTCGGGGTGCAGCTCCTCGTCGAGGTCGACGACATCCTCTTCTTCGTCGGTCGTCTCGGCCGCGGCCTTCGCCGGCTCCGCCACCACGACCTCGCCCTCGACGTCGTCTTCCCCATCGGTCTCGTCGTCGATCGCGACGGCCTCGTCGTCTTCGAGGTCGTCGTCTTCGAGCTCGTCTGCGTCTTCGAGGTCGGGCTCGTCGAGGGATTCCTCGTCGAGCTCGGGCTCTTCCTCGTCGAGGTCGTTGTCGCTCATGGGTGTTCAGCTCCGCGAGGCGTCTGCCGGAAGGAACGGCCCCCGCTGCGCCTCGCTGACCGGCGGGTTCCGGGGCCGTGGGGCCGCGGAGTATAACGCCGCGTCCCCAAGGTGCTGCACAACGGGGCGACGTGCTCGCGCATTCCCCACGAGCTGGCGCGCCCGGCCGGCAATGAGAGAACGAGGGGGCCCAGGAGACCGTTGGGGCCACTGTTTGGCCCGCACTGCCCTGGCAGCGAGGTTATTCCAGCGTTCTCTACTTGGTCTCCCGGACCCCCAACACCCCGCACCGCCCCTTCCGAACGAGCTCCGCGGCATCGCCACCGGAAGATCCACGACCGGCATCACGGCGCAGGGGTGACGAGTAGTACGCCCGAGATCCGCAGCCGTGTCAAGCGCTGGGCGCGTTCGGGGCGGCGTCGTGACCAGCACCGTCGCGCGTCGATGCTGCTCAGCGCGCTGCGAGATTTTTTCGCTCGATCTACGACCGCGGCGCGGCGCGGCGTTGCTCGGCGGCGCGCTCGGCCGTCAGGCGCTCCAGCTCGTACGTCGTGTGATCGACGTGACGCATCGCCGCCGCGACGGCGCGGTGACCTGCCTCGTCCGCGATGAGCCGGTGCATCTCCTGGCAGACCCGACGGTAGGCGGGATGACCTTGGGGCGAGGTGCGCAACTCGAGCATGTGCATCGCCTCGCGGGCGTTCATCTGGACGGCGAACCGGACGCGGTACGCGAGGGACACCGCGTAGGGGGCCTGCTCCGGAAGCGCGGGCGCCAGGGCGTCGTACAGGGCGGCCGAGACCGCCATGGCGTCCTCGAAGGACTCGGCCAGGCCCGCCTCGGCGACCGCTTCGGGGACGTCGTAGCCGTAGGCGGGCGACAGCGGCTGCCACTCGATCGTCAGCATCCGGTGGCGCTGGAGGTCCCGGAATGCGCCGTAGTCGCACAGGACGTCGAACCGGTAGTCGGTGCGCTCGAAGGCCCGGCCCGGCTTGTGGCGCCGGTTCGACCGGTCCCCCACGTACGCGCGCAGCAGGGCCACGCGCTCGTCGGCCGAGAGGCGCCGGACCCGCGCCAGGATCTGGTCCTCGGGGAGGTTCGTGTGCGGATAGCACACCGCGGCCAGGAGCTTCTCTTCGCCGTCCGGGTCGAAGTCGGTGAGGACGACGGCGGGGCGCGGCTCGGGCGCGTCACCGGCGAGCAAGCGGTCGACGACATCGGCGGTTGCCTGGCGCGTCCCGGTGAGGTACTCGGTCCAGGCGCCGCCGCGCTCGGGCCGGTCGACGCGGGTCAGGAACGACGGGATGACCTTCCGCAGCTCGTGGAGCATCATCGCCGCGTACTGCTGCGCCTCCGGGAGCGGGTGCGCGCGCATGCGCAGCAGCAGCGCCTCGAATGCCTGGCCCGTGCCGTAGATGCCGACGTTCGACAACGTCGCCCCCGGGAGGATGCCGCGGGCGGCGTCACACGCCTTCGCCTTGATCGTCTGCTTGTACACGAAGTCTGAGTCGCCGGCCTCCTTCGGGTACCGGGCGCGCGCCCACTCCATGAGCTCGGGGAGCATGCGGGCGTACGTGTCGAAGAGCACGTCCAGGTCGGCCACGTAGCGCGCCCCGAGCGGCGAGCGGGCGATCTCCGGGTCGCGCCAGTACCGGTACCTGCCCCCGAGGCGGCTGTCGTAGGGGATGTAGCGCGTCGACTGCTCGAGGTACGCCATGAGGCGGCCCCACTCGAGGATCTTTGTGAGCAGGTTCGACGCCTGCTCGCATGCCAGGTGCACGCCTCCGAGCTGGGCGACCGAATCGTCGCCGTACTCGAAGAACACTCGGTCGTAGAGCTCCTCCGCCCGCCGGAGCCCGACGGTGGCGTCGACGGTGAGATCGCCGGTGAGGTCGAGGTCCCCGACGAACTCGTCGAGGAACAGGCGCCGCAGGCTCTTGGACGACCGCGAATAGCGGGCGAAGAGCGCTCCCTTCACGACTTCGGGCAGGTTCACGAGCGCGAAGACGGGCGCGTCGAGGTTCGTGAAATACGGGCGCAGCACCGCCTGCTCCTGGTGGGTGAAGCGCTCGGGCACGTATTGCATGCGGCGGTCCGGGTCCGGTGGACGGGACGCTGATCGTACCGGCGCCTCTCGACGGGTCGGCGGATGGCCGGGAGCCGCCCCGCGCCGTCTACACGAGCAGCCGGATGGCGGCCGGGACGAGCGTGACCACGAACCTGCCCGTCCGGCCGTGCGGGCGTCCGTCGACCTCGACCGGGAGACGGCGTCCGGCGACCTCGACCTCGACCCGGCGTGCCCGCCCGCTGCGGACGCCGGGGTGTGGGACGTGCGTGCCGGTCGGGAGCCGGCGGCGCATCCCGCGGCGGGCCCGGCGCCCGAGCGCGTACACCTGGACCTCCGCCCAGCTGTCTCCCGGGTGGCCGCGCGGCACGAGGTCCCTTCCCCGCAGGAACTGGCCGTTCGCCACGACCACAGTGGTGGCGCGACCGGAGAACCAGGCCCGCCCGTCGACACGCACGGTGATGTCCGATGCGCGGGCGGTCCACCGCAGCCGATCCGGCGGCGGCCCGAGCACCACCACGTTGACGGCATCGACGGCGTCGGCGTCGCCGACGGCATCGTCGTCAGGATCGATCGCGAGCGCGTCGATCGCGACCTCGGTGGTGCCCGCACCGTCGGACCCGAGCCCGAGGGCGCGGGCGAGGTCGGACCGTGGCGACGGCCGGAATCGCACGAGCGCACCGGGGTGGCACGCCGCGGCGGCGACGAGATCGGCGTCGTCGCCCACGACCTCGACGTCGGGCGGGGCGGAGGCGGCGTGCCCCCACGGCTCGCCGGGGCGCAGCGGACGCGTCACCGACCGACGGCGCTCGACGCTGCGATCACGCCGCGGAAGCAGGCATCGGCTGCGGCGCGCGCCGTCGCCGCCGTCTCCGGCTTCGGTGCGACGTCGCCGATCTGCCGGAGGAGGTCGATGCACTGCTTGACGTGGCGCACGAAGTCGCCCCCGGTCATGTCGGCGTCGTCGTCGAGCACGTCGGCGAGGTCCTCGCCCGCCACCCACTCGTATGCGTACGGAACGAACCCGGGGTCCAGGGCGCGCGTCTCCGACAGGCCGGCGTCGTCCTCGTTGTGGTTGAGGTCCTGGGCGATGCGTTCGACCGCGCGCCATCGTGTCGCGAGCTCGCGGGTGGGCCACCGTCCCGGCGGGAGCGGACCGGCGTCGTCCCGACCACGCCGCTCGTACGTGAAGCTCGATGCCATCGCGGCGATCTCCGCCGCGTCGAGGTCGTCCAGGAGGCCTTCACGGAGCGACTCGGCGACGACGAGGTCGGTCTCGGTATAGAGGTGGGCGAGGATGTTGCCCCACTCCGTGACCGACCAGTCTTCGACGTACCCCCACGCTTCGAGGACGCGCAGGACCCGGTCGAACTGGCGGGCGAGGCTCTCGCTGCGCCCGCGCACTCGTCGCTCGAGGCGCGCCACGTCGCGTTCGAGCCGCTCCGCCGACGCGGCTGCCCGTACGCGCGTTTCGTGCTCCCGATCGCGTGCGACCGGATGCCCGGCCAGCTGCGTTTCGAGGTCCGACGCGCGATCCGCCTTGCCCCGGTCGGACTCGCGGCCCCGGCGTACCCGTACCCGACGGAGGCGATCCGCGACCGTGCGCCGGAATTCGCTGCGGCGCGGGGCATACGGGACGGGGAGCTCGATGTGTCCCGCGGGCGTCGGCGCCTCATCGAAGTCGGCGGCGCCCAGCCGGACGAGCTCGCTCCTTTCGCTGAGCGCGAGCACCTGCGGGGCGCCGCGGCGGCTTCGCTCGTGGCCGAGCACGGCGACGCGACCGTGCCGGCCCGCCCGGACGACCACGTCCCCCGGCTTGAGGCGCTCGATCGCATTCGCCGCGCGGCCGGAGGTGCGCCGCCCGCGCCGTTCGGCGTCCAGCGTGGCGCTCAGGCGTCGGTAGTCGTCGATGTCGCCGGGTCCTCGCTCGGCCGTGTCGCGATGTCGGGCCAGGGCCTCGCGGCTGCGCTCCAGCTGCCGTTCGAGCCCGACGACGTCCCGGTCGGTCTGGAACTGCGCGAAGGACAGGTTCAAGAGATGGTGCGCGACGTCCGCCGGGTACCGCTGCACGAGGTTCGCGGCCATGTTGTAGGTCGGCCGGAACGACGAGCGCAGCGCGTACGTGCGGCGGGATGCCAGCGACGCGACCTGGTCGAAGGGCACGAACGGGCTCCAGCACACCACCGCGTACCCGACGTCGTCGATGCCGCGCCGCCCGGCGCGTCCCGTGAGCTGTGTGTACTCACCGGGCGTGAGGAACTCGTGCTGCTCACCGGTGAACTTCGACAGCTTCTCGATCACCACCGACCGGGCGGGCATGTTGATCCCGAGCGACAGCGTCTCCGTCGCGAAGACCATCTTCACGAGGCCGGCTGCGAACGCCTCCTCGACTGCCTCTTTCATCGGGGGGACCATGCCGGCGTGATGGGCGGCGAGGCCGGCCTCGAGACCGGTGATCCACTCGCCGTAGCGCAGGACCTCGAGGTCCTCGTCCGACAGCCCGTCGGTGTGCTCCTCGGCGATGCGACGGATCTCGGTCCGTTCGTCCGCGGTGGTCAGCCTGAGCCCATCCGACACGCACTGCTGCACGGCCTGATCGCACCCGGCACGGCTGAACACGAACGTGATCGCCGGCAGCATGCGCCGCTCGGACAGCACCTCGACGATCTCGAAACGCCGCGGGGTTCGGAGCCGGCTGCGCGGTCGCCCGCGCCCGCCGGGCGAACGGCCACCGCGCGAGTCGAGACGCGCCGCTTCGGGGTTCGGCCGCGCCTCACCGTCCCGCTCGACGAACGTCGGGAGTAGGTGGACCGTGTCGCTGCCCCGCTCCCCCACCATGTACAGATGCTCGAGGCGCACGGGTCGCCGCTCCTCGATCACCGCCGCCGTATCGCCCCGGACCGTCTCGACCCACGCCGCGAACTCCTCAGCGTTCGAGACCGTGGCCGACAGGCACACCAGCCGGACGTCGGGCGGGAGGTGGATGATGACCTCCTCCCACACCGCGCCCCGGTACGGGTCCTGCAAGTAGTGCACTTCGTCGAGCACCACGAAGCGCAGACCCCCGAGCGACGACGACCGCGCGTAGATCATGTTGCGCAGCACCTCGGTCGTCATGACCACGACCGGCGCGTTGCCGTTGATCGAGTTGTCCCCGGTGAGGAGCCCGACGCGCCGGGCGCTGTACTCGCGGCTGAAGTCGCCGAACTTCTGGTTCGACAGCGCCTTGAGCGGCGTGGTGTAGAAGGCTTTTCCGCCGCCGTCCAGGGCGGCGGCGATCGCGTACTCCGCGACGACCGTCTTGCCCGAGCCCGTCGGCGCGGCGACGAGCACCGACTCGCCGCGGTCGATCGCGTCGAGTGCGCGGCGCTGGTAGGTGTCGAGCGGGAACGGCCTGCTCGACTCGAACGACTCGCGCCGGCCGGCGTGCTCGTCCGCGACCCGCGCTTCTGTCACGACCTCACGGCGTGCTCGCAGACGGTGGTACCGCCGGTGTCGACTCGGCGGGCAGCGTTGCCTCGGGCACCGACAGCGGCGTGCTGATGCTCGGTTGCTGCGACCCTGACTTGTCGTCGGGCTGGAGGAACCAGATCAAAGCGACGGTCACGACGAGAACCGCGACGACCGCTGCAACCGCCGTCATCACCTCGCTGCGGCTGCGCGGGGGCCGGTACGCGTCGCGACGGCGACGGGGTGGGCTCATCGCTTCAACACCCTTCCGATGATGATCGACGCCTCGTAGAAGATGTACATCGGCACGGCCATGAAGAACAACGAGTACGGGTCCTGACTGGGCGTGATGACGGCGGCGAAGACCACGATGATCAGGATCGCCGGCCGCCGCCACTTGCGCAGCTGTTGTGTCGTCAACACCCGCGCCAGCAACAGGAACACCAGCACCACAGGGAACTCGAATGCAACCCCGAACGCCACGATCATGAGCGAGACGAGGCCCAGGTACTTGTCCGCCGTGAGCTCGGGCCTCAGCTGGGTTCCACCGATGTCGAGGAGGAACTCGAGCGCCTTCGGCAATGTGACGAGCGCGACGAGCCCCCCCAGCGCGAACAGGACGATCGACGCGAAGACGAACGGGATCGCGTAACGCTTCTCTTTCGGGTTGAGGCCGGGGGTGATGAACCGCCACAGCTCGAACAACCAGACCGGCAGCGCGAGCACGATGCCGCCGTACGTGGCGATCTTGATGCGGGTGAGGAACGCGTCCAGCGGCCCCAGGAAGATCAGTGCGTGCTTCTCCCCCTTCGTCGCGTCGGTGTAGTACTTGACGAAGAACCTGATGATCGACTCGGAGAAGATGAAGCAGACGATCGCGGCGAGCGTCACCGCGATGATCGAGATGATGATGCGACGCCGAAGCTCGGTCAGGTGCTCGACGACCGTCATCCGGCCGCCGTTCTCGGCGGTTGCCACGGAGTCTGTTACGAGGTGGTGTCAGCCGGCGGCGGCTCGGGAGGCGTGGAGTGGTCGGGCTTGCGAGCATCGATCTGCCGGGGGGCGTCGTCGGCGCCGTGCGAGGAGCCGACACCGTCGCCGCCGTCGTCGTCATCGTCGTCGCGGAACGCGCCCTCGATGTCGTCCCGGAAGCCCTGCTGGAACTTGCGGAACTCCCGATAGCCGCGGCCGACCTGCCGGCCGAGCTGGGGCAGCTTGCTCGGGCCGAACACCACCAGTGCCACCACGAGGATCACGAGGATCTCGAGCGGGCCGATCTGCGGCATCGAGCTCCTTTCGCGCCGTTCTGCCGCCGACGATGGTAGCCGTGAGGGTCGCGAACTCCGTCTCGGGGCGGCGTGCCCGTACGCGTCGATCCCGGGCCGGCGCGAGGCTGCGATGATGCGTGCCTCCGTGCGACCGATCACGTTCGCCCACCGGGGCGCCCGCACCGAGGCCCCCGAGAACACGCTGCCGGCGTTCCGACGCGCGCTCGAGCTCGGCGCCCGGGGTCTCGAGACCGATGCGTGGGTGTCGCGGGACGGCGAGGTCGTGCTCGCCCACGATCGGGTCGCCCGCCGGGGGCTGCGCCGTCGCAACGTGACGAAGTCGTCCGCCGACGAGCTCGCCGAACTGGGCGTGCCTCGACTCGCGGACCTCTACTCCGAGCTCGGCTCGGCGTTCGAGCTGTCGATCGACATCAAGGACCGAGCCGCCGCCGAACCGATCGTCGACCTCGCCCGCGCCGCCGGCGACGGCGCCCCGGGCCGGCTGTGGCTCTGCCATGCCAGTGTGCGCTTCCTCGCCGGCCTCCGCGAGCGCATGCCGGACGTGAGGCTCGTGCACTCGCGCCGCCGCCAGCACATCGAAGCGCCACTCGAGCGCCATGCCGCCGACTTGGCGTCGTCCCGGATCGACACGATGAATCTCCACCACTCGGAATGGACCGCGGGGCTCGTGGCGCTGTTCCACCGCTTCGAAGTGAACGCCTTCGCGTGGGACGTGCAGGAGGTCCGCCACCTGCGATCGATGTTGCATTTGGACGTCGACGCCGTGTACTGCGACCGCGTCGACCGCATGGTCGCAATCGTCGGCGAGTGGGGCGAGCAGCGCGACGCGGAACGCTGAGGAGGCGACCGCTACAGGAAGCCGAGGTCGTTGAGCGGCCAGATGCGCAAGAACACGCGCCCGACGATCGACGACTCCTTGATCGGTCCGAAGAACCTCGAATCCTTCGACGCCGGACGGTTGTCACCCAAGACGAGCACGTCGCCGGCAGGGATCGTGGTGGGCTCGACATCGCCGCAGCTCGTCGCAGCGGTGTTCGGTGCGCACGTCTGCACGCCCTTTTGCAGGTACGGCTCCTTGAGCGGCCGGCCGTTGATGAGGACGCCGCCGTCGTGGGTGGAGAACGACTCACCCGGCAGGGCGATGACGCGCTTGACGAGATCCTTGATCTCTCCGTTGGCGTCCTTCGCCTTCGGTGGCGTCTCGAAGACGACGATGTCGCCCCGGTTCACGTCGTGCAGCCGATAGCTCACCTTGTTGACGAGCACGCGATCACCGACATTGAGCGTCGGCTTCATCGACTCGGACGGGATGTAGAACGCCTGGAAGAGGAACGTCTTGATGAGGATCGCGATGAGCAGGGCGCTGCCGATCAGGATCGCCCACTCGATGATCGTTCGCCGCGTCTTGCGGCTCTTGTCCGACCGCTTCGAGCGCCCGCCCGGTTCGGAGCGCGCCCGATCCTCGACCGTCTGGGACTCGAAAGGAGGCGCCGTCGTGTCGACGGCGCCGGGGTCGAGGTCGGTCACGCAGCCTGCTCCACTGGCGAACATCCTCGCACGCGGAGGTGTCAGTTGCGGTAGCGGGTCAGGAGTCGACCGGCCGCTTCGGCTCCGACCGTTTGCAGACCGGCGGGCTCGACGACCCGTACCGCCGGGCCCAGGTCGAGCAGGAGGCGCTCGAGCCAGGCCCGCTCGCTCACCGCCAGGACCACCCGCCACGAGCCGTCCGGACGCTCCTCGGCCTCCTCGGCGGGATAGCTCTCCACCACCCACGTCGCCCCGGGATCGAGCTCGAGCGTCACGCGAGGATCGTCGCTCCGGGGGTGGTAGACGCTCTCGCCGAAATCAGGCTCGGCGCCGGCTGCGGGATCGAAGCGCTCACCCGTCGGCCGAACCGCCCGAATGCGGTCGAGACGGAACAGCCGCTCGTCCTCGGCCTGATGGCAGTACGCCGCCGCGTACCAATGGCCGAACGCGTGGAACACGGATCGGAGGTCGACCTGGCGCGTCGTCGTCGCGTTCCGTCCGAACGAGTAGTAATCGATCTCCACCCTCTCGTGCGCGCCGGCGGCGCGCCGCAGGGCGTCGAGATGCGCGGGCTCGCCGACTTCGACCGACAGGCCTTCTGCAGCGCCGAGCGTGGTCGCGAGCTTGTCGAGCGCACGGGCGAGCGCGCCGTGCTCGTCCGACCCCGGCACGGCCAGCAGCGCCCGACCGGCGGTCAGGAGCCCGAGACCCTCCTCCGCCGAGAGCCGAAGCGGACGATCGAAGTACTCGGCGAAGCGGATCCAGACGTGGCCGTCGATGATCTCGACCTCGATGAGGCGATCGGGCGTGTACGGCGGCAGCCCGCACAACGGGAGGAGCTCGAGGTCGTGCTCGAGCTCGGCCTCCGAGACGCCGAAGCGGGCGGCGATCTCCGCGAGGGCGGCGCCCGGATGCTCGGCGATCCAGGGCACGAGCGCCAGCACCCGCCGCAAGCGGGAGCCTGCGAGCGGGCGCGGGCTCATGCCGCACCCCGCGCGATTCCCTCGAGCCACGCGACCATCTCGGCGCGCAGCTCGGGCGGAGCGACGACCTCGGCCGCGTCGAGCAGGCCCAGCACGAACGACCGGAACGCGGCGGTGTTGGTGACGGGGAGCTCGAGGACGACGCTGCCGTCGTCGCGGCGTTCCCTGACCGTGGACTCGCCGACCTGACCGACCACCGCAGATGCCTGCGAGGCGTCCACCAGGACGCGTGCAGCCACGACGTCCTCCTCGCCGTATTGCCACGGCTCGTCCCGGAGGACCGCGCCCGGCTCGAGCTTCGCGGGTGGCTCGAACGCGCGGGGAGGCCCCGCGTCCACGTCGCCCTCGATGCGGTCGACACGAAACGATCGCTGTTCGCCGCGGTCGTGATCGTGGCCGACGACGTACCAGTGCCCGCGCCGGAACAGGATCCCCCACGGGTCGATATGGCGGCCCTCACCGCGATAGGTGAACGTGACGGTCGAGCGGGTCCGGTACGCGTCGAACAGCGCCGGCAGCGCGGGGACCGTCGGCAGCGCGGCGAGCGCGTGCGCGGCCTCGCCTTCGCGCCCGCCGAGCTTCCACAACGCCTCGGCCGGCGCCGGACCACCCTCGAGGCGCACGGCCGTGACCGCGACGTGCAGCGCCGCCTGCTCGTCGGCGGTGAGGTCGAGGGACGGCAGGTAGTACTCGTCGGGCGGGATGCGGTATCCCTGCTCGGGGCCGAGCTCGTCGACCGACTCGAGACGGACCGGGATACCGATCCCGCGCAGGGTGTCCTTGTCGCGTTCGAACTGGCGGCGGTACGAGAGCTTGTCGTCGGGATACCCCGGGACGAGCTCGACGACCTCCTCGAGCGTCAGCGGCCGGCGCGTGTCGAGGAGCGTGGCGACGAGGTTGGTGAGCCGCTCGAGCCGGTCGGTCATTGCGCTCGCCGGTCAGGCGCGCTCGGCGGCGAGCACTCCGGCCGCGCCGGCGGCGAGGAACATCGCGGGGTCGGCGGCAGCCGGACGCCCCATCGACACCACGTCGAGCCCGGCCTCGGCGAGCAAAGCGAGTACGTCGGGTGGCGTGACATCGACGAGGTCGTGACGCGCTTCGATGCCGGCCTGGGCGAGGTCGGCCCGGAGGCGCGCCTCCTCGTCGCCGCCGAGGCGGGGAACCGCCACCGCGACCCGCTCGCGGCACGCCAGCCGCAACGCCGTCTGCGTGTGGTGTGACAGCCCGACGTGCCGTGACCTCGGGTCGGCGAACGAGACGCGCAGGCACGCGATCGGCTGGCCGTCGAGGGCGGCGGCGGCGTCGAGGATCCCTCCTACCTCCATGCCGGAGAACCCGAGCCGCGTGTTCGTGCCGACGATGCCGGGCCCCATCGCAACGACGACTGCGTCGACGCCGGCAACGTGGCGCGCCACCGCGAGTGCCGAGAAGATCGAGACCGCCTCGTAGTCGCCACCGAACGCGTGACCGCAGGTGATCGTGGCGTCGATCAGGCCCCGATCCCGGAGCGCGAACGCGAGGTCCGAGAGGGCGAGCGGTAGGCCCGCGCCGTCGGTCATCACATAGGCGAGCCGGGCGTCCGGGACGCGATCCTTGAAGGCCACCGCCGCCGCCGGCACCTGACTGTGCAGCGCTGCCGCCACGACCGGCATGCCCTCGATCGACTCGACCTCGGCCAGCTCCTCCAGATGCTCCTCGGCGCTCCCCACGTCCGCCTGCAGGCTCGTATACCGGCCCTTGATGATGTGGCCCGGGCCCCGTTCCGCCCACCGCTCCCGCTCGAGGTTCCAGTGCACGACGTGCCACCCACCCGTGCCCAACCCGAGCTCGACCGCCGTCGTGTTGACAACGACGCGGTCCCCCACCGCGACGGTGCCGGTCAGCTGGGTGAGGACGTAGGCGCGCTCGTTCCCGTCACCCAGGTCGACCTCGACGCGCTGCAGCCCGGGCCGCTCCATGAGCAGCGTCGTGACCTTTCCGGACCGGAACGACGGCATGCGCCGAGGTTAGGGGCGAAGCCCGGCGTAGGGACGGACGCCGGCGTCAGCCCGCCGGTGACCGCTTACAGCGACGAGATCAGCCTTTCGACGCGGTCGTCCCGCGCCTTGAACGGGTCCTTGCACAGAACGGTGCGTTGCGCCTGGTCGTTGAGCTTCAGGTGGACCCAGTCGACCGTGTAGTCGCGCTTTCGCTCCTTGGCCCGCTTGATGAACGCGCCCCGCAGGC
>DASYQJ010000252.1:0-5062 GCA_036005605.1 Acidimicrobiia bacterium
ATGAAGGCCCGCTTCGGGCTCACGCTCGTGTTCATCGCCCACGACCTCGCGGTGGTGAAGAACGTGAGTGACCGCGTCGCCGTGATGTACCTCGGCAAGCTGTGCGAGATCGCGCAGCCGGACGAACTGTACGAACACCCCGTGCACCCGTACACGGCGGCGTTGCTCGCGGCCATCCCCGAGCCCGACCCCGAGGTCCGGCCGAACGAGCGCGACGCGCTCACCGGGGAGATTCCGTCCCCGGTCTCGCCGCCGAGCGGCTGCCGGTTCCGGACCCGCTGCCCGAAGGCGCAGCAGAAGTGCGCAGAAGTGGAACCGGTGATCGAAGAGGTACGGCCCGGCCACTTCGCCGCGTGCCACTTCCCCCTCGCCGAGGGCGAGCAGCTGGACTTCACGGCTCACGCCGCCGAAGACGCGGCGGCACCGGCCGCGTCCTAGCAGAGCTCGGGCGCTACTTCCCTTCGAGCTGGTCCTCGATCGCGCTCACGAGCACGGCGTCGTCGGGGGTCGTGAGGGGACGGAACCGCCGGACGACCTCGCCGTCACGCGACACGAGGAACTTCTCAAAGTTCCACTGGATGTCGCCAGCTTCGCCTTCGTCGTCCGCGTGCGCGGTGAGCTCTTCGTAGAGAGCGTGTCGGCCGTCGCCGTTCACCTCGAGCTTCGAGAACAGCGGGAAGGTGACGCCGTAGCTCGACTCGCAGAACGTGGCGATCTCCTCGGGGCTTCCGGGCTCCTGCGCTCCGAACTGGTTGCACGGGAAGCCGAGGACGGCGAAGCCCTGGTCGGCATACTGCTCGTGGAGCTCTTGCAGACCGGCGTACTGCGGAGTGAGGCCGCATTGGGACGCCACGTTCACGATGAGCAGCGCCTTGCCCTGGTAGTCGCTGAGCTCGGCCGGGCTGCCGTCGAGCGCCGCGACGTCCGCGTCGTAGATCGCCATTGCTCCTCCTCGTCGAGTGAGTGGCCAGTATTGCCGACGGTCGGGAGCGTCCGTGCCGGCTAGCCCTCGGGCCGGGCCATCTTCTCGGGGCGGACGAGGCGCTCGAACTCCTCGTGGGTCAGATGACCGAGCTCGACGGCAGCCTCACGCAGTGTCTTGCGGTGCTTGTGCGCGTGCTTGGCGATCTCGGCCGCTTTGTCGTACCCGATGTGCGGCGTCAGTGCGGTGACGAGCATGAGCGAGTTGTCGAGGTTCTCGGCGATGCGCTCGAGGTTCGCCTGCACGCCCTCGACTGCGAACTCGCGGAATGTGCGACACACGTCGGCGAGGAGATCGACCGAGTGCAGGAAGTTGAAGATCATCACCGGCTTGAACACATTGAGCTCGAGGTTGCCCTGCGAGCCGGCGAATCCGATCGTGGCGTCGTTGCCGATGACCTGGGCACCCACCATCGTCATCGCTTCACTCTGGGTGGGGTTGACCTTGCCCGGCATGATCGACGAGCCGGGCTCGTTCTCGGAGAGGATGAGCTCGCCCAGACCCGAGCGCGGCCCCGAAGCGAGCCAGCGGATGTCGTTGGCGATCTTGATCAGCGACACCGCGAGGGTCTTGAGCGCGCCGCTGGCAAACACGAGCTCGTCGTGGGCGGCAAGGGCGGCGAACTTGTTCGGCGCCGGCACGAAGGGCAGGCCCGTCAGCTCGGCGATCTTGGCCGAGCACCGCTCGTCGAAATCGGGCGGCGCGTTGAGGCCCGTCCCGACGGCGGTTCCGCCGATGGCGAGCTGGAGCAGGCCGGGGAGCGCGAGCCGGATGCGCTCGAGGTCGGCGTCGAGCTGGGCGACGTAGCCGCCGAACTCCTGGCCCAGCGTCAGCGGCACCGCGTCCTGGAGGTGGGTGCGTCCAGTCTTGACGATGTCCCGGAACTCCTCCGCCTTGACCGCCAACGCATCGCGCAACGCCGTGACCGACGGGATCAGGCGGTGCACCTCCTCTTCGGCGGCGGCGATGTGCATCGCGGTCGGGAAGGTGTCGTTCGACGACTGCGACATGTTCACGTGGTCGTTGGGGTGGATCGGCGCCTTGCTGCCGCGTTCGCCGCCGGCGAGCTCGATGGCCCGGTTCGAGATCACCTCGTTGACGTTCATGTTCGTCTGGGTACCGCTGCCTGTCTGCCAGACGTAGAGGGGGAACTCGTCGTCGTGATTGCCGTCGATGATCTCGTCGGCGGCTTGGACGATGAGCTTCGCCTCCTCGGCGGGGAGCTTGCCGAGCTCCTGGTTGGTCAGCGCGGCTGCCTTCTTGAGGATGGCCATGCCTCGGATGACCGCCTTCGGCATGCGGTCGTCGCCGATCGAGAAGTGATGGAGCGACCGCTGCGTCTGCGCCCCCCAGTACCGGTCGGCCGGCACTTCGACCTCGCCGAGACTGTCGCTCTCCCGCCGTGTGCGTTCGCCACTCACGTTGTCCTCCTTGACGCCGTCGCAAGCTCCGGCTTTGCGGCGCCGGTCGGCAAAGCCGCCGTCGCCGCGCGACGGTACCGCCGCGCACCTCGCGCGGACTGATCGTCCGCGGCACCGGGCGCTCACCCCCTGCCGCATCGAGTAGACAGTGCGGCGCATGTCGCAGATCTACGACCTGTCCGACCGGTTCGTCGATCGCTTCGCGGCCCTCGATCCGGTGTCCGCCACCCTCGAAGGCTTGGCCGGTCACGACCACGAGATGACGGACTTCTCGCCCGACGGCTACGAGGAGCGCAACGAGCACAGCCGTGCAACGCTGCGAGCGTTGACGGCGGCGGCGCCGGAGGGCGACCGCGACCGCGTCGCCGCCGACGTGCTGCGCGAGGCCCTCGAGACGGGCATCGAGCTCTACGACACCGGCGAGCACCTCCGCGAGCTGAACGTCATCGCCAGCCCCGTCCAAGCCGTGCGCATGTGCTTCGACATGATGCCGACGGAGACCGAGGCCGACTGGGACGTGGTCGCCGCTCGGATGGCGCTCGTGCCCGAAGGGCTCGAGTCGTACCAGCAGAGCCTCACCGAGGGCGTGCGCCAGGGCCTCGTGGCGGCCCGGCGCCAGGCCGTCGAGTGCACGCGCCAGGCCGAGACGTGGAGCGGAGTCAACGGCGAGGCGCGTGCGTTCTTCCTCACGCTGGTCGACCGCTACGACGACGCTGGCATCGAGAACGACGCGTTGCGCGAAATGCTCGTGGACCGGGCAACACGCGCCACCGAGGCGTACGCCGCGCTCGGTCGGTTCCTCGCCGACGAGTACGCGCCGCACGCCGTCGAACGCGACGCGGTCGGCGCCGAGCGCTACGGGCTGCTCGCCCGCGTCTTCAATGGGATGGAGCTCGACCTCGCCGAGGCCTACGCGTGGGGTTGGGACGAGCTGCACCGCATCGAGCGCGCGATGGGCGACGTGGCCGAGCGCATCCTGCCCGGCGAATCGCTCGATGCCGTGATCGACCACCTCGAAACCGATCCCAGCCGCGGCATCGAAGGCGTCGACGAGTTCCGCCAGTGGCTGCAGAACCTGCTCGACACGACGATCGCCGAGCTCGACGGCGTGCACTTCGACATCCCCGACCCGGTCAAGCGCGTCGAGGCCATGATCGCCCCGCCCGGCGGCGCGGCGGCGATGTACTACTCGGGCCCGTCGGAGGACTTCAGCCGGCCCGGCCGCACGTGGTACCCGACGCTCGGCAAGACGCGCTTCCCGCTCTGGGGCGAGGTGTCGATCTGCTACCACGAAGGTGTCCCCGGGCATCACCTCCAGATCGCCCAGGTCCGGTACCTGGCCGGCGAGCTGAGCCGCTTCCAGCGGACGCTGGCCGGCTGGTCGGGCCACGCCGAAGGATGGGCGTTGTACGCGGAGCGCCTCATGGGCGAGCTCGGCTACCTCGACGACCCGGCGTACGAGCTCGGGATGCTGCGGGCGCAGGCGCTGCGCGCGATGCGCGTCGTCGTCGACATCGGACTGCACCTCGAGCTGTCGATCCCCGCCGACGAGCGATATCACCCCGGTGAGACGTGGACGCCCGATCTTGCGCTGCCGTTCGCGATGGAACGCAGCGGTCGGATGCCGGAGGACTTCATGCGCAGCGAGGTCGACCGGTACCTCGGTTGGCCGGGTCAGGCCATCAGCTACAAGATCGGCGAGCGCGTGTGGCTGGCCGCGCGCGAAGCAGCCCGGCAACAAGCCGGCGACGGGTTCGACCTCAAGGCCTTCCACGCCCGGGCTCTGAACCTCGGTCCGATGGGGCTCGGGCAGCTCCGTCGCGAGCTGGGGGGCGCGTAGCGCCGTGCACGTCTCTTGCGCGTTCCCGCCCGGGCCCGAGGTGGTCGAGCACGCCGTGTTGGCGGAGTCGCTCGGCTATGAACGGGCCTGGCTGTACGACTCACCCGCGCTGTACCCCGACGTGTGGGTCACGCTGTCGCGCGTCGCCGAGCGCACCGAGCGCATCGGACTCGGTCCGGCGGTCCTGATCCCCAGCCTTCGCCACGTGCTCGTGCAGGCGACCGCGATCGCGACCCTGGAGAGCCTCGCGCCGGGCCGCACCGTCGCTGCCCTCGGCACCGGCTTCACCGGTCGCATGGCGCTCGGCCAGCAGCCGTTGCCGTGGGCGGAGGTCGAGGAGTATCTGCGCCAGCTGCGCGCCCTGCTCCGCGGCGAGCAGGTCGAGGTGGACGGGTCCGTCGTGCGCATGATCCCGCCGGCCGGTTTCCTGCCGGCGCGGCCGGTCGACGTGCCGATCCTCGTGGCCGCCAACGGGCCGAGAGGGCTGGAGGTGGCAAAGGAGCTCGGCGACGGTGTCATGACGATCGGCTCCGGCCAGCCCGAGTTCGACTGGTGCGCCGTGCTCGCGTTCGGGACGGTGCTCGACGAGGGCGAGCAGCCGACGTCGCCGCGCGCGCTCGAAGCCGCCGGCCCTGCGCTCACCGTCGTGTACCACGGGATGTACGAGGCGAATCCGGCCGCGGTCGACTCGCTGCCGGGCGGTCCCGAGTGGCGGGAGAGGCTCGAGAGCCTCCCGGCGAGCGTCCGCCATCTCACCGTTCACGAGGACCACCTCGTGCGCGTCACCGAACGCGACGCGCCGCTCCTCGACGGTCACAC
>DASYQJ010000253.1:0-3483 GCA_036005605.1 Acidimicrobiia bacterium
GGAGCAGCACGCGGGCGGCGTACTGGTGTCGGAGCCGATCACCGACATCGCCGACGGCGCGCGCCTGGACGCGCTCGTCGAGCTGGAGGCATGGGGGATGGTCACGGCACTCGGCGCGGTGCACAACAGTGGCCAGGACTACGTCGCCGTCGGCGGAGGCGGCCGCGTCGGTCTCGTCCCGGTCGATCGGGGCACCACCGGCCGACCTCGCTGGGAAATCGGCGTCGACTTTGAACCGGCCGCGTTCGGCTACGACCGACAGCTGCTCTGGGTTGCCGGCCCCGAGCTCGGTGCCGCCGGGATCGACGACTACGACTGGGAGAAGCTGCGAGGCGGCGGGTTCGCCGCACTGGACCTCGCCGACGGGAACACCGTCGTTCGGGGCCGCTTCGCGCACGACCTCGCATGGGGGAACGGGGGCACCGCGGTGGTGGTCGCCGCCGGACTGGTGTGCGGAATCGGCCGGACGGGCGAAGTGCACGCCTACGGCACCGCGGGCGGCGAATCCGGGGGTCGCACACCTGCGTTCGCTCCTGAGTCTCTCGGCATCGCCCACGCCGCGGTCGTGGGCGACCGCATCCTCTACGGCTTCAATCGCGGGGGGTACCGGCTCCACACGGCTGCCCTCTCGACGTTCGCCCCCTGAGCCGATCGGCTACTCGCCGTACAGCTTCAAGCTCTGGTACGGAACGAAGCGCCTCGTGCCGTCGCGAACGTCATCGATGAGGCCGTCGACGGCTTGCTGGATATCCGCCAACTGGCGGTACAGGACCGGCAGGCGCGCCGCGTAGCGACCGGCACCCCGTTCGGTGTGGTGGATCCGGATCACGAGCACGGAGAGTCGGTCGAACACCATCGCCGGACTCTCGGTCGCGAGTGGAGCTGAGGCCCTTTGCGTGACCGCTCGATCGATGGCGGCGTCGATCTCTTCGACGATTTGGTGCCTTCCCGCGTTGAGCTCGTCGATCGCTCGCTTCGCTCCCGCAACGGCTGCGTCGTCAGCGCCGGCACCGCGTGCCTCGTCTTCCAGGTTCCATTGCGCGAGGTTGCTGCGCAGCAGATCGACGAGCCGCGCCTCGACCCGTCGCGTTGGTCGATGCTCCGGGTCGTGAAGGACGCGTCGGAACTCGGCCACCACGTCGTCGCTGGTCGGGAGATCATCGTCCACAGACGAGGCACCCACACTCAAGGTCGTCCTTGGAGGTAATGCAGGACCGACCGCGCCGCCTGCGAACCTTGTCCCAGCGCGGCCGCGACCCGTGCGTAGGCGCCGGCGACGACGTCACCCACGGCGAAGACTCCGGCCTGGGACGTGCGCAAGTCCCGATCGACGACCACCGCCCCCGACCGATCGAGCTCGAGCTGGCCTTCGAACAGCTGCGTGTTCGGTGCACGCGCGATCTTGACGACCAACCCGTGCACTGAGACCTCTTGCCGTTCGCCGGTCGACGGTCGCACGAGGACGATGCTCTCGAGTCGCTCCGCGCCCTGAGCCGCTTCGAGCTGCCAGCCGGGAAGGTCTTCGATCCGAGGCTGATCACGAAGCTGGCGAAGGATGTCCTGCCGCGCGTTGAGCTCCGGCGAACGGTGGATGAGCTTGACGGACGAGCCTCGGCGTGCGAGCTCGAGGGCATCCAGCGTCCCGCTGTCGCCACCACCGATGACCGCCACCACGTCACGCCCGGCGAAGCTGTCCAACACCGGCTCGAGCTGGTACGTGATGTCCCCGCCGAATGCTCCGTCGGGAGCGGCCTCGAGGAACTGCCTTCTCGTGCCCGTAGCCACGACCAAGGCCCGGCCGGACAATCGCCCGCCGTCGACTTCGATCGCACGCCCTTCCAAATCCGCCTTGGTGACGTGGTGCGACAGCCGCACCCGATCGCCGAGGATCTCAGCTGACTCCAGCAGCGCCTGTTGCAGTGCCCGGCCGTCGGCGAAGCGCCCGGCGGCGACGTTGCGGACGGAGTGGAGGATGTCGGGCAGCTGACCACCCAAGGCGGCGCTCGCCTCGACCAAGACGGTGTCGAGTTGGATGTCGAAGCACTCCAGCGCGCAGTTCACGCCGGCCACACCACCGCCGACGACGACGACGTCGTGCTGCTCTTCGCCAGTCATTCCGGTCAGCGTACGGTCACCCGCGCTGCGCGAGGTCGAACGGCGGGCCGAGGTACAGGATCAGACGGTCAACTCCCGACGAGGCCAGCTCGGCGCGCTCCGGCGAGTCGGCGTCGAGCCAACGCTCGTGGAGCTCGGAGAAGACGGTCACGAGAAAGCGCGAGGGGTCCCGGCCAGCGCCGGCGCAGGCGTCGCGTGCGATCCCGACCACCTCACGCAGGCGCGGATGCGCGGCGGGAGTATTGATTCCGTCGCCGACGCGCCCGGCGAGGTGGGCCATCTTCGGGCCGAAGGCGGCGATCACGACGGGTGGCGCGGGGTCGGGCTGCAGGAAGCCCGGCGCGTTCCAGAGACGACGCATTTCCTCCACGCACGTCTCGACTTGCGCCCGGCGCACGGGGTCGGGCGGGACGGGGCGCCCGATCGCCTCCTGCTCTCGCCGGATCGGCGCGCCGGCGCCACCGCCCGCGCCTACGCCGCCGCCCGCGCCGAGTCCCAACAGGAGACGTCCCCCCGAGATGTCCTGGAGGGTTGCCGCCATCGATGCGAGCACACCCGGATGGTGGTTGGCGACGTTCAAGACCAGCGGACCCACCTTGACGTCGGACGTCGAGACGGCGATCGCGGTCAACGTGGTCCAGCACTCGAGCACTTGCGACGCGCCGAAGACGCGCCCGTCGACGTGATCCGGCGTCCAGATGCCCGCGAACCCGGCGTCCACCGCCGCGCGGACTGCGTCACGTACCTGCGCCCACGGCGTGTCGAACGGGTCGACGCGGAGATCAACCTCCACAGGCTCAATTCTCCGGAACCGGGTGGCCGGCTTCGATGTCCCCGATCTCCTGCATGCCGAGCTGTCGAGTACCTGATCGCTTGCACTCTCCTCCGTGTGGAGTGAGTACGAACAAGACGTGGTCCCCGGTGTCGACGCGCTCGATGATCGACCCGGCGAACCAGTCACAGCGGGCGAGCACGGGACACCCGTCGGGGCCGGGACGCCATTCGACATCCTCGAGCTTGTCGACTTCGTCGCCGGTCTCGGCCCCGAAGAGGTGCGCCAGGTCCTGATCACCCTGGCGCAGAAGGTGGACCACGAGGGTCGGCGCCGACCGCGCGATGCGGTATGTCAGGTTCTCCTTCGACAGCCACACGGCGAACCGTGGCGGCTTGATGCTGCACTGCGATGCGAATCCGACGAGGCAGCCGTCGCGTTCGTCTCCCGCCGCTGTGGTCACCACGTACGCCGGACCATCCAAGTTGGCGACGATGCCTTCAAAGGGGCGCGCTTCCGAGTTCACTTTGCTCCATCCGTCCCGGATTCGGCCCTTCGCCGAGAACCGACCCTCGGCGAAATTATTAGCTTCGCGT
>DASYQJ010000254.1:0-7401 GCA_036005605.1 Acidimicrobiia bacterium
GTCGATGTTCGCGGATAACGTCCCCCGCCATGGCGGAGATCCGGGCGGAGATCGCGGCGAACGTTTGGCAGGTCGTGGCCGAGGAGGGGCAGATGGTCGCCGAGGGCGACGAGATCGTCATCCTCGAGTCCATGAAGATGGAGATCCCCGTGGTGACCGAGATCCCCGGTGTCGTGCGCGAGCTGCACGTCGAGCCCGAGCAGGTGGTGCAAGAAGGCGATCTCATCGCCATCATCGACGAGAGCTAGCGCGCGGCGATCGGCGGCTTCGCCGACCGACGCCGCAAAGCCGGAGCTTGCGACGGCGACAGGAGGACAATGATCCAGTGGGAGGTCCGCGACCGGGTCGGGATCGCGACCATCGACCGGCCGGAACGCAGGAACGCCCTCAACGCCGTCCTGTGCACGCAGCTGCTCGCTGACCTCGACGCCGAACCCGACCTGCGGGCGGTCGTGATCACCGGTGCCGGCGACAAGGCGTTCTGCGCCGGTGCCGATCTCGTCGTGCGGACGGAGGATGCTTCGGAGCCCGGCGGCGGCGACACGTTCCGGCCCGCGTTCGATCGGCTCCTCGACGCGATCGTCGATTACCCGGCGCCGGTGCTGGCGGCCGTCAATGGCCCCGCGATCGGCGCCGGCATGCAGCTCGCCGTCGCCTGTGACGTGCGCATCGCCGTCTTCAGCGCGACGTTCTCCATCCCCGCCGCGCGTCTCGGCGTGTTCCTGAGCCCGGCGAACGTGCAGCGGCTCGCCACGCTCGTCGGCCAGGGCGCGGCCCGCGACCTGCTGCTCACGGCGCGCACGCTCGCCGCCGACGAAGCCGCCGCCGTCGGGCTCGTGCAACGGCGCGTCCCCGACGCGCTCGAAGCCGCGCTCGAGCTCGCGGCCGAGGTCGCCGAGCTCGCCCCGCTGACCGTCCAGGGCCACAAGCGCGCCCTCAACCTGGTTGCCGGCGGGGTGGACGCAACGGCGCTCGCCGAGATGCGGGAGCTCGAGGCCCGCGCCTTCGCCAGCGAGGACCTCGGTGAAGGGCTCGCCGCGTTCACCGAGAAACGCGCCCCGCGATTCGAGGGGCGCTAGCGGCGTTCGAGCTGCCAGATCAGCGCGCCGGGCAGGCCGGCGAACGCCGCCTGCGTCGCTTCGGGGATGAAGTGCGCCGCCATTCCCTGCATGCCGGCCTCGTCAGAGCCGAACCGCGGCTCGACACACCGGACGATGTCGAGCCCGGAGGCCCCGAAGGCGTCGAGGTATTCACCGTGGAGATGCACGTGCTCGCGTACGAACGCGAGGCTGCCGTCGGCCGACTCGAACAGCGCCTGCCCGCCTGCGACCGACATCACCGGATGCAGATCGGACAGCACGAGCGAGCCGCCGGAGCGCACGGCGCGTGCGAGCTCGGCGACCGGAGTCGCCAGGTCGGCACAGTGACCGAGGGCCAGCGCGCACACCGCCACATCGAACTCGCCGTCTTCGGCCGGGAGCGCGCGCAGATCGCCTTCGAGGAAGCGCGCGTTCGGAACACGAGCACGCGCGACCTCCAGCATCTCGGGCGAGCCGTCGACGCCGGTCACGTCGTGCCCGCGCTCCGCCAGGTGTGCGCCGTGGCGGCCGGTGCCGCAAGCGGCGTCGAGGGCGCGGCCGGCAGGGAGCTCGTCGAGTAGGCGCCAGACCGTGGGTTGCTCGACGCTGATGAGCGGGTTGCCGGGACGGTCGTACGTCGCCGCCCATCGGGCGTAGCCCGCGGGAGCGTCGAGCTCGGGGACGTCGGTGCCGAGCCCGTACGTCCGGTCCTCGCCCACGATGCGCCGTACCTCGTCGATGCGCGCCTCGGCCGTCTCGTCGCCGCCCTCCACGAGCGTGCGAAACAGGGCGAGCCCCTCGACGGCAACGAGGAACTCGCGAAGCCTGACGTGTCGGGTCACTCGTTTCCTCCTAAGTCGCCGTCGCAGGCTCGGCTTTGCGGAGCCGGTCGGCAACGCCGCCGCCACCGCGGACCGTACCGGCGAGGTGCACGCCGCGCGTGTGAGAATCCGGCCCCGGCCCGAGCCGGCCGACGAAGGGGGGCCACCATGAGCCGCAAGTTCTCGATCCGCCCGGCGCTCACGCTCAAGGGGAGGCAGTTCAAGGGCCTGCGAGGGTGGGCTGGGAAGCCGTTCCACCCCCCGCTCACCGACATCCCGGTGGCGGCCTACGTGCTCGCCGCGGTGTTCGACGTGATCTCCCGGGTCGCCGGCGACGACTCGTCGATCGGTCGCGAGTTCTTCGTCACCGCCACGCACGTGATCATCGCCGGGGCGATCGTGTCGCTCCTGGCCGCGCTCACGGGCTTCTGGGACTGGTGGCGGTCGACGTCGCCGGGGAACCAGGCTCGCCGCACCGCCAACTGGCACATGACCGTGATGCTCACGGTGACCGGGATCGTGATCGTGGACATCGTGATCCGCTTGTTCCAGTGGAGCGATCACGTGGCAACCACGCCGCTCGTGATGATCCTGTCGATCGTCGCCGGGGTGCTTGTCACCTTTGGCGCGACGTACGGCGGCGAGCTCGTCTTCGACTACGGCTTCAATGTGGAGACGTCGGGGGACCACCCGGTGTGGCACGAGTCGGAGGTCGACGTCTTTCCCGGACAGCAGTAGCCAGCCGCACGACCAGCCACACGCCTGCGGCCGCCCACACGACGGCGAGCGCGGTGAGCGTCGCCGTCGTGTAGTCGAGGGGCTGGACGGACGGGTTGTCGGGGACCTGATCGCGCCCGAAGCCGCGCACGGCGGGGAACACGACGATGATCAGGACGGCGCTCGTCAGCAGCGCGGCCTGCACCGGGGCGCGGCACCAGCGGGGGAGGGCGCGCGCAACGGCCGCCCCGACCAGGCATGCGAGCGGTGCGAGGACGAAGTCGTGCGCGACGTCCGCACCGACGAGCCAGCCGCCGACCTCCGCGCCGGCGCCGACGCCCGAGTCACCGATCAGGCCGACGGCGCCGAAGGCCATGAGCGCTGCGCCGATCGGCAGCGCGATCCAGAACGCTCGTCCGTACCGCGGCGGGCTCATCGCACGACCAGTCGGGTGACCCACTTCGTCTGCATGACGCCGGGCCGGTTGGGGCCGATGAGTCGGAGCGGGTACCCGTGGTCGACGCCGAGGGGCTCGCCGTTGACCTCGAGCGCGAGCAGCGTGTCTGGATCGTGAGCATGCCAGTGGTTGAGGTCCGAGAACCGGTACGCGCGGCGCCGCTGGAGCGATTGCACCCGTACCTCGGCGGCCGAGTCCGCACCGGCTCGATCGAGCAGGTCCCGCACGCGCACTCCCCGCCAGCGCTGCGTCGTGCTCCATCCCTCGACGCACGAGATCGGAAGCGTCGCCTCGTGCTGCGGCATCGCCACCAGCTCGTCCCGCGTGAAGACGAGCTTCCGTCGGACCTTGCCGTCGACGCGCAGGCGGTATTCCGGGCTGCGCGCCGACTCGACGACACCGGCGGTGGCGGCAGTGCGGTTCACGGGGAAGCCCTGCGGACCGGTGTCGGGTCGGCGTGGCGCGAGCAACGCGAGCTTGCGCAGCGGCGAGACGGTCTGGCCGACCGTGAACACGGTGACGGCACCGGCGGCGGCGAACACCGTGGCGAGGAACGTGCGCCGGTCAAAGGCGCTCTCGCGCCTCCGATGCGTATCTGAACGTCGCTGAGCGTCGCTGAGATACGCATCAGGGGTCTCACGCGCGAAGAGCGCCGCTCGGGTCGACGCCCATTTGGCGCCGAGGTGCACGACGAGAGCACCGATCGTGATCCACGCGACCCAGTAGTGCGCGGCCCGGAAGCCGAACGGCCACGGGTACCAGAGGTGGGTGTCGGCGAGGCCGGTGAAGAGCTCGAACACGCCGCCGGCCACGAGCGGGAAGATCGTCAGGCGCTCGACGAGATGCGCCACCGAGGTGAACGGGGGCCACGCGAACAGCTTCGGGAACACCACCCAGAGCTTGGCGAGCAGGAGTGGGATCGACGCGAGCCCCGTCGCGACATGCACGCCCTGGGTCACGCGGTACAGACCGGCGGGACGCGACGGCCACTGGAACCAGCTCGGCGGGTCCTGGATCAGGTGCGAGAGCACACCAGTGACGAAGCACACCGTGAAGGTGACGCCCAGCGCGACGCCGAGCAGAGCGGCGGTGCGCTCGTCGCGCAGGTCGCTGGTGAAGATGCGCGGGGTGGTCTGTTCACGCACGGCGGAGAGCTCCGAACCACCGGTCCGCCGCCGGCCAGACGTCCTCGACGCCGAGCCCGGCGGCGGCGGCCGGTGTGGACAGCTCGTCGGCCGCGACGGCGGTCCAGGCGAACCACGGGCCTTCGACGCCCCCGACGTCGAAGCGGACGAGCTCGGCCGTCGGCGCCGTTCCGGGCGGCTCGAGCTCGACGAGCACGGCGCCGCCCGGCCTCAGCAGCGAGGCCACCCGCTCGAGGAGTGCGGCGGGATGACCGCCGATGCCGAGATTGCCGTCGAGGAGCAGCGCGCTCGACCATCGCCCCGCACCGGGAACCCGATCGAACACCGACCGGGCGAGCACCGGCGCGCCACGGCGGCGGGCGAGGTCGACGGCGGCGGGCGTGATGTCGATGCCGAGCGCCACGACGCCGCGTTCTGCGAGCGCGAGCACGTGACGGCCCGGCCCGCAACCCACGTCGAGCACCGGTCCCGCAACCCGACCCAGAACGGCGTCGTCTTCGACTGTGAGCGGCTCGACCCAGCGGTGCGCGCGCGCCGGAAGCGCGGTTCCGTCGGGCGCACGAAGAACGGCGGTCACCGCGCCGCGAGCGTGTCGTCGAGCGCTCGGAGCCGGGGCAGCATCGACCGCAGCGTCGCGGCGAACCGGCTGCCGGGTGCGGTGCGGGCGACGGCGAGCGCGTCATCGAAGTCGTCGACGTCGCGGAGGGTCGGGAGCGCGGCCGTGCGGAGGCGAAGCTCGTGCAACCGAGCCCGTTGCGCGTCGCCGGTGTGCGGTGTGCTCATCGCGACACCCAAGAACACGCCTGGGTCCGGCGTGCGTAGCCCCAGGGCCCACCACCCACCGTCGACGGACGGCCCGAGGACCGCGCCGACACCGGGTGCGCCCAGCGCGCGCAGCGCCGCCGTCAGTCGGGCCGGCGTGACCTGGGGTGTGTCCATACCGATCAACACACCGCCGGTGCCGGTGTCGGTGAAGGCGTGCGCGAGTCGCTCGTCGAGCCGGTAGCCGCGCTGGGGGAGCACCTCGAAGCCGGCGGGAAGCCACGGGCCGGGGGCGCCGTCGAGGACGAGCACACGCCGTTCGCATCGAGTCGCAGTCACGGATCGCAGCGTGTCGACGAGCGCAGCTTCGGCGAGCGCCGCCGCCTGCTCCGGATCGCACGGCGGGCACAGCCGCGTCTTCACGCGTCCCGGCACCGGCGCCTTGGCCAGCACGATGACCGTCACCACACCACTCGCGCCATGTCGACCACCGTTCGCGCGGTGCCGCGCACCGTGCCCGTCACCTTGGACCGCCCGATCCTCGGCGCGTACGAGACCGGGACCTCGAGGATCCGCCAGCCGTCCTCCACCGCCCGCATGACCATCTCGAGCGGCCAGCCGAAGCGCCGATCGGTGACGCCCAATCCGAGCAGTTCCTCCCGCCGCGCCGCCCGCATCGGGCCGAGGTCGTGCACCCGCGCGCCGACTCGGCGCGCGAGGAGAAGCGACAACGCGCGGTTTGCGAGGCGTGCATGCAGCGGCCACGCGCCGGAGCCGGTCGCGCGGCGTGCTCCCACGACGAGGTCGGCCTCGCCGGCGCTGACCGGCGTGGCGACGCGTGGTAGTTCGCTTGGGTCGAGCGAGCCGTCGCAGTCCATGAAGCACACAACCTCGCTCGTGGCCGCGCGCAATCCGGTGAAGCACGCGGCGCCGAACCCTCGTGCCGGCTCCATCACGACCCGCGCGCCGAGACGCAATGCCACCTTGGCGGAGCCGTCGGTCGATCCGTTGTCGACCACGATCGGCTCGTAGCCGCGCGGGAGCCGTGCGAGCACGCCCGGAATCGCCTCGGCTTCGTCGAGTACCGGCAGCACGACGTCGGGCATCGATGGGACGGTACCCACGCGCCACGCCGCGACAACGATGTTGGTGCTTACGATTTTCGAAACAGCCGCGCTTGCCACGCGAACGCGTCGGGCCTCGTCGGTACAGTCCGAGCGTGGCCACCGGTGCCGTCGACACCGCAATCGCGGCGCGCCGGGACGCAACGCGAGCGTCGGACATCGCATCGAGCTCGGCACGCGCGACGCTCGCGGTCCTCACGATGTGGGCGATCGTGATCGGCGTCGCGCACGTGCTCCTCGAACGGATCCAGGCCGGCGGAGCGAACATCCGAATCCGGGCCGCTCCGCTGGTCGGCACGTTCGATCTCCGCGTGAGCGGCCGGCTCCTCGCGGCTCTCGCGGTCGGCACCCTTGTGGTCTTGGGCGGGCCCCGGCTCGTCGAGCGGGTCGGCTGGCGCACGCTGCTCTTCGTGTCGGCGGCGGCCGCGGCGGCGTGGGCGGTCGCGCTCGCGCTGGTCGACGGCGTGCAGGGCTTGACGAGCCCGCTCGAAGCGCGCACCGAGTACCTCGCTGACGTCGGCAACGTCGGATCGCCGGGCGCGTTCCTCTCGACGTTCGTCGACCGTATTGGCGACTACAGCATCCATGTCCAAGGCCACCCCCCGGGGATGTTGCTGTTGCTCTCGGCCCTCGACCGTGTCGGGCTCGGGGGCTCGGGCTGGGCCGCGGCGCTGTGCATCGCCGGTGGCGCGCTCGCCGTTCCCGCCGTGCTCGTCGCGGTACGCGAGGTCGCAGGCGAGGAGATGGCGCGTCGGGCGACGCCTTTCCTTGCGATCACTCCCGCGGCGATCTGGATCGCCACGAGCGCGGATGCCTTCTTCATGGGCGTGAGCGCGTGGGCGGTGGCGCTCGTCGTGCTCGCAACCGGACGTCACGGCCTGCGATCGGACGCGTACGCGTTCGCGGGTGGGCTGCTCTTCGGCGCGGCGGCCTTCCTTTCTTACGGGCTCGTGCTCCTCGCGGTGGTGCCGGCCGCGGTCGCGTGGCACCGGCGCCGGTTCCGCCCGCTCGCGCTGGCCGCGATCGGCGCCGCGCCGGTGTTCCTCGTTTTCCTCGCCGCCGGCTTCTCGTGGCTGGCCGGACTCCTCGCCACCCGCCAGCAGTACTTCGCCGGGGTCGGATCGCGCCGCCCGTATCTCGACTTCCTGGTGGCCGACGCCGCGTGCCTCGCGATCGTGCTCGGCCCGGCCGTGGTCGTGGCGCTGACACGTGTACGTGACCGGCGGCTGTGGCTCCTGGTGGGCGGCACCCTCGCCGTCCTGGGAGCCGCGATGATCAGTGGGATGTCGAAGGGCG
>DASYQJ010000255.1:0-17350 GCA_036005605.1 Acidimicrobiia bacterium
GGTGAGTCCCTGCACGTACTGAAGTGGGACGATGAACCCGTGGCCCTGCGCGAGCAGGTTGGAGCCGTAGTGGTAATAGAGGCCGTCGCCCTGCACGGGAGCGTCGCGCCGCTCGAGCACGACGTACGCGACCCGGATCACCACGCTGACGGCGGTGATGAGCGCGAGTCGCTGAGCGAAACGGCGCGTGGCCGGTGTCATCGCTGGGGCACGGTAGCAAAGGGCTCGCGCGGCTCCTCGGCACGCGCGACCTCCGCGCTGCGGCGGTCACGCACCGCCTGGATCCCACGGTCGATGGCGACCGCGGCCAGGACCACGAGCGCGCCTTCGGCGCTCGCGCGGTAACGGTTGCTGCCGAGTGAGAGACCGACCGCGAAGAGCACGATGAGCGGGGGCACGAGGAGAGGGAAGACGGGGACCTTCCTTCGCCGCCGGACGATCACCCCTCCGGCGATTGCGAGCGCGGCGACAGCGTAGAAACTGAAGAGCGAGGCGAGCGCGGCCCAGCCCTCCCGGCCCTCGATGACGCGGTCGAGCTGCACCTGATTCCACGGCCGGTAGAGGCCCGTGATGCGACCCCAACGCGCGAGGACGACGACCGGCGCGCGGAACTTGTGGTCGCTGATGTAGTCGAAGACGATCCGGCGGGAGATCTCGTTGCGTTCGGACTGGTCGTCGCCGCGTTTGTACTCGCGCCCCGCCTTTTCCGTGCAGTCGGGCGTGAAGTATCCCGTGAGGTTCCCGTAGTAGGTGACGTCGCAGTTGGCGCCCAGCATGGTCGGCTCGAGCCCGGTCGACAGGAACACCGGGCGCTCGAAGCGGGCGAGGTTGAACCCGATCCACGGCCCCATCGCGATGACCGCCGCGACGCCTGCCGCGACCAAAGCCTTGAGCTTCTGGGTCTCGTCGGTTCGCCGCGTGAACAGGATGCACGGGAGGACAAGCAGAGGTAAGAGGAGTACGAGCTCGGCGCGTGACAGCGCGGCGACGCCGCAGGCGAGGCCGAGGCCGGCGGCGCGCCAGAACGACGGCGATCGCAGGAAGCGGTAGGCGAGATACACCGAGAGGATCGTCGTGAAGATCGCCATCGTCTCGGAGACGAGGAAGCCGTCGAAGATCCACATGTTGGGGTACACGGCCGCGAGCCCGGCGGCGACGAGCCCGGCGCGCGGCCCCGCGACCTCCCGGGCCGTCAGCCCGACCAGCACGACGGATCCGACGCCGATCAGGCTCGACCACAACATGTGCGACACGGGCCCGTCGAGCCCGACCGAGCTGGGAATCGCGAGGTACAGGAGGTACAGCGGCGGGTGGCTGGCGCTCTGCTCGACGATGCCGTTGATGAACGGCGTTGGCTCGATGAAGCCGTGGCCCTCGACGAGCAGACGCGCACCGAAGTGATAGAAGAACGAGTCGCCGCCGGGCAGGACGTCGTGACGAACGATGAGGATGTAGGCGACGCGAACGGCCAGTCCCAGGAGTGCGGCCGCGAACAAGCCGCGCCGAAAGGTTCGGGTCGTCACGGCAGGCACGGTAGTGACCCGACTGGGGCCGGCGCCCCTCGGGTCACACGCTCATTTGCGTGCGCGGAGACCGAGTTTCCGTACAGCCCACTGCTACCGTGGCGCCTCCATGGCTGAGAGCACCGCGCCGGCTCAGGCCGACACGCCTCGCCGCGGCTACCACATCGAGATCTTCCTGATCAGCTTCGCGGGCCTGCTGCTCGAGGTCAGCTACACGCGGATCATCTCGTTCAAGCTCTTCTACTACTACACGTATCTCGTCATCGGCTTGGCGCTGCTGGGCATTGGTGCGGGCGGCGTGCTCGTCGCGATCTCGCGCCGGATGCGACGCGCCTCGACCGACGCGATCCTGATGTGGAGCCTGCTGCTGGGCGCGGCGAGCGTCGGCGTCGGGTACCTGATCGTGGCGGTGACCCGCACCGACAGCCTCACGCTCTGGGACTACGGCACGTTCGACTCGATCAGCGGCCTGGCGCGGCTGGTGCTGATCTGCCTCGTGCTGTTCGCGTCGTTCATCGCGATCGGCGTCGTGCTCGCAACGCTCTTCGGTCGGCGATCGGACGAGATCGGGCGCCTGTACTTCGCCGACCTGCTCGGCGCCGGGCTGGCGTGCGCCGTGGTCGTGTGGTTGCTCGGCTCCATCGGGCCGCCGGCGACGATCGTCCTCGCAGGGTTGATCATGGCGCTCGCCGGTGTCCGGATCGCCGCCCGTCGGCGGTCACGCGTCGCGCCGGTCGGAGCGGTCATGGCGCTGCTGCTGGCCGTCGCGGTCGTCGCGCCCAGCATCCTTCCGTACCAGCGGACCGACAAGAGCAAGGCCGACCTGCGCGACTCCGGCCACGCGTGGGATTGGAGCGCGGTGTTCCGAGTCGACGCCGTTGCCGCCGTGCCGAACGCACTCACGCTCATCCACGACGGCTTGCTCGGCTCCGCCATCTACCGCTTCGACGGGAACCCACGGAGCCTGACCCGCTTCGACAGCGACCCGCGGTCCTTCCCCTTCGACGCGGCGGGAACCAACCCCGGCAACGTCCTGATCATCGGGGCGGCTGGCGGCAACGAGGTGCTCGCATCCCTGTACTTCGACGCCCGCCACATCGACGCCGTCGAGCTGAACCCGGTGACCTACAGGTTCGTCACCGACGAGTTCGCCGACTACGACGGCCACTTCACCGACAACCCCAAGGTCAACTACGTGAACGACGAGGGGCGGGGATATCTCGCGCGCAGCGACCGAAAGTACGAGCTCATCTGGTACCCGGCGCCGGACAGCTACTCGGCGACGAACGCCGCGACCTCGGGCGCGAGCGTCCTGTCCGAGAGCTACCTGTACACGACCGAGGCGATCGCCGACAGTTTCGACCACTTGCAGCGGGGCGGGATCCTCGCGGCCCAGTTCGGCGAGTTCGACTACAACGCCAGGCCGAATCGAACGACCCGGTACGTGGCCACGGCACGCGACGCGCTCGCCGAGCGCGGCATCAGCGACCCCTCCCGGCACATCCTCGTCGTCACGACGACCACCGAAGGCGCATCCGCGCTCTCAACCGTGCTCGTGAAGGAGACCCCGTTCACGCCGGCTGAGGTCGACCGTGTGATCACGGGTCTCGGCGCCGTCCCGGGAGCGAAGCTCCGGTACGCACCCGGCCACCCGGTCAAGGGTGAGTCGGTGAGCGACCTCGCCACGATCCCGAACTCCAAGCTGGGGTCCTGGTACGACTCGTACCGCTACGACGTCCGTCCCGTCACCGACGACGCGCCGTTCTTCTGGCACTTCACGCCGTACGACGACGTGATCGGCAACTTCACCGATCCGATTCGGCGTGGCGACGCCGAGATCGCGTTGGGGGAGCGGGTGCTGCTCCTGCTGCTGGCGGTCGCGGTCGTGCTGGCGGCGATCTTCCTGCTGCTCCCGTTCGTCGCCGTGCGGTCGATCTGGGCGAGCTTCCCCCGAAAGCCGAGATCCGCGCTCTATTTCGCGTCCATCGGGTTGGGCTTCATCTTCTTCGAGATCACCCTCATACAGCGGTTGACGCTGTTTCTCGGGTACCCGACGTACTCACTGACCGTCACCTTGGCGTCGATCCTCATCTTCACGGGTGTCGGCGCGTTCCTCAGCGCGCGGTGGGCCGACCGTCCCGGGCGCGTCGTGGCCGTGCTGTTCGCCGCCATCGCGCTGCTCACGGTCTTCTACCAGTTCGGGTTGCCGCCCATGACCGACGCGCTCCTCGGCTGGCCCCTCGCCGGCCGTCTCGCGTTCGCGTTCATCGTGCTCGCGCCGCTCGGCGTGTGCCTGGGCTTCTTCATGCCGCTCGGTCTCGGCGCCGTCGCCGGTCTCACACGGTTCCCGCGCGAATACGTCGCGTGGGGATGGGCGGTGAACGGTTTCGCGTCGGTGGTTGGCGCCGTGTTGTCGACCATCCTGGCGATGACCTTCGGCTTTCGGATCGTGCTGTTCCTCGCGCTCGTGGCGTACGCCGTCGCGATCGTGGCGCTCCGCGGGCTGTTGCGACGCGCTGCCGGTCCGATCACTGCGGCGGAGGAGCCGGCGGTCCCCTCGGTTACCGGCGTGCCGACCGCCGCTGCGCCGCGCTAGTCGCCGTCAGGAGCTGCGCTCACGGCAGGCGCGTCGCTGTCGAGACGCGTTCGCAGCAGCGCCAACTCCTCGGCGAGCGTGCGCGTGCGGTTCTCGAGCCGCGAGAGCTCCCACGAGTAGTGCACGACGACCAGGAACAGGAATCCGACCGCGAGCAACAGAAAGATGGTCGGGGAGTAGAGGACGCCGAGCCACTCGGAGAAGGTATTGAGGACGCCGGGCACCACGGCCAAGGGCAGGAGCAACACGCCGATGACGAGCCAGAGGAGCGCGTACTTGCTCCGGAGCTGGCGCGCCCGCACGAGGCGGAAGATGAACAACGCGATGATCGCGGTGGCGACGATGACCAGGACGTGGGCCTGGCCGCTGAGCGACCCTCTGGGCAGGTCGATCATGGTTCGTCCTTTCGGAGTCGGGCCCGGCGGGACGCCGAGCCGAGAATGCCGATGAGGAGCCGCAGGTAGTTGATGACCAGCTTGATCCGGCGCGTCGACGGCACGCCGGCGGCCCGAAGGCGCATGCTGATCGGCACCTCGTCGACGCGGAACCCCGCGTAGCGGACGATCAGGAGCGCCTCGACGGTGTCGGCGAGGTACTCGACGGGATAGTCGCGGGCGAGGAGCTCGATCACCGGCCGGTCGAAGGCGCGAAACCCCGACGTGACGTCGGAGAACCGCTGGCCGGTGAGGGCCCGCACGATCGTGGCCAGGAACCGCATCGCCTGACGCCGGACCCGGCCGACGGGATACTCCGTGGTGCCGGCCGCGAAGCGGCTGCCCACAGCCATGTCGGCTCCGCGGTCCAGCGCTTCGAGGAGGGCCATGATGCCGGCCGGGTCGTGCTGACCGTCGGCGTCGATCACGACGGCGCGGTCGTAGCCGTTGCGCTGCGCGTAATGCAGACCCACGCGGACGGCGCCGCCGACACCGAGCGTGAACGGCAGCTGAGCCGACACCGCGCCGGCCCGGCGCGCGACCTCCGCGGTCGCGTCGGTCGAGCCGTCGTCGATCACGAGCACGTCGTGGTCGTCCACGACCTCCCGCAGCTCCTTGAGCGTCGCGGGGAGGCTCTCCTCCTCGTTGAGCGCGGGCATGATGATCAGGATGCGGGTCACCGAACATCCATGCTACGGCGAGTGGTGCGTGACCTCCGGGACTACGTCCTCGACGTAGAGCCAGTCACCGCCCACGAGATCGAGTGTGTGCGGATGGGCCGTGCCCGTCCAGGCAAGGAGCGAGAACTTGTACGGGAAGAAGTGGATATGCGGGTTGAACGTGGCGCGGTACGGGCGTTGATGGGGGACGACCACGACGATCCGCTGCCGGGCCACGCGTCGAAGCTCGTCGAGCGCGGCCCCGAAGTGCTGCACGTGCTCGAGCGTGTGCGTGGAGACCACGGTGTCGAAAGCGCCATCGCGGAAAGGGAGCTCTTCGACGTTCCCGTCGCACCACCGCACGTTGGGATGCGTCCCGCGCCGGCCGGCCGAGACGGCGACGTCGCAGCCGACGACGTCATGGTCGGGTGCCAGGCGCTCGCACACGTAACCGAGTCCGCAAGCGACGTCGAGCACGCGCTTCCCACGTACGGCGCTCAACACCCCATCGAGCGACTCGGGCGTGAGGTCGGTGGCGCCCTGGTCGAAGTGTGAACGGAGGCTCTGGTAGAAGGCGGCGAACTCGGCGCGGGAGAGGTAGAAGGCCTTGTCCTTCAGTTCGACGATGTCGATGCTGAGATCGCCGTACATCCGGCGGGCGAGGTTGCCGAACAGCCGCGAGTCGCGCATCGACGGCGGGAGGTACCGGTCGAGGGCTTCGTTGATCCACAGCGATGCCCGGCGGCTGAACTTCACGTTCTCTCCGTAGGTCGGCGACGGCGGTGGCCGACGACGGCGACCACGCTCACCGCGGCCAGGACCACCAGCGACGGCTCGTCGGCGATCCTGAATCGCTGCTGTCCGTACGTGAGCGCGGTCGTGAGGGCGACGACGACCGCGGTGGACAGTAGCGGCCACACCCGGGCCCGACGCCGAAGCAGGAGGACGGCGCCGACGACGGCGAAGGGGAGGAGCACCCAGTACATCACCGTGCCGACCCCCTGCCAGCGCTTCGGGCGACCCTCGAGCGACTCGAAGTCGATCTGCTGGCGCGGTGCGTACATCCCCCATGTGCGCAGCTCCCGGACGCCGACGACGAGTGGCACCCGCGACAGGTGGTCGCGTGCGTACGTGATCCCGTCGCCGCGATGCTTGCTCGCGACGTCCGCCTCGTCGAAGTCGCGCCGCCGGATGTCGAAGCCTTCGAAGCACGCCTGCGCCTGCGGCCGGCCGCGCGCGGAGTCACCGAATTGGGAGAACGTCTCGCGCCACAACCCGATTTGCGAGCCGGAGTACGTGAGGTCGCAGTTCGCGCCGTCGACGGCGGTGCCGATGTTGTTCGAGATCGGTACGAACGCGTGGAGTCGCACCGCGTTGCGGATCGTCCAGGGCACGACGACGAGAATCGCCGTGCCGATCGCGATGACCGCCAGCAACGCGCGTCGTTTCGCCGCGAACGATCGCAGACTGATCGCGAGCGGGATCACGAGGACGATCGCGAAGAGCAGGCCCTCGGCCCGCGTGAGCGCGCTGAGCCCGATGACGAGACCGAGCGCGGCGAATCGCAACGGGCTGGGGGCGTCGGCGGCGCGGTACGCCAGTAGCAGCGCCGCCGTCACGAGCAGCACGTAGACGGACTCCGCCATGAGCACGGCTTCGCCCAGGAACAGCATCGGATACACGGCGGCGATTGCCGCCGCGAGGACGCCCACGAGCGGGCCACCCACGCGGCGGCCGAGAAGGCCGACGAGCACGACGGTCCCGGTTCCCACGAAGGAGAGGAGCAGGCGTTGTGCGTCGACGCTCTTGGCCCCGAGGAAGGACGGCACCGCCAGCAGCGCCGGGAAGAGCGGCGGATACTCGGCGGTCGGCCGGGCGACGTGCAGGATCCGGAAGTCGAAGGGGCGGATATAGCCGTGCCCGTCAGCCAGGTTGTTCGCGAGCAGGTGGTACGCGGTGGCGTCGCCGGGATCCGGCAGCTTCGGGTCGACCACGAGCACGAACACGACGCGCACGATCAGCGCAACCAGCGCGATCGCAAGCAGCGCGGCCAGGAACGCGCGGTTCCGGGTGCGCGTCAACCGGCTGGTGTCGGAGCCGGACGGCGGAACGACACCCGTCCCTTGAGGGACAGAGCCGGCTTCTCGACGATGACGTAGCTCGCCGCCGCCACCAGCACCGTGGCGACGACGACGACGCCGAGCATCCTGAGGAACGAAGTGTTGAACGGCGTGCTGTCGGTCCACTCGATGTACTTCTCGAGGATGGTCTCGTTCCAGAGGTACAGGCCGTAGGAGATCAGGCCGAGCAGCTGCACGACCCGGTTCTCGAGGACGTGCCGGATCAGGCCGGCGCGCTGGGGACCGAAGATCCCCGGGAGCAGGAAGAACAGGCCGACGGCCAGATAGAAGTAGTGCACGCCCATGTCCTGGCCGAGCGTGTCGATGCGCCCCGGCCGCCCCATCAACAGCGAGATCGCGACGAACGCGGCGGCGGCGAGCGTCCACGAGACGGCAGGGAAGACCCGACGCCGGAACACGGTCGGCTCGCGGCGCCCCGAGAGCCACACGCTGACCACCGCGAGCACCATGCCGACGGCGAAGACGTCGACCCAACCCGGAAGGATGTTCAACAACTGGAACGCGCGCTGGCCGTCGAACCGGCTCCGGATGACCCACCGGTACGCGATCCCCGCCACGATCAGGCCACCCAGGACCACGAGGTCGATCTGCACCAGGCGCTTGGGCTCGCCGCGAGACCAACGGCTGATCGCGAGCGCGTAGAGAGGGAGGAACACGTAGAACGAGATCTCGGTGACGAGCGTGTACGACGAAAGGATCGGGCCGATCACGTTGCCGAGGCTGTACAGGTGGAAGAGGCCGTAGAAGAGGAAGAGGTCCCCGACCGACGGCAGTTCCTTGGGGACGTGCAGCACGAAGACGGTGATCGTCAGCGCGACCCAGTAGGCGGGGAGGATTCGCAGGCCGCGCCGCCAGAAGTAGGCGACGGCACGCGGGGTCGGAGAGTCCGCGAGCCGGGCCGCCACGAACGGCCTGTACAGGAGGAAGCCGGAGATCATGAAGAAGATCGCGACCCCGACGTCCATCCGGGCCGTGAACGCGCCGAGGCGCGAGCGGCCGTTGAAGCCGCTGAGGAACGCCACGTGGGTGACGAGAACGACGAGCGCGGCCAGGGCGCGGAACCCGTCGAAGCAGGGGAACGTGATCCGCTCCGGACCTCGCGGCTCGGCTGCGCTCTCGAGGCCGCCGACGGCGGCGTCAGTCATGGCGGGCGATGCTACTTGCGGGCGGCGTGGCTCCCCGTTCCGGTGACCTGCTGCGGCGGGCACAGCCAGCCGGCCGTCCCCGGCCGGCACGCGAGCACGGCATCGAGGAGCCACTGCGCGGCCCAGCCCGCGGTCTCCGGGGTGAAGTGGAGACCGTCGAGCGGGCGGAGGTCGATCCCGTCGACCGTGCGCGGGCACGGCGGCCCGCCGGGGCACACCGCGCCCGCGAAGTCGACGACGGACACGGTCTCGGGATGGGCGCTCGCGTACTGCGTGTAGAGCTCGTTCAGTCGAACGAAACGGGATGCTTCGTCGGCGATGCCGGAGGGCGTCATGATCTCGTTGGGCGCGCGCGGCGCCATCGTCGTGATCACGAGATGCGCACCGCCGGCGGTCAAGCGGCGGGAGGCCTGGTCGATCTCGGCGAGCATCATGTCGTCCCAGGCGCGGCCGCCGAACCGGATGCGCTCGCCGCCGACGATGCGGTCGTAGGTCTCCCAGGTGCTCATCCAGACGACGAGGTCCGGGTGACTCCGGTCGAGCGTGGTCTGCTCGTACTCGTCGACGCGCTTCTCGCAGCCGGGCGCGTTGGGAGGAACGTCGCCGTCAGCGAACGCCGCGACGCCGCCGACGACTCCGCAGCCGGCGATGAGGGCGGTGTCGACGGACACCCCGTGCTCGGTCGCGGCAGGTTGCAGTCCGGGAAGCAGGGTGTAGGGAACCGAGTCGCCGACGACCAGGATGCGAGACGGCGCTCCGGTGGCGACGTTCCGTGCCGCCGCCGAGCCGGACTCGAGCGCCCGCGGGGTCGGCGTGCCCGTCAGCTTCTGGCCCGCCCGTACGTTTGCGAGGGGTGTCGCCGCCGTTGCGCCCACGGTTGCGACCATGACGACCGCCGCGACGGTCGCGAATCCGGTCGGCACCGCGATCCGTCCTCGCCAGCCGCGCAGCACGCCCCGCCGGATGGGCTGCTCGACCAGGTAGTAGGACAGCGTCGCCGCTCCGACCGTGACCGCGAGCCGCAGCACCGTCAGCGATGCCCCCGACAAGCCGGTGCGCGTCTCGGTGAGGACGACCGTGGCGGGCCAATGCCAGAGGTACAGCCCGTAAGAGATGAGCCCGACCCAGCGGAGGACTCTGATCGAGAGCAGTGTGCGCAGCGGCGACCATACGGATCGCCGGGTGGGCTGCACTGCCGACGCGATGATGACGGCGACCGCGATCGCGAACACGAAGGAACCGCCGTGGTACAGCCCGGATCCTTGGTCGCTGGCGGTCACCCACGCCCAGGCGCACGCAGCGGCGGCGACGACCCCGGCCGTGTGCAACGCGATGACGCTGCCGCGACGCTCGGGTCGCCGCCTCGTGAGCACGAGCGCGAGCACGGCCCCGACGAGCAGGGTGTGCGCGCGGGCGTCGGTGCCGTAGTACGCCCGCGACGGATCGGCGGGCTCGTACAGCATCGCCATGATCGCCACCGACGCCGCGATGCCCGCCATGCACACGCCGGCGAGCACCTTGCGCGATCCGCGACCGACACGCAGGCACACGAGCACGATGAGTGGCCACACCAGGTAGAACTGCTCCTCGATCGCCAGCGACCAGAGATGTCGCATCGGCGACGGCAGAGAGAAGAGGTCGAAGTACGACTGGCCGCTGAGCACGAAGTGCCAGTTGGCGAAGTAGAAGAGGCTCGAGATCCCGTCGGAGCGGAGCGTCTCAAGTTGCGACGCGGGGGCGAGCACCGCGGCGTACAACGCGACGGCGCCCAGCACGACGAGCAGCGCCGGGAGGAGGCGGCGCGCCCTACGGGCCCAGAAGGCGGGGAGGCTGACATGGCCGCTCCGCCCCCACTCCGTCAGCAGCAAGGACGTGATGAGGTAGCCCGAAAGGACGAAGAAGGCGTCAACTCCGAGGAACCCGCCCGACGCCCATCCGGCGCCGAAGTGGTAGGCGATGACCGCCGCCACCGCGAACGCGCGCAGGCCGTCGAGCGCCGGCTGGTAGCGGATGCCGCCTTGCCCTTCCACGGTTTCCCCCGGAGCCCGTGACCTGACGGACTACACAGTCTAGGGCAAACCCGCCTGAAAGTGACCTGAACCCCCGGAAGCCCGAAACCGGGCGGAAATCACCGCCGGGGATTGCGTGCGACGGCGAAGAGCCCGGGCGTCGTGTCGACGATCTCCCGGGTCATGAAGAAATGCGTCTGGTCGAGCCCGGAGCCGATCCCCGAGCCGCTGCTCCCGAGCGCGCGGTACACGAGCGGCAGCGCGCGCTCGTACGACCAGACGTACCAGCGACGCGGCATGCGGTGCCGCAGTCGCAGGACGTCAAGCTTGAGGATCTTCTCGCCGCGCGTGCGGCGCTCCGCGAAGTCGGCCTTGAGCTCGTCGGACCCCTCGAGGCCCCAGACCTCGACGTCCTGGAAGAACAACCGGAGCAGGCTCGCGAGCTCACGCTCCTCGAAGAGGTAGACGTGGAAGGGATTCTCGAAGTCCGCCGGGCGGTTGGGCGTGATCACGAACGCGGTTCCCGAGTCGTCGAGCACGCGGGCGAGCTCGGCGACGTGCAACTCGGGCGCGGTGAAGTGCTCGATGATGTGCGACGAGCACGCCCAGTCCACCGAGCGGTCGCGTAGCCCGAGCCGGGCGCCGTCCATGCCCGCGAAACGGACGTCGAGGCCGTGCCCGCTTCCCGGGCCCCAGTCAGCGGACGCAGCCACCGCGGTGTCGGCGTCGTAGTCGACGCCGAGCACGGTGCGATCACTTCCGGCGAGACGGGAGGTCTCGTCGCCGACGCCGCAACCGATGTCGAGCACGGTGCCGGGCCCGAGCCGCGCCGCCATCTCCCGGTATCCCGCGTCGTGGAAGGCAAGGAGCGAGTCGGGCGTCGCCCCGGCCATGGGCCGCTCGCCCGTGAGCCTCATAGGTGGAGCCTACGAGCCTCGGAAACGGAGCCCCGAACAGCCTCCGGCGGCGTGCTCACCTACCATTTCCCCCCGACTCATGGACCCAACCGCGTCGACGCCGTCCTGGCGCGTCCCCGACCCGGCCGAGGAGATCGCCAAGATCGGCGACCTCGCGGCCGAATCCGGGATCCGTCGCGTCTGCATGCTCGCCTGGCGAGACCTCGACGATCCCGAGGCGGGGGGATCGGAGGTGCACGCGTCCACGGTGGCGGCGCTCTGGGGTCAGGCCGGCATCGAAGTCACGATGCGGACGTCGTACGCGGCCGGTCACCCGCAGATCAGCTGGCGCGACGGGTACCGCGTGATCCGCAAAGCGGGGCGCTACATGGTGTTCCCGCGCGCCGCGTTCAGCGAGATGATGGGCTGGCACGGCTCGCGCGACGGCCTCGTCGAGATCTGGAACGGCATGCCGTTCTTCTCGCCGGTGTGGGGGAAGGGGCCGCGCATCGTGTGGCTCCACCACGTGCACGCAGAGATGTGGCAGATGACGCTGCCGCCGCGACTTGCCGCGATGGGAAGCACCGTCGAGTCGCGGATCGCGCCGCGCTTCTACCGGCGGACACCCATCGTCACGCTGTCCGAGTCGTCCAAGCGCGAGCTCGTCGACGAGCTCGGGTTCAAACCGCAGCGTGTCACAGTCGTGCCCCCAGGCGTGGACGCCCGGTTCGCTCCCGGCGACGCGAAGTCCGCGACCCCGCTCGTCGTGGCGGCGGGACGGCTCGTCCCGGTCAAGCGGTTCGAGGAGCTGATCGAAGTCCTCATCCGAGTGAAGGCACAGCATCCTCGCCTCGAGGCCGTGATCGTCGGCGAGGGGTACCGCCGCGACGATCTCGAGGCGCAGCTGCGTGAGAGCGGCGCCGACCGCTGGATCCGGCTCGCCGGTCACGTGAGCGACGAGGAGCTCCTGGGTCTGTACCGCAGCGCGTGGGTCGTCGCGAGCGCAGCCGCGCGCGAGGGCTGGGGGATGACGATCACGGAGGCCGGCGCCAGCGGAACGCCCGCGGTCGCGACGCGCATCGCCGGCCACACCGATGCGATCGTGCATGAACACAGCGGCCTGCTGGTCGACGGACGCGACGACTTCGTCCTCGCGCTCGACCGCGTGCTGCGCGACACGGAGCTCCGTGCACGACTGAGCCGCGGCGCGATCGAGCACGCGTCGCGGTTCACCTGGGCGGCGACGGCTCGCGGGACGCTCGAGGTCCTCGCGGCCGACGCGGTCCGGCGCCGAGGAAGGCCGTGACGACGGTCGCCCGGAGGCCGGCGCCCGTCACCGCTGAGGCGCCGGCGGCACCGCCGGCTTCCGCGCGCCGGCGACGCGTCCTCGGGTACTCGCTCCTCGCTGCGCTGGCGTACATCCCGCCGCTGCTCACGGCGACGGGCAAGGTCGCCGCCGACACCAAGCAGTACCTGTACCTGGACCCCACGCGTCTCCTCGAACGGGCGCCGTCGATGTGGGACCCGAACATCGGCCTCGGCACGGTCACGCACCAGAACATCGGCTACGTGTTCCCGATGGGCCCGTACTACTGGGTCATGGAGAACGTGGGCTTCCCGAGCTGGATCGCGCAACGCATCTGGCTGGGAAGCCTCGTGTTCTTCGCGGGCCTCGGCGTCCTGTACCTGTTGCGCACGATCGACATGCGCGGCCCCGGCGCGGTCGTCGCCGCGCTCGCGTACATGCTGAGCCCGTACTCCCTGCACTACGCCGCCCGCATCTCGGTGATCCTGCTCCCGTGGGCCGGTCTGGGATGGCTGATCGCGCTCATGGTGCGCGCGCTGCGCAAGGGCGGATGGCGATATCCCGCCGCGTTCGCCATCGTCGTGCAGATCGTCGGCAGCGTGAACGCGACCGCGCTGGTGTTCGCTCTCCTCGCTCCGCTGCTGTGGGTCCCGTACGCGGTGTGGATCACACGCGAGATCGACTGGCGACGAGCCGCACTCACGCTGGCACGCATCGGCGTGCTCACGCTGGGCGCGTCGCTGTGGTGGATCTCGGGTCTGTGGGCCCAGGGCGCCTACGGCATCGACATCCTCAAATACACCGAGACGGTGAAGACCGTCGCCACCGCCGGCGTGGCACCCGAGGTGCTGCGCGGCCTCGGCTACTGGTTCTTCTACGGCGGCGACAAGCTGGGCAACTGGATCGAAGCCAGCGTCCACTACACGCAGAGCCGTCCGCTCATCGTCGCCAGCTACGTCGTCCCGACGCTGGCCCTGCTCGCGGCGGCGTTCATCCGCTGGCGCCACCGCTTCTACTTCGCCGTCCTCATGCTCATCGGCGTCGCCATCGCCGTCGGCGCGCATCCCTTCGACGACCCGTCGCCGTTCGGGGCGCTGCTGAAGGCGTTCGCCGACAGCTCGAACGCGGGATTGGCGCTGCGCAGCGTCGGGCGCGCGGTGCCGCTCGTCGCGTTGGGCGCGGCCGTGCTCCTGGGAGCGGGCGTGACCGCGTTCGTGCGGTGGCTCGATCGGCGCGACCTACACCGGTATGGGCTCGTCACCATCGGGCTCGTGGGCGCGATCGTGATCGCGGCGCTCCCGGCGTTGTGGAACGGCGACTACTACGGCAAGAACCTGCAGCGACCCGAGGATGTCCCGAGCTACTGGACCCGGGCGATCGCCGCCGTCGACGCCCGCCCGCACGACACGCGCGTGCTCGAGATGCCGGGCTCCGACTTCGCGTCGTACCGGTGGGGGAACACGGTCGACCCGATCACACCCGGGTTGATGGACCGGCCGTACGTCGCCCGCGAGCTGATCCCGTACGGCACCCCGGAGACGAACGATCTCCTGAACGCGCTCGACGGGCGGATCCAGGAGGGCCTCATCGACCCCGCCGCCATCGCGCCGATCGCCCGGCTGATGAGCGCGGGCGACATCCTCGTGCGCTCCGACCTCCAGGTCGACCGCTACAACCTCGTCCGCCCGAAGCAGATGGAGCTGCTCCTCAACCCGTCGCCGCCGGGGATCGGCGCGCCGACGAGCTACGGCACCAGCCTCGGGCCGCCCCTCGACTTCCCACTGCTCGACGAGAAGACGCTGGCCCTGCCAGCAGGCACGCGGGACCCCGCACCGGTCGAGGTGTTCCCGGTCGAGGGCGCGCCGGCGATCGTCCGGGCCCAGCCGGCGGCCGACCCGTTGGTCGTCGCCGGCGGCGGTGACGGCCTGGTCGACATCGCCGGCCTCGGCATGCTCGACGGCAACAGCCTCGTGCAGTACTCGGGGTCGTACGCCGGCCACCCGGCCGAGCTCCGCAAGCAGGCCCGCACCGACGGCGCCGTCCTCGTCGTGACCGACTCGAACCGGCGCCGTGCCCGCCGGTGGAGCACCGTTCGGGAGAACGTGGGGTACACGGAGCGACCGGGCGAGAAGCCGTTGGTGCACGACCCGTCGGACGCCCGACTCGACGTCTTTCCCGGCGCGGGCGACGACTCCTACACCGTGACCGAGCAACGAGGCGCCACGGTGCAGGCCTCCGCCTACGGCAACAACATCTCGTACACGCCCGAGGACCGCCCGGCGCGCGCGATGGACGGCGATCTCCGCACGGCGTGGAAGGCGGGCGACTTCGACGCCGTCGACGGCGAGCACATCCGCGTCACACTCGACCATCCCGTCACGACGGATCACATCAATCTCGTGCAGCCGCTGTACGGCGACCGCAACCGCTGGATCACCAAGGCGACTCTGCGCCTCGACGACGGTCACGAGGTCACGACGAACCTGGGCGACGCATCACGTACGGACGCCGGTCAGACCGTCACGTTCCCCCGCCGCACCGTGAAGTCGTTCGACATCGCCGTCGACGCGACGAACATCGGGAAGCGGCCGAGCTACAGCGGCGTGAGCGGCGTCGGGTTCGCCGAGATCCGCATTCGCGACGACGCCCCCGACGCGCAGGACGTGCACGTCGAAGAGGTCACGCGCATGCCGGTCGACCTCACGAGTGACGTCGGCGCCGACTCGCTCGCGCATCGGCTCGTCTTCTCGATGAGCCGCTCGCGCACGATCCTCGTACCGCCCCGCTACTCAGAGGACGAGCGGAGCCTCACGCGGGCCTTCGACGTGCCTGCCGGGCGCGAGTTCGGCCTCGGCGGAACGGCTCGGATCTCGACCGCCGCGCCCGACGAGCTCGTCGACCAGCTCGTCGGCATCCCCGGCGCCGACGCCGGCGGGATCACGGCCCGCTCGTCCGCCCGCCTCCCGGGCGATCTCCAGGCGCGGGCGTCGTCGGCGATCGACGGCGATCCGTCGACCGCGTGGACCACGCCGTTCGCCACGCCCGCCGGACAGTGGATGGAAGTCGATGCGGGACAACCGGTCACGTTCGACCACCTCGACCTCCAGGTCGTGGCGGACGGGCGTCACTCCGTGCCGACGCGCGTGCGCATCGACGCCGACGGACAGACCCGGACGGTCGACCTCCCCGCGATCGGCGACCAGCCGCAAGAAAACGCGACGGCGCCGGTGACGGTGTCGTTCGATCCCGTGACCGCGAGGAACGTGCGCGTCACGGTCGAGTCCGTGCGCGAGGTATCGACGCGTGAGTACTACTCGAACACGCCGATCGTGACGCCGGTGGCGTTGGCCGAGCTCGGCATCCCGGGCGTGCAGCGGCCGGCGCTCGCAGACACGCTCCCGGGAGTGTGCCGCGACGACCTCCTCACGATCGACGGCTCGCCCCTCCCGGTCCGAGTGACCGGGCCCGTCGCCGACGCGTCGGCCGGCCGTCCCCTGAGCGCCGAGCCGTGCGACCCGACGACGGGCGGCGCATCGTCGTCGCCGCTCGCGCTCGATCGCGGGCAGCACGTCCTGCGCGCCGCGCTCGGCCTCGACACGGGCGTCGACCTCGATGGGATCGTGCTCGGCTCCGACGCCGGCGGCGCGCCGCTCGCCCTCGGTGCCCGGGGCGCCGTCCCCGCCGCGGCCGAGCCCACCGGCGGCACGCCGAAGGTCGAGGTCACGTCCTCGGGGCGCACGAACATGAAGCTGCACGTCACAGGGGCCGACAAGCCGTTCTGGCTCGTGCTCGGGGAGAGCCACAACCGGGGCTGGGTCGCGTCCGTCGACGGCCACGACCTGGGGAAGGGGCAGCTCGTCAACGGGTACGCGAACGGCTGGCTCGTCGACCCGAAGGACGCACACACGCTCGACGTCACGCTCACGTGGACGCCGCAGCGCACGGTGTGGATCGCGCTCGCGATCTCCGGCGTCACGATGCTCCTGTGCACGGCGCTCGCGCTGGGTCTCCTGTCCCGGCGCCGCCGGGCGCCGGCGGCGGAGCCGCCCAACAACTTTGACGAGCCGCCGGTGTTCCGCTCGCCGATGGTGGCGGCGGGTACGCGGCCGCGCCGTCTGGTCGTCGCCGCCACCGCGATCGGCGCCGGGTTGCTCGCCGCGGTGCTCATCAACCCGCTGCCCGGGCTCCTCGTCGGGCTGCTCGTGCTGGCGGCGCTCGTACGCCCGCGCTTGCGCGTCGTGCTGGCGATCGGCGCTCCGGTCGCGCTCGGGCTCGCGGGCCTCTACGTGCTCGCGGAGCAGACGCTCAACGAGTACCCGCCGGTGTTCGAGTGGCCGACGTTCTTCGACCGTGTCCACGTCCTCGGCTGGCTCGCCGTTGCGCTGATCGCCGCCGATGCGCTCGTCGAGGTCGTGCGCACCCGTCGCCGCCGACCGGGCGAGCCGCCGCCGAGCGGTTAGCGTTCGGGGGACCGATGAGCCCCCGTCATCGACCCTCTGTCATCTTCGCGGCGGTCGTCGTCGCAACAGCCGTTGTGATCTTCGCTTCTGCCGGCGCGGCCGGCGCGGTGGACTCCGAAGGCGATCTCGCGCGCATCACGAAGTCCGGCGACGAGCTCGCCAAGGCGGGTGGTGCGAAGTT
>DASYQJ010000256.1:0-10038 GCA_036005605.1 Acidimicrobiia bacterium
CGGGTTCCAGCTCATCGGCCACAGCTACGAGGCCGCCGACGGCACGATGATCGACGGTCTCGGGCTGGTCGATGCCGTCACTCGCGCCGGCCCCAACCGGCTCATCGGCGAGCTCGTGGTCGAGCCCGACCCGCCCCTCCCGATCCTGACCGGGTTCGAGAACCACGGCGGACGCACCACGCTCGGACCGTCCGAACGGCCGCTCGGACGAGTGCTCGCCCGGAACGGCCGCGGCAGCGACACCGAGGGGCTCGTGGGCGAGCGGCTGATCGGCACGTACATGCACGGCCCGGTGCTGCCCCGCAACCCCGCGCTCGCCGATCACATCCTCTCGTGGGTCGTCGGCGAGCTGTCGCCGCTCGACTCGACCACCGAGGAACAGCTGCGCGCCACCCAACTCCACGCCGGCTCGGCGCGAGGCGTGCGGAAGTGGTGCCAGAAACGCGCGCTGGCGCGCGGCTGATGCCGAGGGCACCCATCTACGACCGGATCGGGCGTGGCTACGCGCAGCGCCGTCAGCCGGATCCGCGCATCGCTGCCCGGGTGGCCCGCGCCTTGGGAGACGCGCGCACGATCGTGAACGTCGGCGCGGGCTCCGGCTCGTACGAGCCGGAGGATCGGCAAGTGGTCGCGGTCGAGCCGTCCGAGGTCATGATCACGCAACGGCCGCGCGAGGCGGCGCCGGTCGTCCGGGCGGTGGCTGAGGCGCTGCCGTTCGAGAACAGCCAGTTCGACGCCGCATTGGCCGTGCTCACCGTTCATCACTGGACGGACGCGAAACGCGGTCTGGCTGAGCTCCGCCGCGTCGCGCGTCGCCAGGTGATCTTCACGTGGGACCCGACGCATCTCGCCCGGTTCTGGTTCACCCGGGACTACCTCCCTGAGGCCGTGGCACTCGACGCCGGGTTCACCACGCTCGAACCCACGTTGGCGCTCCTCGGTGCCGCCACGGTTGAACCCGTACCGGTTCCCCACGACTGTAAGGACGGTTTCTTCGCCGCGTACTGGCGCCGTCCGGAGGCGTACTTCGACCCCAATGTCCGCGCCGGCATCTCCGGGTTCGGCATCCTCGACCAGTCCATGGTCGAGCACGCCCTGGAGCTTCTGGCTGACGACTTGGAGTCGGGCGAGTGGTACCGGCGCAACGAGCAGCTGCTCGAGCTCGACGAGCTCGACCTCGGCTATCGCCTGGTCGTCGCCCGGTCCTAGTCCGCGATCTCGCGGATCTTCTCGATCTTCTCGTCCGCCTTGTTGGCGTCGGTTCCCTGAATCTGGAGCAGCTCGTCGCGCGTGCGCTCGGCTTCGGCCTCGGCGCCTTCGTCGGCGGCGGCCAGCCGGGCCTCGATGCCTTCGGCCATGATCCGCTCGCCTTCGTCGACCAGCGCGTCCACCATCTCGGCTTCGGGCACGACGCGCACGACCTTGCCCTTCACGAACAGGTGACCTTTGCCCCGACCGGCGGCGATGCCGAGGTCGGCTTCACGGGCCTCTCCCGGTCCGTTCACCACGCAGCCCATGACCGCGACCTGAAGCGGAATGTTCCGCTCGGAGAGAGCTTCCTGGGCGTCGTTCGCGACGCGGATCACGTCGACCTCAGCGCGCCCGCAGCTGGGGCACGCGATCAGGTCGAGCCCCTTGCGCTCGCGGAGCCCGAGCGTCTCCAGGAGCTGCCGGCCCGCCCGCGCCTCCTCGACCGGATCGGCGGTGAGCGAGAAGCGGATCGTGTCGCCGATGCCCTCGGCGAGCAGCGTGCCGATGCCGACGGTCGACTTGACCAGCCCGCCGGGGAGCGGACCGGCTTCGGTCACGCCGAGGTGCAGCGGGAAGTCGACGGTGTCGGAGAGGAGCCGGTAGGCGTCGATCATCACCGGGACGTTCGACGATTTCACCGAGATCTTGACGTCCTCGAAGCCGACGTCGGCGAAGTAGGCGAGCTCGCGCTGTGCAGAGGCGACGAGCCCCTCGGGTGTGGCGCCGCCGTGTTGCTGCGCGATGTCGGGATCGAGGCTGCCGGCGTTGACGCCGATGCGGATGGGCAGCCCGCGGTCCTTGGCTTCGCGCGCGACCGTCTTGATCTGCTCCGGTTTGCGGATGTTGCCGGGATTGAGCCGGAGGGCCTGCACGCCTGCTTCCATCGCCGCCAGCGCGAGCTTGTATTGGAAGTGGATGTCGGCGACGAGCGGGACCGGCGACCGGGGAACGATCTGCGCGAGGCCTTCGGCGGCCTCCTCTTCGTTGCAGGTGCAGCGCACGATGTCGGCGCCGGCGGCTGCGAGCGCGTAGATCTGACTCAGCGTGCCGTCGACATCCGCCGTCTTCGTCGTCGTCATCGACTGCACCGAGACAGGAGCGCCGCCGCCTACGGCCACGTCACCGACGCGAATCTGCCTCGTCATCCGTCGTTCGTGCATCTCGTCACCTTCTTGTCGCCCTCGCAAGCTCGGGCTGTGCGGCGCCGGTCGGCAGAGCCGCCGTCCGCCGCGCCAGCCTACGGGCGCGCGCCAGAGCGAGCGAAGCGCGTGTGTGTGGAAGCGATCAGGATCCGCTGAAGATCTGGCGGATGTCGAGGAACATCGCCGACAGCCCGAGCGTGAGGAAGACGACGAGGACGAGCGCGGTCACGGGCACGAGTTTCCGGAAGTCGACCCGCACCTCGCGTCCCCTGATCTTGGACGCGGCCTGCTCGTAGATCACGACTGCGGCGTGCCCGCCGTCGAAGGGGAGCAGCGGGATGAGGTTGAACAGGGCGACGATGAGGTTGATGGCGCCGAGCAGGAACAGCAGGCTCCACACGTTCCCGCCGACGAGGTCACCGCCGATGTCGACGATCCCGATGATGGATCGCGGACGCTCATTCGAAGCCGGGCTTCCCTGCTTCGGCGCGTCGCCGGTGAAGTTCTTGCTGTAGCGCTCGATGCCGTCAGGCGAGAAGAGGCGCCCGATGCCGGCGCCGGTGTCGCGCGTGATCTGACCGATCGTCGAGAACGACTCGGGAACGGCCTCGATCGGGTTGAAGGACCGGTACGACGACACGCTCTGGCCGACCGATACGCCGATGATCCCGCTCTTGTCGCTGCTGCTCCGCTCCTTCGGGACCGCCGTGAGCGTCACGGTCCCGCCACCCCGTTTGACGACGATCGTCGTGGGCTGCCCGACGCGGTCGCTCAGCGCTTCGGCGATGTCGCGATCGACGTCGAGTCGCTGCCCGTCGATGGCGATGATGCGGTCGCCGTCACGAATGCCCGCTGCCGCCGCCGGGCTGTCAGGGACCACGCGCGAGACGTTGGCTTCGAGCGTGTCGGGAAGGCCTCGGCCGATGAGCGCGACGTAGATGAGAAGGAAGGCGAGAATCAGGTTCACGGACACGCCGGCGAGGATGACCGTGAGGCGATTGCCGAAGGTGCCGTGCCGGAACGTGCGGGGCTCCTCGTCCGGGTCGACGTCCTCGAGATTGCTCATCCCGACGATGCGGACGTAGCCGCCGGCCGGGATGGCCTTCACGCCGTACTCCGTCTCGCCCCGTCGGAACGACCACACCCGCGGCCCGAAGCCGAGGAAGAACTCCGTCACCTTCATGCCCGCGCGCTTGGCCGTGAAGTAATGCCCGGCCTCGTGGAGCATGATCAGCGCGACGATGCCGAAGATGATCGCGAGGGTGTCGATCGTCGACGGGCGCAGGACGGCGAGAAGGATCAGGCCGAGCAGAACCAGCAGGAGCGAGACGCCGGCGCCGCGGCGAGTGACGTCAGAGCCGGCTTCCTCCAGGGGGTCTTTCACGCTGCGCTTCTCCGTTCCACCGCTGCCCGGGCGCGCTCGCGCGCGAGTCGGTCAGCTTCGAGAACGTCGGCGACATCCTCGACGTTCCCGGTGCCCCGCTGCATCACGTCCTCGACCACGGCGGCGATGCCCAGCCACGGGATCCGACCCCCGAGGAACGCCTCGACCGCGACCTCGTTGGCGGCGCTGAGAGTCGCAGGAGCGCCACCGCCGGCCCGGCCCGCCGCGTAGGCGAGCCCGAGGCACGGGAAAGCCTCGAGATCCGGGGTCTCGAAGGTGAGCGCCCCCATGCGGGTCCAGTCGATAGCGCCGAACGGTTGGTCGAGCCGGTCCGGCGCGCCGAGCGCCAGGCCGATCGGAAGCCGCATGTCCGGCTGCGACAGCTGGGCGACGGTCGCGCCGTCCGTGAACTCGACCATCCCGTGCACGATGGACTGGGGATGCACGACGACGTCGACGTGGTCGAAGTCGACGCCGAACAGCTCGTGCGCCTCGATGACCTCCAAGCCCTTGTTCATAAGCGTCGAAGAGTCGATGGTGATCTTGGCCCCCATGGTCCAGGTCGGGTGTTGCAACGCGTCGGCGACGGTGACCCGCTCGAGCTCGGCGCGCGACTTGCCGCGGAACGGCCCGCCACTGGCGGTGAGCAGGATGCGGCGCACCTCACTCGGGGTGCCGGCGCGTAGCGCCTGGTAGATGGCCGAGTGCTCCGAATCGACGGGCACGATCTCGCCGCCGCCGCTTCCCCGCTCCTTGGCGACGACCGGGCCGCCGGCGATGAGGCTTTCCTTGTTCGCTAGCGCGAGTCGCTTGCCGTTCGTCAGCGCCGCCAGCGTGGCGGGCAGCCCGGCGAAGCCGACGACGGCGTTGAGGACGACGTCGGCCTCGGGCAGCGCCGCCAGCGCCGCGAGCGCGTCGGGTGTGTCGACGCCGAGGTGCGTGCGGTCGGGCGCGACGTCGAAGTCGGCCGCTTGCCGCGAGAGCAGCTCTTCGTTGCGGCCGGCGGCCAGCGCGACGACGCGGTACCGGTCGCGATGCGATGCGATGACGTCGAGGGCCTGAGTCCCGATCGATCCCGTCGATCCGAGGAGGACGACGTTCGTCGTCCGGCTCATCCGATCTTGAGTTGGATGGCCAGGTAGTAGACGGCCGGGAGGCAGAACAGCATCGCGTCGAAGCGGTCGAGGACGCCGCCGTGACCGGGCAGGAGCGTCCCGAGGTCCTTGATGCCGAGGTCGCGCTTGATCATCGACTCGCACAGGTCACCGATGGGGGCGAGGATCGCGACGACGAGGCCGAGCGCGAGGCCGTGACTGATCTTCCCGTTCCACGGCGCGAGTGTGGTGCCGACGATCCCGCCCAGCACGACGGCGGCGACCATCCCGCCGAACAGCCCCTCCCAGGTCTTGTTCGGCGACAGGCGGGGCGACATGCGGCTGCGTCCGAACTGCGAGCCGATGAAGTACCCGAACACGTCGTAGCCGATCGCGCACAGGGCGAGACCGATGATGAGGCCGGTGCCGTCGGGGGCGCTGAGCAGCAGGCCCGCGAACGCGCCGAAGATGCCGATGTAGCCGAACCCGAACAACGTGATCGCGATGTTGACGATCGGGCGCGCCTTCACCACTTCGAGCATGTACCAGAGCATGGTGAACGCGACCACGAGGACCGCGACGAGCGGGAAGGCGTCGAGCCCCTCGCTGTACGCGATGCCGACGATCGACACGCACCCGAGGAGCCCGATCACCGTCGCCGGGTGGTAGCCGGCACGGCGGAACGCCTCGTAGAGCTCGAACGCGGCGGCGCCCACGATCACCGCCACCAGAGTCGTGGTCGCCCCGGTGCCGAGCTTCAGCATGATGAGGGCCACGACCGCGATGGCGACCCCGGTCAGCAGGCGGGTGATGAGATCGGCCGGCGGGCCGTGCTCCTTGACGGGGGCGGGGGGCTCCTCGCCTTCGAGGGGTCCGGGGGGCCGCGTGCGCCGTGCCGGCCGGCGGCGACTGTTGCCGCCGCGGCGGCGGGCCGCCACCTCCGCTTCGAACGACTCGTCGTCATCGTCGTCGGCGGCAAGGTCGCGATCACGCAGCGCGCCGAGCGCCAGGGAGTCGTCCTGCAGCAGCTCGGGACCGAAGTCACCCTCGGCCCAGTCGCTGTCCTCGATCCGGTACCGGGGCGACTGCCCGCTCGCCGACTTCCAGCGGTCGAGCTCGTCGTCAGGCGGGGCCGCGGGCTGCTCGCCGGAGACCACCGTCGGCACCTCGCCCGTGGGCGGCTCGGTCCAATGCGGGAGGCGCACCGGCCCGCTCGCGTCGGCGGGCGGCACCGGCCCGCTCGCGTCGGCGGGCGCCTCCGGCCGCCGACGCGACTCGGGCGGCGGTGTCGCGGTCTTGGCGCGACGCACGGCTCGTTTGCCGCGGCGCGTCCTCGGCTTGGACTCGGAGTCGGACTCGGTCTCGGTCTCGGTGTCGGTCAGGCCCTGTGACGAAGCCGACCACGTCGGGTCACCCTCGAACTCGAAGTCCGTCGCGCGCTCGCCCCAAAACTCCTCGGAGTCGTCGACGGCGCGCTGCCCTCGGCGCGGCACGGGTCGTGGCGACTGCTCATCGGGCCCGAGCACGCGCACGCCTTCGCCCTCGCCGCGCGGTGCTGTTGCCTCTTCGTCTTCAAAACCGAGCTGATCGCGCTCGTAATCGTCGCGCCAATCGGACACGGCACCCCTTCCGGTCCGATACCAGGCTAGACCCTTGCCCCCCGGAGGTCGTGCATCCCGGCGAGTCCCGCCGGCCCGACCCGTCGCATCGACGGTCCGCCGCCGCCACGGGCTCCGGACCCCGGCTACACCTCCAGGAGCTCGCGCTCCTTGTGCTCGAGCATCTGGTCGATCTCCTCGACCGTCGTGTGCGTGACCTTCTCGAGCTCCTTCTCGGCTCGGTCGAGGTCGTTCTTCGAGAGGTCGCCGTCCTTCTCGAGCGCTTCGAGGTCGTGACGCGCCTGGCGGCGGATATTGCGCACCGCCACCCGACCCTCCTCGGCGCGGTTCCTGACGACCTTCACGAGATCCCGGCGCCGCTCCTCGGTCAGCGGCGGGAACACGAGTCGTACGACGTGCCCGTCGTTGGACGGGTTGATCCCGAGATCGCTCACCTGGATCGCCTTCTCGATCGCCTTCATCGATCCCTTGTCGTAGGGCGAGATGACGAGCACGCGCGGCTCGGGGACGCTGATGCCGGCGATCTGTTGGAGCGGGACCTCGGCGCCGTACGCGTCGACCTTGAGCTTCTCGACGAGCCCGGGAGTGGCGCGGCCGGTGCGGATCCCTCCGAACTCCTCTTGCAGGTGTGCGACCGCCTTGCGCATCTTGTCGCGGCACTCCTCGAACACGAGCGCACGGAGGTCGTCGCCGCCGTCACTCATCGGGCGTCAGCCGTCTCGGAGCTGACCAACGTCCCGATCGGCTCGCCCAGCAGCGCGCGGTGGATGTTCCCGGGCGCGCTCACGTCGAACACCATGATCGGCAGCTGGTTGTCCATGCAGAACGTGATTGCAGTCGAGTCCATGACCTGGAGACGGCGGTTCAGCACCTCGAAGTGCGTGACCTGGGTGAGCTTCACCGCTGCGGGATCACGGCGCGGGTCGGCGCTGTAGACGCCGTCGACGCCGGAGTGCGTGCCCTTGAGGATCGCAGCGGCGCCGATCTCGGCCGCCCGCAAGGCGGCGGTGGTATCGGTCGTGAAATACGGGTTGCCGGTCCCTGCGGCGAACACGACCACCCGGCCCTTCTCGAGGTGGCGGATGGCACGCCGCGGGATGTACGGCTCGGCGATCTGGGCCATCGTGATCGCGGTCTGGACGCGCGTCGGCTGCCCAACGCCTTCCAGCGCGTCCTGCAACGCGAGCGCGTTGATGACGGTCGCCAGCATCCCCATGTAGTCGGCCCGAGCCCGGTCCATGCCCCGCTCGGCGCCGGGCATGCCGCGGAAGATGTTCCCCCCGCCGACGACGACCGCGATCTCGACACCGAGCTCGGTGTTCGCGGCGGCGACCTCTTCGGCGATGCGCTGGACGACGGCGGCGTCGATCCCCGAGCCCGTCGCCGCGTCGGCGAACACCTCACCCGAGAGCTTCAGGACCACCCGGTCGTACCGGGACGCCTCCCCCAACGCGTCTTCGCTTTCTCTTCGCGGTCCGCCGTCGTTATTCGGCGCCGACCTGGATCCGAACAAACCTGCGGACGGTGGCATCGTTACCGAGCTCGCCGAGGAGCTTGCCGACGGTCGTCTTCGGCTCCCGGACGAACGGCTGCTCGACGAGGACGACGTTCTTGTAGAAGCCGTTCAGCCGACCTTCGACGATCTTCGGGAGCGCCTGCTCGGGCTTCCCCTCGTTGCGGGTGAGCTCTTCGAGCACTGCCCGCTCCTTCTCGACGACTTCGGCGGGGACATCGTCGCGCGTGACGTACTGCGGCGCGGCCGACGCGATGTGCAGCGCGACGTCGTGCGCGACCTCGCGGGCGCGCGCGTCGGACGGGTCGACGCCGCCGACCTCGACGAGGACGCCGATCGTCCCGCGCTCGCTCTGGATGTGCTTGTACCCGTCGACGATCCCGTCGGCGGACTCGACGCGCGCGACGCGACCGATCGCGACGTTCTCGCCCAGCGTGGCTCCGAGCTGCTTGACCGCATCGCCGACCGTCCCGCCCTCGTACGGCCGGCTCTCGAGGTCGTCGTCGCCGTGTTCCGCCACGATCTTCGTGAGCGTGGCGAGCATGTTCCGGAAGTCGGCTCCTTTGGCGACGAAGTCGGTCTCGCAGTTCAGCTCGACGGCCGCGCCCACGCCGCCCTCGACGATCACCTCGACGGCGCCGTCCTGCGCCTCCCGCCCGGCGCGCTTGGCCGCGCCGGCCAGCCCCTTGGTACGGAGCCAGTCCTTTGCCGCCTCGATATCGCCGCCGGCCTCCTGGAGCGCGGTTCGGCAGTCGAGCATCCCGGCGCCGGTCTGCTTGCGCAGCGCGGCGATGTCCTTGGCCGAGATCTCAGCCATTGCTCCCGCCTCCGCTTTCGGTCGTGGCCTCGACGGGCGCCTCGGCGGGTGTCTCGGCAGGCGGCGCGGTTTCCGCCTCGGCGGGCGGCGCGGCGGCCTCCGACGCGCCGTCGCCGGCGGTGTCCGGAGGCGGCGGCGGTGGCTTCCGCTTCGCGTCGCGGAGACGCGCCTCGCGTTGTTCTTGCGCCTTGGCGGCCTCACCGCGGGCGCGGCGCTGCTCGTCTGCCTTGCGACGCTCCGCCTCGGGATCGGGCGGCGGCGCCTGCTCCGCGGCCTTGGCGGCGGGCTTCCCGCCCTTCTTCTGGGCGAGCACGCGACCTTCCTCGACGGCGTCGGCGACGACGCGGCTCATGAGCGCGGCGGAACGGATGGCGTCGTCGTTGCCGGGAATGACGTAGTCGATGACATCCGGGTCGCAGTTCGTGTCGACCACCGCGACAACCGGGATGCCGAGGCGGTTGGCCTCCGTCACCGCGATGTGCTCCTTCTTGGTGTCGATCACGAAGATCGCGTTCGGCAGCTTCTCGAGGTTGCGGATGCCGCCGAGGTTCCGTTGCAGCTTCGTGAGGTCGCGCGTGATCTTCAACGCTTCCTTCTTGGGCATCTGCGCGGTCTCGCCCGACTGGACGAGACGCTCCAGCTCGCGCAGCTGGGAGACCCGCGAGTGAACGGTCTGAAAGTTGGTGAGCGACCCGCCCAGCCAGCGGTAGTTGACATACGGCTGGCCGCTGCGCTGGGCCTGCTCCTGGATCGGTTCCTGGGCCTGCTTCTTGGTGCCGACGAACAGGACCGTCCCGCCCTCCTCGACGGCGCCGCGGATGAACCGGTAGGCGGCGTCGATCCGCTCGAGCGTCTGTTGCAGATCGATGATGTAGATGCCGTTCCGTTCGCCGAAGATGAAACGGCGCATCTTCGGGTTCCAACGGCGCGTCTGGTGGCCGAAATGGACGCCGGCCTCCAGCAGCTGCTTCATGGTGACGACAGCCACGGGGTCTCTCCCTCGGTTGTGACCTCGGCCCGCCGCGCCCGTCCGTGAGGACGGAACGACCGTGGGTGGCGGGCGTGCGAATTCTCGAGCCGGGACGGACCCAGCGCCCGAGTGACCCTCAGTGTACGTCAGGGCATGGCGACGGCCTCCACCCGGTCGGGGCGAGCGAGGCGCACGGCGAAGATGAGGCGGCCGGCACCGGCGCCGATCCCGACCGGGAACCCACCCGG
>DASYQJ010000257.1:0-17019 GCA_036005605.1 Acidimicrobiia bacterium
CGTCCACACCGCCGCCCGGTCCCCCGTCCACACCGCCGCCCGGTCCCCCGTCCGCACCGCCGCCCGGCTCGACGCCGGCCGCGGCCCCGCCCAAGAAGAACGGCGGCGGCACCAACATCTGGCTGGTGCTCTTCATCGTCGCCGGCGTGCTCTTCGTCGGCGCGCTGATCTTCGCCATCTTCAGCTTCACCGGGAAGAGCAGCGCCGAGGACGACAAGGACAAGGCCCAGAAGGAGCTGGCGTCGACGAAGAAGGAGCTGACGTCGACGAAGGACGAGCTCGGGACCACGAAAGGTGCGGGCCAGATCCTGGGCGACCTCGTCCGTACCGGCGCGAAGTCGGCCGATGACCTCAAGGCGTGCACGGACTCCGGGAAGGCAGTGCAGAACCAAGCGATCGACGTCTTGAACGCAGCGCAAGCCGGAACCGACGTCAACCCGCGCATCGACGGGCTGAACGCGGCCATCGACCAGAACGAGAGTCTCTGCAACGCGTCACTGCAGAGTTATCAGGACTTTGTCGACGCGCTGAACAAGGTGAGGAACCAGTAGGCACCAGGGCGCTGACGTTGGTCTACGGCGGCTGGCTCGACGGGGTCAGCCGCCGTAGCTCATCCGGGTGTCTTCCATCCGCAGGACGGGCGTCTCCTCGTCCTTCTGGAACCCGGCGTCGACGATCTCACCGATGAACAGGCTGTGCGAGCCGACGTCGGTCGTCGCGTGCAGCTCGCAATCCGCGTAGGCGACCGCCTGGTCGAGGATCGGCGCGCCGGACATGCCGTCGTGGAACGGGAACCCGTTCAGCGTGCTCGCCTCGAGATCGACCTCGACCGGCTTCGTGAACTTGCGGACGATGGCCCGGTCCTCGCGGTCGACGATGCACAGCGCGAACACGCCGCCCTCGGAGATCAGCTCGTGCGTCACCGCTTCCTTCTCGACGCTGACGCCGAGGAACTTCGGATCGAAGCCCAGTTGCGTGACCCAGTTGCACGTCATGCCGTTGCGTCGCTCGCCGGCCCGGCTCCCGACGATGTACAGACCGGAGGGCATCGTCCAGAGGACACGCCGCCGCAACCGGTCGTACTCTTCGGGATCGGCACCGGTGGGGATCGGACCGACGGGTCCGCTGCTGAGTGGCATCAGGTGAGGCTATCGGGGGAGCTCGAATGACCGACTACGCACAGATCTACGGCGCGCTTCGCAGCCGGGTCTCGGGCCTGGTGCGCGAGGCCGACGACGAGCAGCTCGAGCGCCACGCACCGGCGGCACCCGAATGGCGCGTCCGTGACCTGGTCGCTCATCTCAGCGGGATCACGGCTGACATCAACGCCGGGAACCTCGACGGTGTCGCGACCGATGCGTGGACGGCCCGCCAGGTCGACGCCCGGCGCGATTGGAGCATCGAGCAGCTGCTCGAGGAATGGGACACCGAGGCGGCGAAGGTCGAGGCGGTCATGGCGAGCTTGCCCGAGGTGGCGGTGGGCCAGATGACGACGGACGCCGCGACGCACGAGCAGGACATCCGCGGCGGGCTCGAACGTCCCGGCGCGCGTGACTGCGACGCCGTCGCGCTCGCCTACGACTGGGGCGTGCAGATCCTGGCGGGAGTGGCGGATCCGGCGGACGCGACCCTGTGGATCGAGACCGAAGCCGGCACCACCACGGTGGGCGCCGGCACACGTCAGGTCGGTGTCCGCGTCGATCGGTTCGAGCTGTTCCGCACCATGACCGGTCGCCGCAGCGTCGAGCAGATCCATTCCTTCGGCTGGGACTGTGAGCCCGAGCCGGAGCTGCTCGTGCTCCCGATCTTCACGCCGCGACCGACGCCGCTCGTCGAGTAGCGGTCCGCGTTCTTCGGGGATCCGGGCGTACCGGGCTCCGTTACCGTGACCGGGTGACCCTGCCCCGGTCGCTCGCTCCGCTACGGAACCGCTCGTTCGCGCTGCTGTGGGCGGGCGCGTTCACCTCGAACGTCGGCACGTGGATGGAGACCGTCGGCGTCGGCATCCTGGTCACGACGACCACCCACCAAGCCGGGTGGACGGGGCTGGTCGCGGCGGCTGCATTCGTCCCCAACGCGTTCCTCGGACCGGTGGGTGGCGCGCTCGCCGACCGGCTGCCACGCCGGCGCGTGCTCCTGACGACGACCACCGTGCAAACGGCGCTGGCGGCGCTGCTCACGGTGCTCGCGGCGACCGACAATGCCCACCCGGGCGTCGTTGCGCTGATCGTGCTCGGCGCAGGCTGCGCCATGGCGCTCGGCTTTCCCTCCTATATGGCGCTGCTCCCCGACCTCGTCCCCCGCGACGACCTGCCAGGCGCGGTCGCGTTGTCGTCGGCGCAGTGGAACCTCGGCCGCGTGATCGGTCCTGCGCTTGCCGGCATCGTCATCGGCTTCGGCGGATTCGAGTGGGCGTTCGGCTTCAACACGCTGAGCTTCCTGGCCGTGATCGCCGTCGTCTTGTCGCTGCGTCTCCCGCCGCCGGCGCCCGTGCAGGAGGCATCGATCTTGGCCTCGATCCGCGCCGGCGCCCGCTTCGCGCGCGCCGACCCCGGTCTGCGGGTGGTGATCTCGTACATGGCGTTGAACTCGCTGCTCGCGGCGCCGTTCATCGCGCTGGTGCCTGCGGTGGCGTTGAAGGTGTTCGGCAACGGCGACTTCGGCACCGCGCTGCTGGTCACCGCGCAGGGCGTCGGCGCAGTGCTGATGGGCTTGTCGCTCGGCACGCTGTTCGCGCGCTTCGGGAGCCGGCGCTTTCTGCTGGGCGTGCTCGGCGGGTTGCCGATCGCGTTGGTGGCATACGCCGCCGCGCCCAATCTCGCCGTGGGCGCCGTGACGATCTTCGCCGTCGGCTTCCTCTACCTGGGCGCGCTGTCGAGCTTCACGACCATCGCGCAGTTGCGTTCGCCACCCGAGCTACGCGGCCGCGTGCTGAGCCTGCTGATGGTCCTGCTCGGGACGTTGTACCCGCTGGGCAGCGTGCTCCAGGGCGCGATCGCCGACCGCGTGGGATTGCGGGCGACGACGGCCGGCGCCGGCTTGCTCATGGCAGCGGCGCTGCTCCTCGTGCGGATGCTGCGGCCCGACCTCGGGCGCGCGCTGGACGAGCCGGAGTCAGGAGCGGCGGAGGGCGGCGACGGTGATGGCGACGAGCCCGAGCGCGCAGGCCATCTGGCCGTACCACCAGGCCCCGAAGCTGTGGTGGCCGCTGACGGGACAGGCGACCGCCATCGCGACGAACCACGCCGCCGCGCCGAGCGCAGCCACTAGGCCGAAGCGGCGACGCGTGATCAGACCGGCTGCCGTCACCGCGAGCAGTCCGAGCAACGTGAGCTCGATCGTCGCCGCGAGCCACGCCGGGAACGCCTCGGGATGGTCGGCGGTCGGCTCGAGCGCGACGGCGATCGAGAACAGCACGTACCACGAGGCGCCGACGATCAGCGCGAGCTGGCCCGAGATCTGCTGACCGAGCCACTCGCGGGTCTCCGGGCGTGTCGAGACGACGTCGTGGTCGTCGGTGGTGGGGCGCTGGCGTTCATCGGTCGTCGTGCGCATGCCGGACCTCCTCGCCTGAGGCCACCATGTTCGCGCGGTTCCGGCCGTCGTGGTTGGGCCACCTTGGACCGTCGCCGCAGCCCTCCGATACCGTCCGATCGCATGGTCATCGAGCGCGAGCGCCGAGGACGGGTCGAGATCCTCACCATCAACCGGCCTGAAGCCCGCAATGCCGTCAACGCCGACGTCGCCCAGGGCATCGAGGCCGCGCTCGACGACGTCGAAGCCGACGACGACGTCTGGGCCGTCGTGGTCACCGGGCGGGGGCCGGTGTTCTCGGCCGGCGCCGACCTCAAGGCCGTCGCCGCCGGTCGGGGCGTCGAGCTGATGACGAAGCGGGGCGGGTTCGGGGGGATCACACAGCGCGCGTTCCGGAAGCCGCTCATCGCGGCGGTGAACGGGCCGGCGTTGGCCGGCGGCTTCGAGATCGTGCTCTCGTGCGACCTGGTAGTGGCAGCCGAGGACGCCAGGTTCGGGTTGCCCGAAGTGAAGCGCGGCCTGTTCGCTTCGGCCGGCGGGTTGGTGCGACTCCCGAAGCGCGTGCCGCTCGCGCTGGCGACCGAGGTCGCGATCACCGGCGAACCGATCGACGCCCGGCGCGCGCATGCGCTCGGCCTGGTGAACCGGGTGGTGCCGCGCGAGAAGGTCGTGGACGAAGCGCTGGCGCTGGCGGGGCTCATCGCCGAGAACGCGCCGGTCGCGGTGCGCGGCTCCTTGCGCATGGTGCGCGAGGCGGGCGACCTGTCCGAGGCCGACGCCTGGCGGCTCAACAACGAGCTCATGGCCGAGGTGGGCTCGACCAAGGACGCAATCGAGGGCGCCACCGCCTTCGCCGAGAAGCGCTCACCCAAATGGACGGGATCCTGACCGCCCGATCGTGACCGCGGGAGCGAACACTCCTAGAATCGCGGGTCATGGGAGCGGGGTCGGCGCCGGAGCTGCGGGTCGAGGACCTGGCGGGGCGGGCCGACGTCTCCGTCGACACGATCCGCTTCTACCAGAAGCGGCGACTGCTCCCACCGCCCGAGCGCCGGGGCCGTATCGCCTGGTACGGGCCCGAGCACGTCGAGCGGCTCGCCCGCATCAGGGACCTCCAGCGCCGCGGCTTCTCGCTCGCCGTCATCCGCCGCATCGTGACCGGCGAGCTCGACCGCGCCGACGAGCCCCTGGCTGCAGCCGTGGTCGGCGCAGTCGACGATGACAGCGGAGCCGAGGCCGGCGCCGAGGAGTTCCTCACGCTCGACGAGCTCGCGGAGCGGTCGGGAGTGCCCGAGGCGCTGATCGAGTCGATCGTGCGCGAGGGGCTGCTCGTCCCCCGCCGCCACGAAGGCGATGCCCGCTTCACGACCGCCGATGTCGACATCGTCGCCGCCGGGCTGCGTCTCCTCGAGACAGGTCTGCCGATGCCGGAGCTCCTGACCCTGGCGCGCCGGCATCACGAAGTGACGCGCGAGACCGCCGAGGGCGCGGTCGCGATGTTCGACACGTACGTGCGCGAGCCGCTCCGCACCGCCGACCTGTCCGACGACGAGCGCGCCGAGCGTCTCGTCGAGGCGTTCCGTGTGCTCCTTCCGTCGGTCACGGCACTCGTCGCGCACCACTTCCGGCGCGTGTTGCTCGAGGTCGCCCAGGAGCACCTCGAGTCCGTCGGCGAGCCCGCCGAGCTGGAAGCGGCGAATGCCGAGGCCAGCCGCCGCCTCGAGGTCGTCTGGCCATGACGCACGCGCCAGCGCACGCGACGCGCGCGCCCCTCCCCGAAGGCGACGACAAGCACCGCGCGGTCGAAGCGATGTTCGACCGCATCGCCCCGCGGTACGACCGTCTGAATCGCATCATCTCTCTCGGACAGGACCGACGGTGGCGCCGCCAGACCGTCGGCGCGCTCCGGTTGGCGCCGGGCGCGGCCGTACTCGACCTCGGCTGCGGCACCGGCGACCTGTGCGACGTCGTCGCGGCGGCCGGTTACTCGCCGATCGGTGTCGACTTCTCCGCCGGCATGCTGGCCACCGCGCACACACGGGCCCCTCTGGCGCGCGCCGACGCGCTGGCACTGCCGGTTCCCGATGCGTCAGCAGACGGTGTCGTCAGCGGGTTCGCGCTCCGCAACTTCGTCGACCTCGGCCGCTTCTTCCGGGAGTGCGCGCGCGTCCTGCGACCCGGCGGGCGTCTCGCCGCCCTCGAGACCGCCGAGCCCGCCGGTCCGCTGCTGCGGGCCGGGCACAACATCTGGTTCCGCCGGGTCGTACCGTTCGTCGGGGCAACCCTGGCGCACGACGCCGAGGCGTACGACTACCTGCCCCGCTCGACGGCCTACCTACCGCCGTCCGTCGAGCTGCTCGCGCTGGTCGAGACGGCCGGGTTCTCGGCGGTCGAGCGACGCACGTTCACTGCGGGCGCCGTCCAGCTGATCACGGGCACACGACGATGACGGCGACATCGATCGCCGCCGGTCTCGTTGCCCGCACCCGAGAGGTCGAACCGCCCGGCGACCTGCTCGATTCGCTCTCGCCTGACGGCTTCGCCTGGCTCACCGATGGGTCCGGATTCGTCACCTCCGGGGTCGCGGCGCCGGTGCGCGCCGGCGACGTCGATCGTGTCCTCTCGGGCATCGAGAGCGACGACCCGTTGTCGCGGGCCGGGACCGGCGCAATCGCGGTCAGCTCATTGCCGTTCCGCGGCGCGGACCGCGGCGAGCTCGTGATCCCCTCGTCCGTGACCGGCCTCGATTCGGACGGGCGAGCCTGGCGCACCGAGATCGGGCCGACCGCGCCGATCGCGCCGAGCGCGATGCCGGCGCCCACGCGCTTCAGCGTCGAGGGTCGGGTCTCCCGAACCGAGTGGGCGTCGCAGGTGCACGCGATCCTCGAGGCGATCGCGGCCGGTGAGCTCGCCAAGGCCGTGCTCGCCCGCGAGGCCGTCGTGCACGCCGACGCGCCATTCGACGCGCGCGTCGTGGTCGACCGTCTGCGCGCGACCCAAGGCGGCTGCGTGGTCTTCGCCGCCGGCGGAAACGTGGGCGCCACACCCGAGCTGCTCGTCCGCCGGCGCGGCACCGCGGTCGTGTCCCGGCCGATGGCCGGCACGATCCCACGGGGCGCGACCGATGCCGGCGACAGTGCCTCCGAGGCCGCGCTCGCCGCATCGGTCAAGGACGGCCTCGAGCACCGGTTGGTCGTCGACGCGGTAGTGGACGGCTTACGCGCGTCCGGTGTCGACATCACCTCCGTGCGCGGGCCGGACGTCGCCCGCCTGGCGACCGTGAGCCACCTCGCCACCACGATCGCCGGCACCGTCGAGCCCCGATCGGCAAGGTCGGCGCTCGAGCTCGCGTTGCGGCTCCACCCGACGCCCGCCGTCGGCGGCGCGCCGCGTGACGCCGCGCTGGCCATGCTGGAGGACCTCGAGACCTTCGACCGCGGCCGGTACGCGGGACCGGTCGGATGGGTCGACGCGCACGGCGACGGCGAGTGGGCGGTCGCCCTGCGTTGCGCCGAGCTCGACGGGAACACCGCGCGCCTCGTCGCCGGGGCCGGCGTCGTCGCCGGCTCCGATCCCGACGCCGAGTGGGCGGAGACGCAGGCCAAGCTCGAGCCCATGCTGCGCGTCCTCGTGCAGCCGTAAAGCGCGTCGGCGGGCGTCGAGGCTTTGCGCCCCGGATTCTCTATGCTCTGACGCCGCTCGCCCGGCGCCGTGCCCTTCAGGGAGAGGACCCGAAATGGGCAGTTCGCGGATGACAAAGCTCGCGTCCATCGTCGCGATGGTCGGTCTCACCACGGCGCTCTTCGCCGCCGGCGGCGGCGCGGCCGGGGCGGGCGAGGAGAAGCGCGGCAACGTCAACGGATCGCTGGAGCTCGGCCAGCTTGCGGCTCAGACCGGCCCACTCAGCAACATCGTGCAGTCGCTCACGGTGCCGGTGACCATGGCGGTCGACGAGATCAACGCCGACGGTGGCGTGCTCGGAAAGCCGGTGACCTACACCGTGGCCGACGACGGCACCGACCCGAACCTCGCCAGCGAGTCTCTCGAGGGACTGCTCGAAGACAGCAAGGTCGACGCGATCATGGGGCCGACCTCGTCGGGTGTCACCCTGAACATCCTCGACGAGGTCCGCCGGCGAGGCGTGCTCGTCTGCTCCGGATCGAACACATCGGCGGAGCTGTCGACGACGGACTCGGGCGGCTACTACTTCCGCACCACCCCGTCCGACCGCCTCCAGGGGCCGGCACTGGCCGAGCTCGTGCTCAAGGACGGCCGCAAGAAGGTCGGGATCCTCGCCCGCCGGGACACGTACGGCGTCGGCTTGGCGAACTCGGTGAAGAAGGCGCTCAATCGCGGCCGGGCGAAGGTCGTAGCCGATGTCACGTACGACCCCGATGCGACCGCCTTTGACCGTGAGGTCAAGAAGGTGGTCGACAAGAAGCCCGACGCGGTGGTCGTGCTCGGGTTCGAGAGCGACGGCAGCGACATCGTCCGGACACTGACCGCCCAGGGTCTCTCGCCTCAGCAGTTCCCGATCTACACGGCCGATGGCATGCGCACCAACGCGTTCCCCACACTCCTCGACCCGAACAACCCTGCTGCGGCAGCAGGGATCAAGGGCACGTCCCCGGCGACCCAGCCGGCCGGCGTGCAGCACCCGTTCCTCGACGCGTTCAACGCGACCGGCATCGACCCGATCTACTCGGCTTTCTATTACGACTGCACGATCCTCACGGCGCTGGCGGCCGAGAAGGCGAAGTCGGACGACCCGGGCAAGATGAAGCAGGTCTTCGCAGCCAACACCAAGGGCAAGGAGAAGTGCACGACCTACGCCGACTGCAAGCAGCTCCTCGACGCCGGCAAGTCGATCAATTACGAGGGAGCGTCGGCCGCGTTCAAGAACATGAACAAGTTCGGGAGCTTCGAGCCGAACGCCGGCGTGTACGAGGTGTGGGCGTTCGACGAGAGCGGTCGGGACGTGACCGCGCCGCCCGAGACCCAGATCCGAATCGGCTAACCGGTCCCGGTTCTCAATCAGCGAGCGCGGACGCGACCGCCGTCCACGCGTCGCGGTGTCGCCTGACGTTCTCGGCGCGTTCGGTGGGCACGATCACGAATCGGACGCCCCCGGCGGCGATGGCGGCCTCGACGGCGGGAACCACCTCGCCCGCCTTCTCGACCCGCTGGGCCGGGAGACCGTGCATCGAGGCCAGGGCGGCGAGATCGAGGCCGTGGGGGGTGCCGAACAGCAATTCGAAGTGATCGGGCAGCTCCGCCTGCGGGAGAAACGAGAAGATGCCCCCGCCGTCGTTGTCGAGCACGACGAAGGTGGCATCGACGCCGCGGTCGGCCGCGCCGAGGAGACCGTTGGCGTCGTGCAGGAGACAGAGGTCGCCGAGCAGGGCGACCGTCGGTCCGGATGAGGCGGCCGCGGCTCCGAGCACGGTCGAGACGAGCCCGTCGATGCCGTTGACGCCGCGGTTGGCGAGGAAGCGCACGCCCGCACGCGGTCGGGCGAACGCCTCGACATCGCGCACCGGCATGCTTGAGGCCACCACCATCGTGGCGCCGTCGGGCAGCGCGTCGACGGCGTCGCGCGCGACGCGACCCTCGAACAACGTCTCCCATCCGTCCAGGAGATCGTCGATCGCGGCGCGCGCCGCGTGATCGGCGACGAGCCATTCGGCCTGCCACTCCGACCTGCGCTCGGCGGGCGGCCCGAGCGCAGCGGCGAGCGCCTCCAACAGCGGGTCGGCGTCCACGGCAAGTCGCTCGGCCACGCCCCGACCCGGGTCGAGCCAGGCCCCATCGGCGTCGACGAGCAGCTGCGGGACCTCGGGACCGAGCCACGTCGTGAGCGGCTTGCTCGTCGGCGCCGCACCCAGGCGGAGCACGAGCTCGGGGCGGTGCCGCTCGGCGAACCCGGGGCTGCGCAGAAGCGCCTCGTACGTCGACACCGCGTTCGGACCGTGGCGGAGACCGGAGATCGGATCGGCGAGCACGGGCCACCCGGCGGCGGTCGCGACGAGATCGACGGCGCCGGCCGACGCCTCGCTCCCCCAGCCGGCCACGATCAGCCCGCGGGGGTGGGCCCGCACCGCATCGGCGATGCGCGCCACGGTCGCCTCGTCGGGCGCGCGCGTCGGCCGTGTCACCGCGGTCCACGGACGCCCGTCGCGCCGACCCGGTGCGTCGACGAGCGGCGCGCCGGTGGGCACCAGGGGCTCCCGGAACGCGAGGTTGAGGTGCACCGGGCCGGCGGGCGGCCCGACGGACTCGGCGGCCGCGCGTGCGGCGATCGACCGCCACGACGTCCCGGCTCCGGGGTGGTCCCCGGGCACGCCGACTTCGCAGAACCACCGCACGGCACGGCCGTAGAGGTCCAGCTGGTCGACGGTCTGGCCGGCGCCGGTGTCGCGCAGCTCTGGGGGCCGATCGGCGGTGCAGACGATCAGTGAGGTGCGAGCGTGGCTCGCCTCGAGCACGGCGGGGTGGAAGTTGGCGGCGGCCGTCCCCGAGGTGCAGAGCACGACGGCCGGGGATCCGCTCGCCTTGCCGGTGCCGAGTGCGAAGAACGCCGCCGACCGCTCGTCGAGGTGCACGTGGACGCGGATGCGGTCGTCGGCGGCGAGGGCGAGCGCCAGCGGGGCCGACCGCGACCCCGGCGCAACGCATGCCTCGTGCACGCCCGCCCGCGCCCACTCGTCGACCAGGGCGCGAGCAAAGGCGGTGGTGGCGTCGCGGGTCATGCGAGGATCGGTACGTGACGCTCGTGCTGGTACCGGGGTTCACGCAGACCGCAGCGTCGTGGGATCCGGTAGTCGCGCACCTGCCGCCCGATCTCGAGGCCACGGCTGTCGACGTGCCCACCGGGCTCGGCTTCGTGGAGACGGCGGCCGCGATCGGCGAGCAGCACGGCCGCGCCGTCTACTGCGGGTACTCGATGGGCGGCCGGCTGTGCTTGCGTCTCGCGCTCGACCGACCTGATCTCGTCCGCGTGCTCCTGGTCCTCAGCGCCTCCCCCGGGATCGCCGACGCCGCCGAACGGGCGGCCCGGCGCGAAGCCGACGAGAAGCTCGCGCAGGAGATCGAACGCGACGGCGTCGACGCGTTCCTCGACCGATGGCTGCGCCAACCCCTGTTTGCGACCCTGCCCCCCGACGCCGCCGGTCTCGACGCGCGGCGCGCCGGCAACACGATCGCCACGCTCACGCACGGGTTGCGCGCGTTGGGGCAGGGCACGCAGGAGCCGCTGTGGGAGCGCCTCGGTGATCTCGAGCCGCCCTTCGTGCCCGCCGCCGGCGTCCTCGACGAGAAGTACGTCGACATCGCCTTCGCGATGGCGGCACGCGTCGGGCCCGATGTCCATCCCGTGTTGATCGGAGGCGCAGGCCACGCCGCGCACCTCGAGAATCCCGAAGCGTTCGCGTCGCTCCTGCGGCGCGTCGCTCACGACGTCACCTCGTAACCAGCGAGCAGGACAGGATCGGGCTCGACGTGGCGCACGCGCATGTGCCCGTCGACCGGAACGAGCGGGTCGCGGACGACGTCGCCGCCGGGCATCCGCGCCGCGAGACCGCACGCGTACGGAAGCTCGGGTAATGCGGCGGCGAGGGCGAGGCCCGCGGCGATGCCGACCGACGTCTCGCGCATCGAGGTGACGAGCGCCGGGACACCGGCCGTTTCGGCAACCTGCAGCGCGGCCCGCACCCCACCGAGCGGCTGGACCTTGAGAACGACCACGTCGGCGGCCTCCAGCGTCGCGAGGCAGCGGGCGTCGCCGACCGAGCGGACGCACTCGTCGGCGCCGAGGGGCACCCCGACGCGACGCCGGAGCCGGGCGAGGTCGTCGAGGGCGGCGACGGGCTGCTCGACGAGCTCGAGGTCGAACCGGGCGAGCCGCCCGATCATCGCTTCGGCCGTGTCGAGGTCCCACGCGCCGTTGGCGTCGACGCGAAGCGCGACCGCCGGGCCGACCGCGTCGCGCACCGCCGCCACGAGTTCGACGTCGTCGCGCGGATCCGTCCGCCCGACCTTCACCTTCACGGCGGGAAAGCCCCTCAGGGCGGCGGGATCGATGGGGCCGCGGGCGGCGGCGGCGGCTTTGCCGACCGGTGCCGCAGGAGCCGGAGCTTGCGACGGCGACCAGCCAGGCCCTTCGATCAGGGCGTTGACCGGCACGGTGTCACGCACGGCCGGCGGCCAACCGTCACGCGCCGATTCCTCCGCCGCCCGTCTCGACGCGACCGGCTCGCAGGCGTAGCCCGGAAGGGGCGACGACTCTCCCCAGCCGGCCGGTCCGGCGATGAGGGTCACGGCCCGGTCGCCGATGCGGAGCCGGTGCTCGTTCACGCGGTGACCAGTCCCAGTGCCAACAGCACGCCGACGACCACTTCGAGCCGGGCCGTGCCCACCAGCGCGGCGACGAGCGAAGGCGGATCGCGCCGGGTCATGACAAGGCGGACGGGTTGCACGGCGAGTGGCAGCGCCGCCAGCGCGATCAGCGCCGGCGGGTACAGCACGCCCACGGCCGCGACGGCCACGAACGCGCCGGCGACGCAGCCGACGAACAGACCCCGCGCGGCCGGAGCACCGATGAGCACCGGCAGCGTGCGCTTGCCTGTGACGCGGTCGGTGTCGATGTCGCGGATGTTGTTGGCGAGCAGGATGGCGCACGCGAGCAGCCCCACCGCCACCGCCCCCCACCATGCCGCGGTGGGCACGCGTTCCAGTTGCACGTACGCCGAGCCGGCCGTCGCCACGAACCCGAAGAACACGAGCACGGCGAGCTCGCCGAGCCCCGAGTACCCGTACGGGCGCGGGCCGCCCGTGTACAGCACGGCGGCCGCGATGGCGACCGCACCCACGACGAGGAGCCTGAGGTCCACCGCGATCGCGAGCGCGAGGCCGACGACCGCGGCCACACCGAACGCGAGGGCGGCCGCGTTGCGCACGGCCGCCGGCGCGGCGACGCCGGACGCGGTCAGGCGGAGTGGACCGGCACGCTTGGTGTCGGTGCCGCGCACGCCGTCGGAATAGTCGTTGGCGTAGTTCACGCCGACTTGCAGCGCGAGCGCCACGACGAGCGCGGCGACCGCGCGCCACCAGATCACGGTGTCGGCATCCGCATACGCGGCGGCGGTGCCGACGATCACGGGAGAAAGCGCGGCACCGAGCGTGCGCGGCCGCGCCCCGGCGACCCATTCCGCCGCCGTGGTCATCTCAGGGGCGCTTCGGGAAGCGCTCGAACTCGGGACGACGCTTCTCGAGGTACGCCTGCTTGCCTTCCTGAGCCTCTTCGCTCATGTAATAGAGGAGCGTCGCGTCCCCGGCGAGCTGCTGGATACCGGCGAGACCGTCGTCGGCGGCGTTGAACGACGCTTTGAGCATGCGCAACGCGAGCGGGCTGTGCTCCAGCATGCGCTTGCACCAGGCCACCGTTTCGATCTCGAGCTGCTCGAGCGGGACGACCTTGTTCACGAGTCCCATGTCAAGGGCTTCCTGCGCGTCGTACTCGTCGCACAGGAACCAGATCTCGCGCGCTTTCTTCTGACCCACGCTGCGGGCGAGGAGTCCCGACCCGTAGCCACCGTCGAAGGAGCCGACCTTCGGGCCCGTCTGCCCGAAGCGGGCGTTGTCGGCGGCGATGGTGAGGTCGCACACGACGTGCAGGACGTGCCCGCCGCCGATCGCGTACCCGGCCACCATCGCCACCACCGGCTTCGGCAGCCGGCGGATCTGGATCTGGAGGTCGAGGACGTTGAGGCGACCGATGCCGTCGTCGCCGACGTATCCATCGTCGCCGCGGATGCGCTGGTCGCCGCCGGAGCAGAACGCCTGCGGACCTTCGCCCGTGAGCACGATGACGCCGACGGTGGGATCGCTCCGGGCCCGCTCGAACGCGTCCTGGAGCTCGAAGAGGGTGCGGGGCCGGAAGGCGTTCCGCACCTCAGGGCGGCAGATCGTGAGCTTGGCGATCCCCTCGGCGACCTCGTAGCGGATGTCGCCGTACTCGGTGTCGGCGGCGGGCTTCCACGGCAGCGCCGCCCGGATGCTCCGGTTCATGGGCGTCTCCACTCTGGGAGCGGTCACTCCTACGAACCGTACGGTAGCGCCGGGCCCTCGCCGGCGGCGAAGCCGCAGGCCACGGAGCGGCCCTGGGAGATCGCCTCAGCCGGCGATCGTGAAGGCGGAGCTCAGGCCGGTGATCTCGAACACCTTGCGCGCCGAGGGCTTGAGCCCCCGCAGCTCGATGCCGCCGCCACCCTCGCGGGCCCGCTTCAGCGCCCCGACGAACACCCCGAGGCCGGTCGAGTCGATGAAGTCCATCCCGGAGAGGTCGACGACGATCTCGCGGGAGCCCTGCTCGACGAGCCGGTAGAGCTCGTCCCGCAACGCCGGCGCCGTGGCCACGTCGACCTCGCCCTCGACGATCACCGTCGGCGTCCCCGCGTCGTCGCGCACCGAGATGTGAAAGTCCTCGCCCGCGGGCAGGTCAGAGGGAGGGGGGACCATGCGGGCAGGATACCCAGCCGCTACGGGCGGGCAACCAGCTCGAACCACACGTCGGTGCCGCCCGCGTTCGAGTGGTACCCCCATCGGTCGGCGAGCGCGTCGACGATCTGGAGGCCGCGCCCGTCGGTGCGATCGGTGTCGAGCGGCCGCAGCTCCGGCTCGCCGCGGCCGACGTCGCGCACCTCGACGCGGGCGCAGTCGTCGTCGAGCCGAACCGAGACGCGCGTCTCCGTGCCGGCGTGCCGGTACGCGTTCGTGACGAGCTCGCTGGTCAAGAGGAGGACCAACTCGATGAAGTCGTCGGAGCACTCCCACCGCCGCAACGCAGCGGCGACGAATCTGCGTGCGCTGGCGGCGCTGGGCGCCACCGAGGGGAAGACGGTCGTGAGCTCGTCCGTCGCCCTCTCGCCTCGCCGGTCGGAACGGCGCCGGGCGCGGCTCGGCGGCGCGCTCATGCGGTCGCCTCCGTCCGCAACAGCTCGAGGCTCCGAGTGAGCAGCCGCGAGACGTGCATCTGGCTGACGCCGACGCGCTCCGCGATCTCCGACTGCGTCATGCCCTCGAAGAAGCGAAGCTCCACGATGCGCCGCTCCCGTGCCGGGAGCACTTCCAGCAGCTCGTCGATCTCGGACCGGTGCTCGATCCGCTCGAACTCGGGGTCGTCGTCGCCGAGGCACGATGCGAGCTCGCCACCCTCGTCGTCCGGCGTCACCGACCCGTCGAGCGAGACGAGTCGGTACAGCGACCCGGCCTCCATCGCTTCCAACACGGCCTCTTCGGACACCCCGGCCCGCTCCGCGACCTCAGCCGGAGTCGGCGACCGCCCCTCTTCCTGGCCGAGTGCCGAGACGATGCGGCCCAGCTGGAGGTGCAGCTCTTGCACGCGGCGCGGCACGCGCACGGCCCAGCCACGATCCCGGAAATGCCGCTTGAGCTCGCCGAGGATCGTCGGAGTGGCGAACGTCGAGAACTGCAGGCCCCGATCCGGGTCGAACCGCTCGACGGCCTTGAACAAGCCGACCAGGGCGACCTGCACGAGGTCGTCGCGTTGCTCGCCGCGATTGGCGAAGCGGCTCGCGAGGAAGTGCGCCAGCGGGGCGTGCTCCTCGACGAGCTCGTCCCGCAGGCGACGGTTGCCCGTCCGCCGGTAGCGAGCGAAGCGTTCGTCGAGACGCTGCTCGCTCCCGTTCCGATGCGACCGGGTCGCGTCGGGCCCGGTCGGGTCGTGTTCCCCGGCCGCGCGCCGCACCCTCGTGCGATGTTCGCCGACGTGCACCATCAGCGGGGCCCTCGCATCACGAGCGTGAACCGGATGCCGTCGGACCCGTCCACGATCTCGACGTCGTCCGCCACGGCGTCGACGATGAGCTGCGAGATGCGCGGCAGGTGCAGCGGTCGCAGCGCGCCCTCCCGCGGGGCGGCGCCTTGGACCCGGACGAGCCCGGGCTCGGCGGAGAACCCCACGGTGATCGGTGCCTCCGTGCTCTTGAGCACTGCGTGACACACCTCGTCGACGGCGATCCGGAGATCGTCGGTCTGGTCGCAGTCGAAGCCCGCACGATTGGCGGCATCCGCGGCGACCAGCCGAACCGTCCGCAGGTGCTCGACGGTGGGCGGGACCTGCAGACGCAGCTCGCATTGACCCACCACGTCCTCGAATTTGTCGAGCATCATGGACACAGCGGACGTACCCCCAACGCATTTTGCGTTGCTCCAGCCAAGCTACCCACGACCTGCGGAAACCATGCGAGGCCATGCCGTTGGGGGCATTGGACTTCCGCGGCTTTCCGCCGTTTTGTCACGAGCGTGACGCTCGGTGGAACATCGGCACCCGGAAGGGCGAACGAGGGGTTCCCAATGCCCGAACATCCTGACGAGATCCGGCTGATCATCCCGGGCAGGCCCGACTTCCTGCGCCTCGCGCGCCTGGCCGCCGCAGACGCCGGCAGCCGCGCCGGTCTGACGTTCGACGAGATCGAGGACCTCCGCATCGCCGTCGACGAGCTGTGTCACTCCGTGATGCGCGCCGACGGCACCGGGGTGGTCGAGCTGGTCTTCGAGTTGGGGGACGAGCGGCTGGTCGTGGGCGGAGCGGGGCCACCGATCGAGCCGGGAGGCGAATCGAAACCGAGCGAGCTGTCGCGAACCATCGTCGCCGCCGTCGTCGATGAGCACGACCTCGATCGCGACGGCGACGCGCTGCATTTCCGCCTGGTCAAGCGCGCCCGGCGTCGCTGACATGACGATCGACCCGCAGGAGCGGGCGGCGCTCTTCGTCGAGTTTCGCCGCACCGAGGACCGCCGCCTGCGGGACCGACTCATCGAGATGAACATCGGGCTGGCCGAAGCGGTGTCCCGGCGCTTCGGAGGGCGCGGCGAACGCCACGACGATCTCCTGCAGGTCGCCTTGGTCGGACTGCTCAAGGCGGTCGAGCGATTCGATCCCGAGCGCGGCCTCGCGTTCTCGAGCTTTGCGACACCCACGATCGAGGGTGAGCTGAAGCGACACTTCCGCGACAAGCGATGGGCGGTGCGGGTCCCACGCCGGCTCCAGGAGCTCATGCTCGAGGTGAACCAGAGCGTCGCGGCTCTCACCCAGCGGTGCGGTCGTTCACCGACGATCGCCGAGATCGCCGTCGATACCAAGCTGTCCAGCGAGGACGTGCTGGAAGCGCTGGAGGCCGGGCGCGCCATCGTCGCAGCGCCCATCGAGAACGAGGACCGCGAGAGCGGCGCGGGCGGCATCGTCGACCGGCGCGGCAACATCGACAGCGGCATCGAGGCTGTCGAGCAGCGGATGATCGTGTCGCAGCTGCTCGAGTCGCTCCCCGACCGTGAGCGCGACATCGTCGTGCTGCGCTTCTACGACGGGCTCACGCAATCCGAGATCGCCGATCGATTCGGGGTGAGCCAGATGCAGATCTCCCGCATCCTGGCCCGCACGCTCGATCGGCTCCGCGCCGGCGCCGG
>DASYQJ010000258.1:0-3279 GCA_036005605.1 Acidimicrobiia bacterium
GGCCTGGTAGTGCAGCTCGAACGGCGAGGTCGCGTCGAGCCGGCCGCAATCGGACAGCGCGGCCCCGACGATTGCGACGCGCCGGCCCACTCCTTGCCTGCTACCTCAGGCGCCAGTCGATGCGCGTGCCCGACTCGAACAGCTTCTGGCCCTCGGCGATCGAATCCTGGTCGGTGCCGAGCCCAACGTACGCATAGCCGAGCCGCAGCGCTTGGCGCTGGCCGAGCTCGCGGGCCCCCCAGATCGCGCGCACGGTCCCCTGGATCGCGAGCGGCGGTTGGGACGCGATCGCGCCGGCGGCCCACCCCGCTGTGTCGAGCAGCTGCTCCTTGGGAGCGACTTCGGACACTAGCCCGATCTCGTAGGCGCGCCGCGCCGACAGGCGCTCGTAGTTGCCGAGCAGCGACAGGCGCATGATCTCGCCGAACGGCATGATGCCCGACATGTGGATTGGCTCGAACGCGGCGGACATGCCGTATGTGACGTGCGGATCGAAGAACGTCGCGTGCTCGGCGGCGATGATGAACTCGACCTCGCCGAGCATGTAGAAGGCGCCGCCGCAGGCGATGCCGTTCACGGCCGCGATCACCGGCTTCCAGAGGTCGGAGCTCTTCGGGCCGATGTTGTCGCCCGGGTCGTTGAACATGAACGGCGTGCTGCCGGAGCCGACGACGTCGGGATCGGTGGTGTCGTCACCCTCGTCGCCCATCTGCTCCATGCGATCGATGCCGGTGCAGAACGCTTTCTCGCCGGCACCGGTCAGGACGACGCAGTGCACGTCGTCATGGCGGCGCAGCCCGCGCCACAACGCGTGCAGCTCGCGCTGCATGAGCGAGTTGAACGCGTTCAGACGGTCCGGTCGGTTGAGCGTGACCCAGGCGACGCCGTCGCGCTCCTCGTAGAGGAGCGTCTCGAAGTCGGTGTCCACCGGTCGAGGCTAACGCTTCTGTTGCGCAGCGATACCGGGGTTCACGGTGTGGAAGACGTACTTGTTGAGGATGTTGCCGACGTCGGCGGCATCCCACCGAGCGGGCTTGCCTTCCGTGTCGGTGGCGAAGAACTCCTCGCCCATCTGCCACGGCTGGTACACGCAGAGCGAGTTCCCGACCATGCGCAACACCTGGCCTGTCGTCGGCTTGGACTCGTCGGAGGCGAGCCACGCCACCGCCGGTGCCGAGTTGCCCGGGTTCATGCCGTCGAACTCCGTGTACTCCTCCGGGTTCTTGATCGTGATGTCCTGACGGGCCTGGCCGACCATGCGCGTGAAGCCACCGGGCCCGATGCAGTTGGCGCGGACGCCATACCGCGTCAGCTCGAGGCTGGCGATGATCGTCATTGCAGCGATCCCGGCCTTGGCCGCGCCGTAGTTCGACTGGCTCGCCTGGCCCTGGAGCCCGGCGCTCGACACCGTGTTGACGATCGACCCGCTCGGCTGGCGGCCCTCCTTGGACTCGGTGCGCCAGTACGCAGAAGCGTGGTGCATGGTGCTCCACGTGCCCTTGAGGTGCACCCGGATGACCGAATCGAACTCGTCCTCGCCCATCGTGAACAGCATCTTGTCCCGAAGGATCCCGGCGTTGTTCACGAGCACGTCGAGCTTCCCGAACGCCTCGACGGCGGTGTCGATGATGCTCTTGGCGCCGTTGAAGTCGGCGACATCGTCGTAGTTGGCGACCGCCTCGCCGCCTCTGCTCTTGATGACGTCGACGACTTCGTCGGCGGTGCGCTTGTCGGCGCCCTCGCCCGTCACCGAGACGCCGAGGTCGTTCACGACGACCTTCGCGCCCTGGTCGGCCAGCTCGATGGCCTCACCTCGTCCTACGCCGTTGCCCGCGCCGGTGACGATGGCGACCTTGCCGTCCAGCAACCCCATTTGCGCGTCCTTCTCCCCGCGTTGAAAACTGACGTCGGCGTCACGGTATCGCGGTGGTTCACGCGCCCGTCAAACAGCGCGGGGAGCCGCGCAGGAGAAATCGAAAGGGACGGATGGCCCTCGACAGCAGCGTCATCGGGAAGCCGACCGGTGCACACCGCGTGACCATCGAGCGCGGGCCGGTCTCGAACTTCGCTCACGCGCTCAAGGACGACAATCCCGTGTACCACGACCCGGCCGCCGCCGAGGCCGCCGGGTTCGGGGGAATCCCGGCCCCGCCGACGTGGTCGTTCGCGATGCAGTTCTGGGGGCGCTTCGCCGAGGACCAACCCAAGGACCCGTCCGGTGGCGAGAACCCGATGCACAAGGTGATGGGGGAGCTGGTCGCCAAGGGCGGCCTCGTGCTCCACGGCGAGGAGGAGTTCACGTACCACCGGCCGATCGTGGTCGGTGACGTGTTGCTCGGCGAGGGGCGCATCGTCGACCTGTACGAGAAGGAGAGCAAGGGCCGCACGATGACGTTCGTCGTGACCGAGACCGTGTGGCGCGACGAGAAGAGCGGCGAGCCGGCGGTCACGGAGCGCTTCAACCTCATCCACCGCTCGTAAGCCGGGCGTACCGGGGGACCTCCGAATGGGCCGCCTCGACAACAGGGTCGCGATCATCACCGGCGCCGGGCAGGGCATCGGACTGGCGTACGCCAAGCGCTTCCTCGACGAGGGCGCGAAGGTCGTCGTTGCCGAGATCAACGAGGACCGTGCCGCCTCGGCGATGGAGCAGCTCGACAAGCTCGGCGACACGGCGTTCGTGCAGACCGACATCTCCGACGAGCCGTCGACGTTGGCCTGCGCGGCGAAGACGAAGGAGCAGTTCGGCGGGATCGACATCCTGGTCAACAACGCCGCGCTCTATTACGACATCGACAACGAGCGCAACGACTACGAGTACCTGCAGAAGGTCTTCAGCGTGAACCTCCACGGCGCATGGCTGATGGCCCGGGCGTGCGCACCGACGATGGTCGAGCAGAGCTGGGGTCGCATCATCAACCAGTCCTCCGGCGCCGCGTACTTGTACAACATCGTGCCCGTCGGCGAGTTCCAGGAGGTTTCCGGGTTCACGTACAGCCAGACGAAGTGGGGCGTCGTCGGGCTCACGAAGTTCCTCGCTTCCCAGCTCGGGCAGTACAACATCACGGTCAACTGCATCGCTCCTGGTGTCACGATGACGGAGGCGACCAAGAAGATCGTTCCCGAAGCGTTCATCGACATGCTGCCGGCGATGAGCGCGATGAAGCGCAAGCTCGAGCCGGAGGATCTCGCCGGCACGGCCGTGTTCTTCGCGAGCGATGACGCCGCCCTCGTGACGGGCCAGGTGCTGTGCGTCGACGGCGGCTCGATCATGCCCGC
>DASYQJ010000259.1:0-5888 GCA_036005605.1 Acidimicrobiia bacterium
GCTGGAAGGCGAGTCCGGCGCGAGCGTCGAGGTCGGTGTCGAACGGAGCGGGCCAGCCGCTTCTCTGGTCCATCGGCGACCAGCCGTCGACGAGACCCATCAGATAGAAGGTCCGGCCGAGCACCGACGCGTCGTCGCACACGGCCACCGCCGGCGCGTGCGGCACGTCGGTGCCCTCGAGCGCCTCGATGATCCGCCACTCCCGCAGAATGCCGTCGTCCCTGTTGACCGGCGCGGTGGGCGGTGGGATCCGGATGACGCAGCGCTCGTCGCCACGGCGGATCTCGTAGATCTCGTTCTGCGAGCCCCCCGAGAGGAACGTGTGCTCGATCGGCTCGCCCTTTCCGGGCAGGCCGTTCTCGTCCATCCATACGGCGAGGCGGTCGAAGTCGATCACAGGTTCCCCACTTCGTCTCGAGGGTGCTCGACGAGTTTGGCGTGAGCAGCAGCCTCGCGCAGCTTCGGGAGGTGCTGGTGAGATGGGACCACTGCCACAAAGCTGATAGGAAACAGGCATGACCCTCTTCGACGCATACCGGTACGACGGCAAGCGCGCCCTCGTCGTGGGCGGTGCGAGCGGGATGGGCGCGGCGACGGCCGCTCTGCTCCAAGACGCCGGCGCCGAGGTCCTGGTGATGGACTACGCCGACGTCACGCTGCCCGGGGCGAAGGCCATCCACGTCAACCTCGCCGACGCCGCGTCGATCGACGCAGGAGTCGACGAGTGCGGCGGGCAGGTGGACGCGCTGTTCTCGTGCGCCGGCGTCGCCGACGGCACGCCCGGCATAGAGAAGATCAACTTCATCGGCCACCGGCATCTGATCGACCGGTTGCTCGCCAAGCGCATGCTGCCACGCGGATCGGCGATCGGCTTCATCTCCTCGGCCGCAGGCCTGGGTTGGGAAGCAAACCTCCCGCTACTCAACGAGCTCCTCGACACCCCCGACTTCGACTCGGCCGCGCGTTGGGTGCAGGAGCACGGCAAGGCCGACTACCTGTCGATGAAGCAGGCGATCTGCGCGTACGTCGCCCGCCAGGCGTTCCCACTCCTCAAGGAGGGGGTGCGGATCAACGCCATCTGCCCCGGGCCGACCGACACGCCGCTCGCGCAGGCGAACAAGGAGATGTGGCTCGGGTTCGGGCAGGACTACCGGGGAGAGGTGGGGGTCGAGGCCTCGACTCCGCTCGAGCAGGCCTATCCGCTGGTCTTCCTGTGCAGCGACGCCGCCGCGGCGATCACGGGTATCACGTTGATCTCGGACGCCGGCTACATGAGCTCCGGCATCACCGGATCGTTCCCCGACGCAACGGCGGCCGCCAACTTTCTCCTCAACCGATAGGGGTTCTGGCGAGCGGCGTCTCAGCAGATCCGCGCGAGCGTCGGGTACGGGTCAACGGCCGGCCCGCCCCCGGGATGGATCTCGAAGTGCAAGTGCGGCCCGGTCGCGTCGCCGGTCGCGCCCAGCTTGCCGATGACCTCGCCCGGGCTCACGTGGCGCGGGGGGCCTACGTACGCGGAGAGGTGGTAGTAGACGTAGCGGTTCCCATCGTCGCCGGCGATGTACGCGCCCATGCCGCCGCCGCCGCCGTCGCCGTAGGTGACGTTGCCGCTCACCACCGCGAGCTCGGGGATGCCCATCGGCGCGTGCATGTCGACGCCCTGGTGGGTGCGCCCTCCCGGGCGGGGCCGGCCGTAGTCGTCGGTGAACGCGGCGCCGGGCACCGGGCACGCCATCCCGTCGATGATCTGCACCGGGCCTCCCACGTAGGCCCCGGCGAAGTTACCATCGATCCCGTTGAGCTGATTGAGCGCGCCCTGGCGCTCCTTTTCCTGGGCGGCGAGCTGGTCGCGCTGCGCAGTGAGCTGGGCATTCAGCGTGCCGATGTCAGCGGCCAAGTGATTGTCGGCCTCGTTGGCCCGGTCGAGCAGCGCAGCCGAACGCGCGCCCTCACTCGGGTTCTTCGCCTCGAACAACACCCCGAGGTCAGCGCCCGCGTTCTTGTAGGCGACTGCTGCCCGCCGCTGAGCGATGCCCCGTAGCTCCGCCCGGCGCAGCTCCCCAGCATGGATCTTTTCCTCGAGGGCCGCGATCTGGTCGCCGAGCTGGCCGTAGCGAGTCTCGATATCCGAGTACCGGGCGGCGGCGTTGTTGGCTTCCTGCCGGGGGTCGGGGACGGGCTGACCGCTCGCCGGGCTCGTGAGCAGCGGGATTGCGGCGGCCGCCAACACGCAGGTCGCGACGAGAACGCGCCGGACCGGCGCAAGTTGGCCCACTCGCACGAGCGGGGACGCTAGCGACCCGGCTTCCCCGTTCGCAACGCGGCGCCGAGGGAGCGGTCACCTAGTTTGCGGTGCGCACTTGACCCAGACGCAGAGGTGAGAAGTGGAGATCAACGGGAAGAAAGCAGTCGTCGTCGGAGGCGCCTCGGGCATGGCGCGCGCCACCGCTGAGCAGCTGAGCGAGCGCGGAGCCCAAATCGCCATCCTCGATCTCCCCAGCTCCGCCGGTGCCGAGACGGCCGGCGAGATCGGAGGTGACACCTCGTTTCATGCGTGTGACGTCACCGACGACGCGGGTGTCGAGAAGGCGCTGAACACGGCGGTCGAGGAGCTTGGTGCGCTGCATGTCGCGGTGAACACCGCCGGCGGCGGCATCGCCAAGAAGACGATCTCGTCATCGGGTCCGCATCCACTCGACGAGTTCCGTCGCGTGGTCGAGCTCAATCTCGTCGGGACGTTCAACCTCAACCGTCTCCAAGCGTGGCTCATGCGCGACAACGAGCCGGAGGACGGAGAGCGGGGCGTGATCGTCAACACCGCGTCCATCGCCGCCTTCGAGGGTCAAATCGGTCAGGTCGCCTACACGGCGGCGAAAGCCGGCATCGCAGGAATGATGCTCACCATGGCGCGCGACCTCGGTTCCTACGGGATCCGTGTGAACGCGATCGCGCCGAGTCTTTTCTCGACCGGCCTCACCGCTGGGATCCCTGACGACTTCGCCGAGCAGCTGACGAAGGACGCAGCCTTTCCCAAGCGGATGGGTCACCCCGACGAGTACGCGCGTATCGCGATTGCGATGATCGAGACACCGATGCTCAACGGCGTGACGCTCCGCCTGGACGGCGGCCAGCGATTCGCGCCGAAGTGACGGCGCTGATAGGTGTCGGAGTTAGCGTTCTGCGGGTTGGAAGAGCTCGATCACGTTGCCCGAGGGATCTTCGAGAAGGATCTGCTTTCCGCCGGGTCCGGTAACGATGTCGTTGCGAAACGTGCCACCGCCGTCGCGTAGCCGTGCCACCTCGGACTCGATGTCATCGACGATGAAGTGGATGCGGTTCCAGCCCCCCGGGCCCGGCTTCCGGCCGTCGGGCATCGGACGCCCCGCGGAGCTTTGTGGTCCCGCGAGAAGTAGCCGAAGGTTGCCGCGAGTGACATCCGCGAAGGCGGGCGACGCGCTCGACAGCAAGTTGAACCCAAGCTGCTTGGTGTAGAACGCGACCGAGTCGTCGACATCGTCGACCATGTACCGGACATTGACCATCTCGTTGCTAGGCATACGCGGACCTCCTCATTGGCGGCTGATTGATCACGCAGAGCAAGAAACGAATCCGGGTCTCGAGCTCTGATGCGGTGCGCTCGAACGCGGGATAGTTGGCGCGATCGGTCGTTCCTTCGAGTGCGGGGTCTGGGATGCTCCAGTGCACGAGATCGGGATGCGCAGGAAACTCGGGACAGACCTCTCGGACCCGGTCGCACAGGGTGATCACGAAGTCGAACCGCTGCGACAGGAACTCGCTCAGATGCTTTGTTCGGCGTGCGCTGATGTCGACGCCCTGCTTCCTCATGACCCGAATGGCATTGGGATGCAGAGGCTTGGGATGGCTGCCCGCGCTGGCGGCCTCAACCGTTCCTGCCGAAAGTCCTTCGAGGAGCGCCTCGGCAATTTGTGAGCGTGCGCTGTTCCCGGTGCAGAGGAACAAGACTCGAGGCCGGCGGCGCGGCCTCGTTGAACTTGGCGTGCGGGGCGACGCCGGCGTCAGCCACAGTCCCGGATGGAGCGCGCCACCGGCCCCTTGGAGGAGCTCGGCGCAACGAGTGAGATCGACGCTGTAGTAGCTGTCCCGACGATCGGCCGAGCTACGACGTCTGGCTACTAGCTCGCCGGCTCGCAACTGACGCAGGTGGTACGAGACCAAGCTCTGCGGCTCGTCGAGCAACTCCATCAGCTCCCGGACCGCACGATCGCTGTGCACCAGCTCCCGCAACACCCGCCACCGAACGGGGTGCGCGACAAGCTGCAGAAACCGAGGCGGATTCGCGCTTCCCCGACGGGACACGACCGTCTGCGCCACACGCGAACCGTACCCGCACCGCGGAACTTCAATCAAACTGGATTGATATATCGGGACGAGCTCTGGACGCTTGAACGCGCGCCTTTGAGGGCGACTGTGGGTCGCCCCGATCGAGTGACGCGTCGTGCCGTTCCGAGTGCGTCCGTGGGACGTGGGAGGCGTGGGGTCTAATGACAAATCTGATGACACGCGACGACCCGCTGCGCTACTCGAATTCGGTGAGCCACGGCGCCCAGGCGATCTCCCAGCGATTGCCTTCCGGATCGGAGAAGTAGCCCGAGCATCCGCCCCACTCGCGTTCTGTCGGCCCCCCGATTAGTGAAGCGCCGGCCGCGAACACCGGCGCGTTCGGTGCCGCCTCAGCACCCAGGAGCTCGACCGGGTAGAGCGCGAGGCGCAGAGTTCCGATCGTGAACGACGTCAACGTCCCGTCGGACCCTTCGTTCTCGCTCGATCCGATGGCTCGGTAGAACTCCCGCAGCTTGGGCACGCTGCGCGCCCCCAATCGTCACCATCGTCAGCCGCTGCGGAATGGTCATGACCTCGTCCCGGTGCGCGTGAACGTCAGATGCGTGACGCCGCTCGGCGAGGATGCGGCCTCGATCGCGTAGTCCCGTTCGAGGCTCTCCAGTCCGTGCCAGAGGAGTACGCCCCGGCCGAGCAGGATCGGAACCACTACCACGTGCATGTGGTCAACGAGCCTCGCAGCAACGAAGTCCCGGATGACGGTGGCGCCTCCGCCGAGGCGCACGTCGAGTCCGCCTGCGGCTTCGCGGGCCGCTCCGAGCGCCTCGTCCGGGGACGCGTCGATGAAGTGGAATGTCGTGCCACCCTCCATGTCGATGGGCGGCCGCGGATGATGCGTGAGCACGAACACCGGCGTGTGAAACGGCGGGTTCGGGCCCCACCAGCCCTTCCATTGCGGGTCCTCGTGCCAGCCTGGCGGGCCGAACTTCCCCGCTCCCATGATCTCGGCGCCGATGCCGGTCTCGTGCTGACGAGCGAAGGCGTCGTCCACGCCGCCCGTGCCCCCGGTTCCGCCGAACATCGCCCGGCCCCACGTCGTCGCGAACATCCACTCATGCAAACGTTCGCCGGCATGGCCGAACGGCGCGTCGAGACTTTGCCCGTCGCCGGTGCCGAAGCCGTCAAGCGAGATCGAGAAGTTCTGCACACGCGTGAGCGACATGAATGGCTCCTTCCGCACTGCTCAACAACCGCCGCGAAACTCAGACGAAGGCGGCGACCAGAACTCATCGTCGCCGAACATGGGCTGCTCGGGGCGCGAACTCCCCGGCTCTTCGATCATGCGGTGGTGGCGAGCGGTGCGTGCTCGAGCACGCGGGGCCGGTACTCGACCAGTTGGATGCGGTCGTCGAAGGTGCGGCTGTCGATCATCTCGAGTGCGACGTCGGGGTAGCCGTCGTAGATACGTTCTGCGCCCGTGGCGCCGGTGATCACCGGGAACATCACGACCCGGAAGCGATCGACCAGTGCGGCTCGCAGCAGCGACCGGCAGAGGCTGAGGCTGCCGA
>DASYQJ010000260.1:0-7320 GCA_036005605.1 Acidimicrobiia bacterium
CGTGGATGCCGACACCCTCCCGTTCTTCGCGATCGGCGTCGGCGTCGTCGCCGCCGGGTCCGCGGTGATCGGCATACTCGTCGGCCTCGTGCGCATTCCGTTTCTGCGCCGACGGCTCGAACGCAGGGTGCTCACCGAGACGCGCGCGCGCATCGTCTCGGCCGACGAGCAGACCGAGGTCAAGAATCTCCTCGAGGGGCTGGCCATCGCCAGCGGGCTCCCGGCCCCGCGCGTCGCGGTAATCGATGATCCTGCGCCGAACTCGTTCGGTGTCGGGACGCGCCCGTCCAACACGGTCGTCGGAATCACGACCGGTCTCGGTGATCGGCTGAGCCGCGACGAGCTCGAGGCTGTCCTCGCGTACGAGGTGAGCCGCATCCGCAGCTGGGACGTTGCTCTCTCGAGCTGGGCCGTCGCGCTCACAGGCAGCGCGATCTCGGCGGTGGACGATCCCAACGACGACAATTTCCTCAAGGCCATCCTCGGGGTCGTGCCGCGACGGCTGGCGGAATCCCTCCAGGTCTGGGCGTTACGCGACCAGGGTGTCGAGCGAGACCGGGTCGCGGTGCAGTACACCCGCAACCCGGTGTCGCTGATCCACGCGCTCGAGAAGCTCGACGCCGACGCGAGTCGGATCCGTCAGGTCAGCCGGTCGACGGCCCCGCTGTGGCTCGAGTTCCCCCCGCAGGTTCTCGGGCCCACGCCGTCGCGGGCCGCGCAACGCCTTGCCCGCGAGCTTCTCCTCGACGAGCGCATCGACCACCTCCGCAAGCTCGCCGGCGAATCGCCCGGCCCCCTCACGCAATGATGCTGACGCCGCCCGGCCCGACCAAGAGGCCGGCGACGATGAGCACCACGCCCCAGATGATCTCGCGTCGCAGGAGCGCGCCGATCCCCACGACGACGAGGATCACTGCGATGAGCCACAAGATGAAGTTCATGCCCCCTCCGTTGTTTCGTTTCGGTTCGGACTGACCTGAGGCGTCTGCCCTCCCCGACCGGCGAACAAACTCAAGCGAACAAATGGCCTGAAACGAGGACGGGCCTGCAGCGAATGCATCAATCGGGCGGCATGCGGGTAGGCAGACAACGTCTCCCTCTCGAGAGGAGCTGATCACCGTGGCGATGTTGGACGTGGAGAACGCGCAGCAGCTGGCCGAGCAGGCCGGGAAGAAGCTCGCTGCGACGACGCAAGAAGTTGTGGCCGAGGGGCGAAAGCGAGTCGGTCGCAAGGCCAGGAAGCGGGCGCAGAAGCTGGAGCGGAAGCTGGAGAGCCGTGTCGCCGAGGCGGCGAAGCGGTTGCCGGTCGACACGCCGGTGGACCGCAGGCGTCGCCGCCGGACTGCAGGCCGGGCCGCGCTGCTGGTGCGCGTGGTGCTGGCCAGCGCAGTCATCGCCGCCGTCTACGCGGCGTGGCGGGCGCGCAACCAGCGTGACGGCACGGCTGAGAGCGGCCCCGCGCCCGACGCGTTCGGTGCCGCGGTCGAAGCGTCCGACGACGGCGAACACGCGTCGGTGACGTCACCGCAGTCGTAGCGCGGCGCGCATCCCCAAAGCGCGCGTTCCCCACGGTTACGATCGCTGCATGCGCTGTCGAGTCCTCGCGGCGACAGCAGTTGTCTTCGTGTTCCTGCTGGCGAGTGTGCATCCCGCCGGCGCCCAGGACAGCGGAAACGAGCAGGACCGCCGTATCAGCGTGACCGGCGGCCTCGTCGTGGCGAACGGCGAAACCGTCGCCGGACCGGCGGTGTCCGCGAACGGCCCCGCCCGGATCGACGGCCGCGTGAACGGCGCCGTGTACGTGGGTCGCGGCGACCTCCGTGTCGACGGTCGCGTCACCGGCGACACGCTCGTGCTGGACGGCGACGCAGTCATCAGCGGGCGCGTCGACGGCAGCATCACCGTGCTCAACGGGAAAGCGACCATACGCCCGAGCGCCGACGTTCGTGGCGACGTCGCCTCACGCACGGCGCCGACCGCGGCACGCGGGACGGTCCGGGGCCACGTGCAGAAGCTCGACGTCAACAGCCTCTTCGCCGGATTCGTCGTCGTCATCCTGGCAGTGCTGTGGCTGGCGGTCACCCTCTCGACGGCGGTGCTGGGGCTGTTCTTCGTGTGGCTGTTCCCGCGCGCCGCCGACGCCGTCGTCGTCGCCGGACGCCGCACATGGGCGTCGTTCTTCCTCGGGCTCTTCCTCGGGATCATCGCCCCCATCCTCGGCGTCGTCGTGATGGCGAGCGTCGTCGGCATCCCGCTCGGCGTGGCCGTCCTCGGGACGCTCGCCGTGTTGTGGCCGCTCGGCTACGTCGCCAGCGCCCTGATCTTCGGACGGCTCATGGTCCACGGGAGCGGGACGAGCGGCCGGCTCGGCGCGTTCTTCGCCGGATTCGGGATCCTGCGCTTCGGTGCGCTCGTGCCCGGCCTCGGGTTCGTCATCGGGTTCTTCTTCGCTACATACGGGTTCGGCGCGGTCATCATCGCCGCATGGCGCGCCGGACGACGCGCCTTCGGGGCGGACGAGCTGCAGCCCGAGTACGCGGGCACGCCGCCACCGACGTACGAGGAGCTGATGGCGCCTCCGTCGATGGTCCGCCAGCGACGGCGGCGGGCGCCGGCCCGCAAGGCCGGAACGAGGAAGGCCCGCCCCCGGAAGGCGCCTGCGAAGAAGCGCGCGACCGGGGCGAAGGCAGGCGGGGCGAAGAAACGGTCGGGCAACACGAGAGCGCGGAGCGCGACGGCAAGGAAGACGGGCCCGCGCAAGGCGACCACGAAGAAGCGAACCACGCGCGCGAAGGCCGCGCCTCGCAAGAACACGGCGAAGAAGCGGACGACGCGGGCGAACAGCGCACCACACAAGAACTCGACGAAATCGACCAAGAAGGCGAAGAAGCGTCCCGCCGCCAAGCGCAAGGCGAGCAAGCGCGCTTCAGCGAGCAAGCGCGCCTCGGCCAATAAGCGTGTGTCGGCGAACAGCCGCAAGGTGACCAAGCGCGTGCCGGCGAGAAAGCGCGCGACTGCGAGCAAGCGCACGCCGGCGAGCAGATCACGCGCGACCAAGCGGCGCCCGTCGAAGAAGGCTCCCGCGCGCAAGGCATCGGCGCGCACGTCGAGGACGCGGGCGTCTCGAGCCTGAATTCCGTCGAAGCGTTCGACGGCACCCCGGTTACGCTCGCAAGGACATGAGCTTCGAGACGTTCGGCATCGTCGGCTACGGCCACTTCGGGCAGTTCCTCGCGTCCTCGCTGGCGCGCCAAGGGAAGGTCCTCGCCTACGACGCCGACGACGCCAAGCTCGAGCACACGACCGACGGCGTGCGCCCGGCCTCGCTCGCCGAAGTGGCGGCGGCCGACGTTGTCGTACTCGCGGTGCCGTTCTCGGCGCTCGCGGGCGTCCTGCGGGAGATCCGAGACCTGCTCGGGCGCGACACCGTGGTGATGGACGTGGTCTCGACGAAGGAGCGGGCCGGCAAGCTTCTCGAAGAGATCCTGCCGCCCGGCGCCAACCTGCTGGCGACGCACCCGTTGTTCGGGCCGCCGTCGATGGCACGGATCGAGCCGGGCCTGCGAGTGGTCGTGACCGCCCAGCGGGGTCCGGCGGCCGCGACCTTTCGGGGGTTCCTGGAACAGGAGCTCGGCCTCGAGATAGTGGCGCTCTCCCCGGACGAGCACGACCGTGCGATGGCGTACATGCAGTCATTGCCGTTCTTCATCGCCCGGGCGCTCGTGTCGATCGACGTGTTGGAGCTGAAGCACCGGGACGACCTCGCCATCCCTTCGTTCGAGAAGCTGGCCGAGATCGCGTTCATCGAGCAGCAGCACACCGTCGACATGTTCGACACGAGCCAGATCAGCAACCCGTACGCAGACGAAGCGCGCCGCCACTTCCTGTCGGCGCTGCAACAGCTCCAGGCCGAGATCGAGGCGCATCGGGCGGGGAAGTCCGCCCCCGACGACTAACGGAGAGCGGTGAGCCCTCCGTCGACGACCAGCGTCTGGCCGGTGATGTAGCTCGCCTCGTTGGAGAGCAGGAACACCGTCGCGTAGGCGATCTCCCACGCAGTGCCCTGGCGCTGCAGCGGCACGGGCGTGCGGTTCCGTGACGGCCGCCCCGCCGACGCCGCCCGGCCGATCGGCGTGTCCATGAGCCCGGGCGCGACCACGTTGGCTCGGATCCCGCGGCGCGCGCCTTCGTGCGCGACGTGCCGGCACAGGCCGCCGAGCGCCGCCTTCGACGTGTCGTACGCGGGCAGGCTGCTGCCGGGGGTGATGCCGGCGATCGAGCTGATGAACACCACGGCCGCGTCGTCGGCCAGGTTGGGCATCGCCGCCCGGCAGACGAGGAAGTGCGCGCGGACGTTGACGGCGAAGGTCTTATCCCAGTCCTCCACGCTCGTGCCCTCGAGCCGGCGGCCCTCGCCGATGCCGACGTTCAGCACCAGCCCGTCGAGCGTGCCAAGGCGCGCCTCGGCACCGGCGACGACCGCCGCGCAGTCCTCGGGGCGCGCGACGTCGGCCACGAGGACCTCGGCGCTCCCGCCGTTGCCCACGATGAGCTCGGCAGTCGCGAGCGCGGCCGACTCGTCGCGGTCGGCGCAGGCGACCATGGCGCCTTCCCGGGCCGCGAGCGTCGCGATGGCGCGCCCGTTGCCGATTGGCGCGTCGGGGTCGTCGGTGTGCCGAGTGCCGGCGCCGATGACGAGCACCCGCCGCCCCTCGAGCCGGCCCCGGCCCGGCGCCCTCCCGGCGGCCTCGTCGGACAGCCCGGGACCCATGCCTACGCGGGGCCGTCCGGCAGACCGGGAACTCCCGGCTCGCGTTGCACGCCGAGTGAGTTCAGCGCGAAGGCGAGCATGTGGTACTGCCCGACGAGCATCGGTAGCTCGATCATCTGCCGCTCGTCGTAACGAGACGCGAGCGTCGCCCAAGTGGCGTCGGTGACGCACGCGTCGTCGTGGAGCTCGTCGACAGCGCTGAGGAGCGCGCGGTCGAGCGGCTCCCATCCCGGCGCGTCGGGACCGGTGGCGATGCGGGCGATCTCCTCGTTGGAGATCCCGGTCTGCTTCGCGAGCCGCACGTGTTGTCCCCACTCGTAGGACGACGCGCAGCGCCACGCCGAGCGCAGGATCAGGAGCTCACGATCACGGGCGGGCAGCTTGCCGGCGAGCAGTTTGCCCGCGAACGGCATCCACCGGCGGTACAGGCCGGGGTAGCGGACGAGCGTGGCGAAGATGTTGACGGCCTCGGCGTTCGGCAGCCGGACCTCCTCGAGGAGCGCGCTCGTCTCCTCGTCCATCTCGTCGTCCCCGAGGGGTGGGATGCGTGGGGTCTGCGGACGGGCCGGCTCGGTTGTGCTCATCGGCGACACGGTAGATGACGTGTCTGCGTGCCCGCCGTGTCAGCGCGTCGATCGACCGCCGGTGCTCCTCGTGCGCCCAGCGCGCGGCGCGGCGCGTTCCGAGCGGCGGGTGGGCCGAGGCGTCTGCCTCGATCGGACCTTGGTCGGCCGTCGCGCCACCACCGGCTGCCCGGATCGCGACGACCGTGCGGTCGCTCGCGAGGCCTCCACGCGGCGTGCCGCCGGGGACGGCTCGGCCTGCGTGTCCGTCTGCGCGGTCGGCCCAGCCGGTTCCTCTTCGGGCGACGGAGGCGGCGCGCTCTTGACCCGAGCGAGCCGCCCGGCCCCGTCAGGCGTCTCGGCGTCGGCAGGCGGGATGCCGCCCAGTGCCGCACCCGATGCGGCGACCAGTCGGGCGAGGGAATCGCGCGTGAGGTCGTGGCGCAGGGCGGCAACCTTGGCGGGCCGCGTTTTGATCCACGCCCGGCTCGCGCTCCGGAGGTCCCGGAAGAACCGCTTGACGCGGGGCCCGTAGGCGCCGCCGTGGCGCACGCGCAGCGGGTCGGTCTCATCCATCGCGTCGACCATCTCCTCGCCCATCAAGAGGACGACGGCGAGCAGCGCGATCGTGGCGAGCCCGAACATCGTGATCGCGAACGCCCTCACGTATCCGCCCACGGGCGTCTCCTGGGTGACCTTGGCCAGGATCACGGAGGCGCCCACGACGCCGAAGGCGACGACGCCGATACGGCGGAAGTCGCGCTTCTCCGGGTCGGTGCGGCATCGTCGCCACCACTCGATGGCGCGAGCGCGGGCAGTCATGCCCAGTCGCGGCATGCGCTGCAAGGTAACCAGCGCAGCGGCGCGATTGGTGGATGGTCGCGAATCTCAGTCCGTCGCGAGCACCTCGGCCGCGGCGCGCTCGCCTGACCGGATGGCGCCGTCGATGCTCCCGTGCGACACGGTGGCCGTCTCGCTGCCGGCCCAGTGGATCCGCCCGACCGGCGCCCGCAGCGCCCGTCCGAACTGGGTGATCACGCCCGGCGGCATGTGCGCCATGAAGCAGCCGCGCGTCCACCGCTCCTCGGCCCAGTCGATCTCCTCGTAATGGACCGGTTGCCCGGCGCGCCACCCGAAGCGCGTCACGAGGGCGTCGAGCACGAGGCGGCGTCGCTCGTCGGGATCGAGGTCGCCGAGCGTGCGTGCAAACGGGCCGAAGCCGAACGCGGCGAGCACACCGGGCACCCCAGAACTCGGCGAGGCGTCCAACGTCATCTCGATCGGCGACGCGGTCGCGACCGACTGGCCGTTGAGACCGTCCGTCCGCCAGAACGGCTCGTCGTACATCACCGAGACCTTCAGGATCGATCCCGCCGGCATGCTCTGCACGAGCAATGCCCGGTCGACCGGGAGCTGCGGCTCGTAGGTCAGGTGGCCCGACAGCGTGGGCGGAATGGCGATGATCACTCGCCGGGCGCGCAACTCGACGCCGTCGCCGCGCACCACCACGCCGCCGCCGTCCTGGGTGATCTCACGCACCGGCCGCTCGAGCAGGAGCGCGTCGCCGAGCTCGGCGGCGACGCGGTCGGCCATCGTCTGCGCCCCACCCGTGACGCGGTCCTGCTGATAGCCGCCCTCGACCGACAGCAGGTGGTTGAGCCCGTTCGCCGACCGGATGAGGTAGAGGACGTGCAGCAGCGACACCTCCGCGGGGTCGCAGTTGAAGAGGCCGCGCACGGCGGCGGCGAGCAGGCCCTGCCCGTCGCGCGCCGGCACGGTGGCGGTGTCGATCCACTGTGCGGCGCTGCGGGCGTCCCAAGCCTTCGCCCGGCGCGCCGTCCAGGGCTCGTCGAGCGGCACGCGCTTCGCCATCGCGTCGAGGCGCGCCATCCCGAGCGACAGGCTGGCGAGCGCGATCGGATTGATCGGCGGGATGAGCCCGCCGAAGCGCTTCACCGAGTCGCGCCCCGCGAAGACGGTCTCGCC
>DASYQJ010000261.1:0-6699 GCA_036005605.1 Acidimicrobiia bacterium
TGCTCGAGCGGCGGGAGCAGGACCGGCGCGCCGCGCTCGCCGTCGACGCCTTCTGCTACCAGGCCCGCAAGCACGTCGGCGCGCTGGCGACGGTGCTCGGCGGGCTCGACACGCTCGTGTTCACCGGCGGCATCGGCGAGAGGGCGGCCGCGGTCCGCGCCGGCATCTGCGGCGGGCTCGAGCACCTGGGCGTCGAACTCGACCACGCGGCCAATGCCGCGGACGCAGCCGTGATCAGCGTGCCCAGCAGCGCGTGTGTCGTCCGGGTCGAGCGCACCGACGAGGACCGCGTGATCGCCCGCCACACAAGCGCGCTGGTCCATCCCTAGTTTGTCGCCGTCGCAAGCTCCGGCTCCTGCGGCGACGATCGGCGGAGCCGCCGTCGCCGCGGGCTAAGTCGCGGCTTGTTGGAGCTCGACGACTTCGGCGCGCAGGATCCGGTCCGGCTCGCCGTGATAGTGCACGAGCGCGACGGTCTCCGCGGTGACCGTGATGCCGTGCCGCAGGCCGGCGGGATTGCACGAGTACACGCCGGCGCGATCCTCACCTGACTCGTCGCTGAGGAAGAAGATCTCCTCGTCGGATTCGGCGACGGCGGTGATGCGGATCGCGCGCCTCTCCGGCGGCGCGAACCGGATCAGCCAGTGCCAGCATCCGCCGCCGTCATCAGGTCGACGGAGGAGCTTCAGGAACACGCCGGTGTCCACCGCGTAGTCGGGGCGGATCTCGCCTGCGGCCACCCAATCGGTCGCACGTGTGTCCACGCGGGCTCGGTTCACGATGGCAACTCCTCTCCGTTGGCGGTTGTGTGACGCCGCGAAGGACGCTACGGCGTCAACCCTTTGGTCGAGACCGAAAGGTGCGGGACTTACGCTGGGTGACATGAATGGAGAGCCTGATCTCGCACGAATCGCACGTGCGCTGGCGGAGCCGGCCCGCGCCGACATGGTGCTTGCGGTGTTGGACGGGCAACAGCACCCGATCGGAGAGCTGGCGGGCGCCGCCGGCGTCGCACCCGCGACAGCGACGGACCACGTCCGCGAGCTCGCCGACGCCGGGATTGTCGCGATCGAGCCGCGCGGCCGGCAACGCCTCGTCGCCCTCTCGGGCGCCGACGTCGCTCGTGCAATCGAAGCGCTGACCGAGATCGCGCCGGCGAAGCCGGTTCGAGGGCTCGCCGGCGCGGAACGGAACATTGCCTTGCGCACTGCGCGCACGTGCTACGACCATCCCGCCGGCGCTCTGGGCGTTGCGTTGACCGCACGGCTCGTGGAGGACGGGATCGTCGACGAGTTGGAACCGGGCACCATCGGCAACCTGGTGCGGACCGAGCATCCGACGCTGGACTATCTCGGCGTCACGACCCTTCCTGCGGGTCGCAGGCCGGTTGTGCGCAGTTGTCTCGACTGGACCGAGCGGCGACCGCACGTCGCCGGCGCGCTCGGCCGCGCCGTTCTCGATGCGCTCCTCGAAGACAAGTGGGTGACTCGCCGCCGCGACACTCGCGCGCTGCGGGTGACACCCTCGGGCGCCGAGCGTCTAGGTGAGCTGCTCGGTGACTGGAAGCCTGCCGAAACCTAGGGGATCAGCTCGCGCATTGCGGCGAGCTGCTCCAGGTAGTGCTCGAGCGAGTGGTGCACGACGCGCACGTTGAGCGTCGTCGCGCCCGCGTCGGCCAGGCGTTCTGCGGAGTCGCGGACCCGCTCGGGCTCGGCGCCGGGGTCGAAAGGGTTCTCGTTCTGCAATACGAGCTCGAACGGCGGCGCGTCGGCTGCCTGCGCGCGAGCGTCCCAAGCCGCGCTCTCGCGTGCTCGGGCGATCATGGCGGCGAGGACCGCGCGTGACAGGCCGAAGGGCGCCCAGCCGTCAGCGAGCTCGATCGCCCGGCGCAGAGATCGTGCCGTCCGGCCGCCGACCCAGATCGGGACGCGCGGCTGCACGGCACACGGGTCGACCACGAAGCCGTCGTACGTATAGTGCTCGCCCCGGTACTCGGGCTCGAGCTGGGACAGTGACGCGCGCAGGGCGCGGATGGCGTCGTCGGCGCGATCACCACGCCCTTCGAACTCGACGCCGAGCAGGTCGAACTCTTCGCGGAGCGAGCCGACGCCGACGCCGAGGACGAGCCGCCCGCCGGAGACACGATCGAGCGTGCCGTAACGCTTGGCGATCGCGAGCGGGTGGTGATAGCCGAGGACGAGCACGTGCGTGGCCAACCGGATGGTCGTCGTGCGGGCGGCGATGTACCCGAACGTCGGGAGCGGGTCCCAGTAGGTGGCGCCGCGTGTGTCGACCACGGCAGCGGGGAGTGCGACGTGCTCGCTGCACGTGAGGTGGTGGTAGCCGAGCCGTTCCGCCTCGACGGCGACGCGGGCGATCTCGTCGATGCCCGCGGTCTCCTCCCACGTCGCGTGCGCTTGGGGAAGTCTCGTGACGACCGGGGTGACGAGGCCGAGCTGCACCGGCTCGACGACCGTTGCGCTACTTGCGGGGGAGGAGGGCGCGGTCGGCGATGATGTTCTTCTGCACCTCGGTGGCGCCGGCGCCGATCGTCGTGTAGCGCTGGAACGAGTACAGGCGCGCCCAGGTGCCGCCGTCGACGGCGTCGGGGCCGCCCTTGGCGAGGAGCCCCGCCGGGCCGAGCAGGTCGACGGCGAGCTCGGCGAGCGTCTGAGCCAGGTAGCTCCACTGCAGCTTCGCCAGCGGGACCTCGGGCCAGTTCTTCTCGCCCTTGATGATCTTCGTGAGTGCCCGGTAGTTGAGCAGCTTCGTGTACTCGATGTCCGTGAACGCCCGGGCGATCCGCTCGCGGATCTCGGGGTCGCGCAGCGCATCCGGGTTCGTCGCCTTGGCGGCCGAGATCATCGAGCGCAGGTCCGCGGCCATCGTGATCGCGAGGCCTGCGGTGCCGACGCGCTCATGTCCGAGCGTCCCCATCGCGACCTGCCAGCCCTGGTCTTCTTCGCCCAGGCGGCAGTCGGCGGGGACGCGCGCGTCCGTGAACCAGACCTCGTTGAAGAGCTCGTCGCCGGCGATGTCGCGGATCGGGCGGCACTCGATGCCCGGCGTGTGCATGTTGATGATGAACGCGGTGATGCCCTCGTGCTTGGCGCCGCGCTCGATGGCGCCGGGATCGGTCCGAAGGAGGAAGAGTCCCCAGTCGGCGAGGTGCGCGGTCGAGATCCAGATCTTCTGGCCGTTGACGACGTACTCGTCACCGTCGCGGATCGCGGTCGTACGCAGGTTGGCGAGGTCGGACCCGGCCTCCGGCTCGCTGAATCCCTGGCACCAGTGCTCCGACGCGTCGAGGATGCCTGGCAGCCATCGCTGTTTCTGCTCGTCGGTGCCCCACTTGATGATCATGGGACCGATCTGCCAGATGCCGTTGGCGTTGTAGATGCCCGGCGCGCGCACCCGCGCGTTCTCCTCGGCGTGGATCACGTTCTGGACCGGTGTCGCCTCGCGCCCGCCCCAGTCCTTGGGCCAGTTGATTGCCGCCCACCGGCCTTCGTTGAGCCGGCGCTGCCAGTCCTTGCGTCGCTCCTGGCTGCGGGAGACGCTCGACGACGTGCCGCCGGCGCGGCCGCCGCCCGCGGCAGCCGCGGCTTTGCCGACTGCTGCCGCGGAGCCGGAGCTTGCGACGGCGCCAAGAGGGAGATCCTCGTCACCGCCCCAGTCGGCGAGAAACTTCGGCAGGTTCTCCTCGAGCCACCCTCGGAACTCGTCACGGAACGCGATGTCTTCCGGGGAGTACGCGAAATCCATCGAACAAACACTAACATCCGTGTCAGGTTTCTCGGGAGGCCGCGTTCCCTTGGATTTCACCTTCAACGACGATCAAGACGCGCTCCGCGAGTCGGTGCGCGCGTTCCTCACGCGCGAGGCACAGAGCGGCTACGTGCGGGACATGGCCGACGACGAGCGCGGCTTCACCGACGCGATGTGGGACAAGGTCGCGGAGCTCGGGTGGCCCGGCCTGCTCGTCCCCGAGACGAACGGCGGCCTCGGTCTCGGGCTCGTCGACATGGCCGTCGTGATGGAGGAGATGGGGCGCCTGCCGCTCCCGGGGCCGTTCTTCTCGTCGTCGGTCTTCGCAACGCTCGCGGCTCGCCGGCTCGAGGACGCCGACCTGCTCGCGCAGCTCGCGTCGGGCGCCATCCGGGGCACGGTCGCGCTCGAGGAGCTCGGCCACGATGACCCTGTCGACCGCGTGCACACACGGGCCAGGCGCAAGGGCGCCGACTGGGTGCTCACGGGCCAGAAGCCGCTCGTGCTCGACGGGCACACGGCGGACTGGGTGATCGTCGTCGCGCGTACCGAGGAGGGACTCGGCTCCTTCCTGCTCGAAGCCCCGCGCGGCGAGGCGGTCCCGACCATGGACCCGACGCGCAAAGCAGCCCGTCTCGTCCTCGAGGAGCGCCGAGCGGTGCCCGTCGGCCCCCGCGGCGACCAGACCGCGCTGTGGGCGCGGGTGGTCGACGACGCGTCGGTCATGCTGGCGGCGGAGCTCGTCGGTGCGTGCGATGCCGCGCTCAGTCTCGCGACGGAGTACGCAAAGGTGCGCGTGCAGTTCGACCGGCCGATCGCGAGCTTCCAGGCCATCCGCCACAAGGCCGTCGACATGCTGCACCGGCTCGAACTGGCGCGCGTGGGGACGCACTACGCGGCGTGGACGTCCGACGTCGACGACCCGAGCCGTGAGCGCGCCGCTGCCATGGCGAAAGGGTTCGTCGCCGAGGCCGCCGTGTTCATCTCCGGCGAGGACATCCAGATCCACGGAGGCGTCGGGTTCACCTGGGACTGCGACGCGCACCTGTACTACAAGCGGGCGAAGATGAACGACGCGATGCTCGGCTACCAGGGCTGGCAGCGCCGCCGACTGGCCGACCTCGTGCTCGACAGCGCGTGACGCAGACGGGTCGCGACAAGTTCACCTCGCTGCACGACGCCGTCGCCGAGCATGTTCGTCCCGGCGACGCGCTCCACGTCCTCGTCGGGCACACCCGCTGGACGGCCGCCGCGCGCGAGGTCGTGCGCCAGTGGTGGGGGAGAGACCCGCGGTTCACGCTGGTGATGCTGAGCCTGTCGAGCCTGGGGACGCTCTTCTTCAAGGGCGGGCTCGTCGAGAAGGTCGTGACCGGGTACTCGGGCGACACGTTCCCGAACTTCACGCCGAACCCGATCTTCGCCCGGGCGTACGAGCGGGGCGAGGTCGCGGTGGAGCACTGGTCCTTCCTCGCCTTCGCGCAGCGGCTCGAGGCAGCGGCATGCAACCTCCCGGCCGTCGTCACTCGCTCGATCGGCGGTTCGTCGATGGAGGCGAACGACGCGTACGCCCGCGTCGCGTCGCCCTTCGGCGAGGTCGGGCTGCTCGCCCCGTTGCACCCGGACGTTGCGCTGTTGCACGCCCCGGTCGCGGACCGGCAGGGGAACGTCGCGCTCCATCCTCCGCTCCTGGAAGGAGCGTGGGGCGCGCTGGCCGCGCGCCGGGGCGCGGTCGTCACCGTCGAGCGGGTCGTCGACGATCTCCGCCCGTGGTCGCACCTCGTTCGCATCCCTGCGCACCGGGTCCTCGCCGTCTGCGAAGCGGCGAAGGGCGCGCACCCGGGCGGATTGTTCACGGGTGACCTGCCGGTCGACGGGTACGGCGAGGACTACGAGTTCTGGGTCGAGGCGCGGGCAGCGAGTCGCGGCGACGACTTCGACGACTGGATCCGTCACTGGGTGCTCGACGTCGACCAGCAGGAGTACCTCGCCCGTCTCGGTCGTGACCGGATCGCGGCGCTGCGAGCCAAGGCCGACCCCGACTCGTGGCACTCCGACGAGGCCGCGTACCAACCCGACCTCGACGCACCCCCCAACCGGTGGGAGCTGGCCGCCGTCTCCGGCGCCCGGCACCTCGCCGAACGCGTGCGGGCGCTCGATGCGAACGCGGTGCTCGCCGGCGCCGGTGTCGCCAACCTGTCGGCATGGCTCGGCGTCGCGCAGGCCCGGTCCGCCGGCTGCGACGTGCAGCTCACGGCCGAGATCGGGCTGTGGGGCTACGAGCCGACGCCGGCCGATCCGTTCGTCCTCAACCACCGCAACTTCCCGCGTTCCACGATGCTGGGCGACGCCGGTCTCGTTCTGGGCACGCTCGTCGGCGGGCCGGGGACGACCACCGTGGCGTGCCTCGGCGGCGCGCAGGTCGACCGCTTCGGCAACATCAACTCGACGCTCGTCCCCGACGGCCCGTTCCTCGTGGGCTCGGGCGGCGGCAACGACGTCGCCAGCGTCGCGGCCGAGGCGATCGTGGTCGCGACCCTCACGCCCGGGCGCACGCCACCCGAGTGCGGCTACGTCACCTCACCGGGTCGTGCTGTGCGCGCCCTCGTGACGGATCTCGGCACGCTCGAGAAGATCGCGAGCGATGAGCTCGTGCTCACGGGCGTGCCGGCCGGTGACGGCTCGGTCGCCGAACGGGTCGACGCGGCGCGCGCCGCCTGCGGCTGGGACCTTGCAGTGGCCGGCGACATTCGGGAGCTGCCGCCGCCGACGGCAGACGAGATCGCCGCCCTGCGCCGCTGGGACCCGCGCGGCTGGTTCCTCCGCGACCGGTGATCCGCGCACGAGGCGTACCTCAGCGACGCTGGGCGTCGTTCAGATACGCATCGACCGGCTCGGGATAACCGAACAGGTAGCCCTGGCCGAAGTTGATCC
>DASYQJ010000262.1:0-4683 GCA_036005605.1 Acidimicrobiia bacterium
GCCGGGCTGGACACCCGTTACGTCATCTTCTCGGCCACGAAGGCGTTCGTCGCCAGCGCAGCGTGGCTCCTCATCGGCGAGGGCAGCCTCGACATCGATCGTCGCGTCGCAAACTACATCCCCGAGTTCGCCACCAACGGCAAAGACGTCGTCACCGTCGAGCAGGTGTTGCTGCACACCTCGGGGGTCCCGCGTGCGCCGCTGGGTCCGCCGGCTTGGGCCGACCGTGACCGCCGCCTCGAGGCGTTCGCCCGCTGGCGGCTCAACTGGGAGCCCGGCACCGCCCACGAGTACCACCCGACCTCGGCGCACTGGGTGCTCGCCGAGCTCATCGAGCGCGGCTCCGGGCGCGACTACCGCGAGTTCATCCACGAGCGGGTGACGGGCGCGCTCGGCCTGTCGCGCGTCGTCGGCATCCCGCCCGACGACCAGGACGGCATCGCCGAGCTCTCGTTGTGCGGCGAGCCGGCGTCGCCCGACGAGCTCGAGGCGATCTTCGGCGTGCCGGAGCTGCCCGTCACCGAGGTGACCGACGACGCGTTGCTGTCGTTCAACCGGCCCGACGTACGTGCCGTCGGCGTCCCCGGCGGGGGCGGCGTCGCCACCGCGGCCACGGTCGCGCTCTTCTACCAAGCGCTGCTCCACAACCCCGACGAGCTCTGGGACCCGGACGTCCTCGCCGACGCCACCGGCCGGGTGCGCAACACGTTCCCCGACCTCCTGGCACTCGGCGCGCCCGCCAACCGCGCCCTCGGCGTCGTCGTCGCCGGCGACGACGGGAACGCCAACCGGCGCGGGTTCGGGCACACCCAGTCGCCACGCACATTCGGACACAACGGAGCCGGAGGACAAATCGCCTGGGCCGACCCCGAGAGCGGCCTCTCCTTCTGCTACCTCACCAACGGCCGCGACGTGAACCCGATCCGCGAAGGCCGCCGCGGGATCGGCCTCTCCAGCCGCGCCGCCGTCTGCGCGAGCTGACCGGACCGAAATTACGGAGGGATCCGCGATTCAGTCTTGACGTGTCAGCGCGGGTGTTGGAACCTGGCGCTCGTCCCGGGGGTAGGCGTGAAGCGGATCACCAACAGCGCGATGAAACAGTCGCCGCCGCCCTTCCCGTCAATGGACGACCTCTCCGGCGACGAGGACGCGATCCTCCGCTTCCTGCGTATCCAGCTTCTCCAACAGGCGTCGCACGCCCAAGTCGCCGACACCAACCGCTACCTCCGCGCCGAGATACGGCACAACGCGGATGTGATTCGCACCGCACTCGAGCGGCTCGCTGATCGCGGTTACGTCGAACGCCGAATCGGTCGGTTCGCCCGCGACGAACCCACGACCTACGCGTACCGTCTCACCGAGGCGGGCGAGGAGGCCTTGCGCGCCACTGAGTGAGCGCGGTGCGCTCGTCGACTTGGTCAGCGCGATTTCGCTCCGACACCATCCTTCAGCTTCTTCAAAGCCGTGACCTTCGCCGTTTTCGACGCCGGACGGGCCTTGAACACGGTCGGCTCGCCCGTGAAGGGATTCGTGCCCTCGCGAGCCTTGCGCGCCTTCACATCCTTCCGGCTCACCTTGATGAAGCCGGGACGGATGGTGACGGCGTCACCCTTCCGGACGTTGCTTGTGACGACCTCCTCCAGCGCATCGAGCACCGCCGCCGCCGTGCGTTTCTCCACGCCTGCCGCATCGGCGACCGCGCGCTCCAACTCGGTCTTCGTCATGTACCTCTCTCCTTCTTGCTCTCCTTGGCACCAGGGAGGCTCTTTCTTCCACCCCGTGAGGACACGGAGTACGCGATACCCGCATCTGTTGCGTCCGACACGGTAGGCCGACGCATGCGGCGAGGGCGTGATGCCTGACCTGTTTGGCCGCGGGCCGGGCACCGGATCAGGCCGCCTGGTACAGAGGCCTGGTGAGTTGACCGGCGCGTTGCTCGTCGCGTCGGCCCGTAGGCTGCGCCGGTGGCGAGGAATCGGGCTGCGCTCGCCGTACCGGCCGTCGCCGTGTCGGTGACCGTGATCGTCCTCGCCGCCCTCATCGGCTGGTGGACGATCAACGACGACGGCGGGAAGAAAACTTCCGCCTCGCGGAAGGGCCCGGACAGATCGCGTACGCAGCCCGCGGCGACGAGCCCGCCATGCGACCCGCAGGCTGTGATCGCGAGTTGGCCGCTCGAACAGCGCCTGGCGCAGCTCCTGATGATCGGCGTCGACGCACAAGGCGGCAACGAGGCTGCGGCGCTCGTGACCCGGTACGGCGTGGGCGGCGTCTTCGTCGGCGGTCAGGCAACGGGCATCTTCGTCGACGGCAGCCTCGCGCGGCTCGCAACGGTCGGGCCGGTCCGGCCACTCGTGGCCGTCGACGAAGAAGGCGGCCGAGTGCAGCGGATCGATGAGATCGCCGGTCCCATCCCCAGTGCACGCGCAATGGCGCAGACGATGACGCCGGCACAGGTGCGCGAGATCGCTGCGCAACGGGGCCGCGCATTGCGAGACGCCGGCGTCACGATGGACCTGGCCCCGGTCGTGGACGTGTCGAGTCAGAGCAGCGGTCAGGTGATCGGCGACCGGTCGTTCAGCGACGATCCGCGCGTCGTCTCCGAGTACGCGGGAGCGTTCGCTGACGGCCTTCGGGACGCCGGCGTCGTTCCCGTGTTGAAGCACTTCCCAGGGCACGGTCACGCTACCGGCGACTCCCACCGGCAAGCGGCGGTGACGCCGCCCATCGTCGACCTGGAGGCTTCGGACCTCGTTCCGTACCGGAATCTCTTCGGCGTGCCGCCGATCGGAGTCATGACCGGTCACCTCGACGTGCCCGGGCTCACGGCGCCCGACGAGCCCGCGTCGGTGAGCGCGAACGCCGTGCACGACCTCTTGCGAACCGAGCTCGGGTACGACGGCTTCGTCATCACCGACGACCTCAGCGAGATGGCCGCAGTCCGACAGACGTACAGCGTCCCCGAGGCGACGCTGCGAGCCTTGGCCGCCGGCAGCGACATGGCGCTGCTCGTGTCGAACGCGCGCGTCCCCGACCTGCTCAGCTTCCTCGCGGACGCGGTCACGTCTCACCGACTCGACGAGACCCAGATCAACCGATCCGTCCAGCGAGTGCTCGCCGTCAAAGCGTTCGACCCGTGTCGCATGGGTGTCTGAGAGGCCGGAACCGAGCGAGAACCGCTATTCCTCGAGGTAGTAGTCCATCCCGAGGTGCGTGATCTGCTCCTCGCCCATCATCCAACGGAGCGTGTTGCGGAGCTTGGTCTGCTGGATGAACAGGTCGTGCTCGGGATAGAGGCCGGGCGCGACCTGCGGGGACTTGAAGTAGAAGCTCAGCCACTCCTGGATGCCGCCGAGCCCGGCCCGGCGGGCCAGGTCGAGGAACAGGCACAGGTCGAGGGCCAACGGGGCGGCGAGGATCGAGTCGCGGCACATGAAGTCGATCTTGAGTTGCATCGGGTAGCCGAGCCATCCGAACAGGTCGACGTTGTCCCACCCCTCCTTGTTGTCGCCGCGGGGTGGGTAGTAGTTGATCCGGACCTTGTGGTACACGTCGCCGTAGAGCTGCGGGTACAGCTCGGGGTCGAGCACCTCCTCGAGCACGCCGAGCTTGGACTCCTCCTTCGTCCGGAAGCTCTCGGGGTCGTCGAGCACCTCACCGTCGCGGTTGCCGAGGATGTTGGTGGAGTACCAGCCGTCCACGCCAATCAGCCGCGCCTTCAGCCCGGGAGCGACAATCGTCTTGATCAGCGTCTGCCCCGTCTTCAGATCCTTGCCGGCGAGCGGCGCCTTCGTGCGCGCCGCGAGATCGACGAGCGCCGGGATGTCGGCGGTGAGGTTGGGCGCCGCATTCGCGTACGGGATCCCCTCGCGAATGGCCGCGTAGGCGTACACCATGCTCGACGGGATCGACGGATCGTTCTGCTCGAGCGCGCGCTCGAAGTGTTCGACCGTCTGATGTGCCGGTGACTCGGTCGCGAAAATCTCGGTGCTCCCGGCCCAGATCATCACCAGGCGATCCAGCTGGTGATCGGCCCTGAACTTCCGGATGTCCGCCGCGACCTGCTCGGCGAGCTCCTTCTTGTTCTTGCCTTTCTTCACGTTCGGGCCGTCGAGCCGCTTGACGTAGTGGCTGTCGAAGACCGCCGGCCACGGCCGGATCTGTTCGAGCTCCGGGCGGACCTTGTCGAGCAGCGACGGCTCGATGACGCCCGCGGTCTTTGCCGCAGCGTAACAGTCCTCTTCGAAGATATCCCAGCCGCCGAACACCAGATCGTTGAGGGGCGTCAACGGCACCACGTCGCTGATCTTCGGCGACCGTCCCTCGGTCCGCTTGCCGAGGCGAACTGTGCCCATTTGCGTCAGCGAGCCGATGGGCTTGGCAAATCCGTTGCGAATGGCGAGCACGCCGGCGATGGTCGTGGTGCTGACGGCGCCAAGACCGACCAGCAGCAGGCCAAGCTTGCCGCGCGCGGGAGCAATGTCGACGGGCGTAGGCATGAACTGCGAATCATATCGCTATCACGTTTCAGCTGTCAGCTTTCAGCTGTCAGCTATCAGCTCTCAGCCTTCAGTTCCCAACCGTCGCATGCCTGCTTCAACCGCCGCTTCAGTGTTCGCGTTCAGGTGCATTAAGCTGAAAGCTGAGAGCTGAAAGCCGAAAGCTAAACACCGAGAGCTGCAT
>DASYQJ010000263.1:0-1859 GCA_036005605.1 Acidimicrobiia bacterium
CTGTACCTGGGTCTCCCGGATCAGCGCCGGACCTTCGACAGCGCGCGCGAGCTGACGAGCGTCGACCACCTGCTGCGCGACCACGAGGAGGGCGCTGTCGCCAGCCGGCGCGACCACTACGTCGACTGGGCACGTCACGTCGTCCACGTCCAACCGACCGAGTTCGAGAGCTACGTCGAGGGTCTCATGTCGGACGCGTACAGCATCCATTTCCACTGCTGGCAGCCGGACACGTTCCTCGACTTCTTCGTCGCGGTGCGCGAGAAGGTCGGCCTCGACTTCGAGGTCCTCGCCTTCGCGCCGCCTGAGCACGTGGACGACGACGAGTTCATCGTCGTGCTCGCCAAGGGGCGGAACAACGGCGTCCGGCTCCCGCCGGGCCCGCCGCCCTCCCGGCTTCGGGAAAAGGTGATGACCAGCCCGGCCGGTCCTCTGTTGCGGGCGCTCAGACGCGCGACGAAGCTCACGCGAAAGTGACAGCGAGAGCACGGGGGGCGCTCCGGTAGCCTGTCCCCGATGTCCGATTTCCTTGCGGCCCTTCGTGATCGCGTCCTGATCTTCGACGGCGCGTTCGGGACGTGGGTGCAGGACCAGGATCTCGGCCCCGACGACTTCGGTGGTCCGGAGCTCGAGGGCTGCAACGAGCACGTGGTGCTCACCCGGCCTGACCTCATCGCCGAGATGCACCGAGAGTTCTTCGACGTCGGAGTCGACGCGGTCGAGACGGCCACGTTCGGGTCGTTTCCCATCGTCCTGGCGGAGTACGGCATCCCCGAGAAGACGTTCGAGCTCAACGAGGCTGCCGCCCGCATCGCCAAGGAGGTCGCTTCGGGCTTCGCCACGCCGGACCGTCCCCGCTGGGTGATCGGCTCGATCGGCCCCGGCACCAAGCTCCCTTCACTTGGCGCCATCGGGTTCGCCGAGCTGCGCGACGGCTACGAGACGCAGATCGACGGCCTGCTCGCCGGCGGCGTCGACGTCCTCCTCGTCGAAACCGTGTACGACCTTCTCCAGGGAAAGGCCGCAATCGTCGCGGCCCGGCGCGCCATGGCGAAGGCGGGTCGCGAAGTCCCACTGATGGTGCAAGTGACGGTGGAGCTGACCGGGCGGATGCTGGTCGGCACCGAGATCGGTGCCGCGCTCACTGCGCTCGAGGCGCTGAAGCCCGAGGTGATCGGCTTGAACTGCGCCACCGGTCCGAGCGAGATGACCGAGCACCTCCGGCACCTGTCACAGCACGCGCGCGCGTTCCTGTCGGCGCTCCCGAACGCAGGACTGCCGTCCGTCGTCGACGGGCGGACGCACTACGACCTGACACCCGACGAGCTCGCCGAGGCGCACGACCGGTTCACGAGCGAGCTCGGCGTCAACATCGTCGGCGGGTGTTGCGGCACGACGCCCGAGCACCTGCGCCGCGTCGTCGAGACCATCGGCAACCGCGCCCCCCTCGAGCGCCACCCGGTGCACGAGCCCGGCTGCGCGTCGATCTACAGCCACGTGCCCTTCCACCAGGAGACGTCGTTCCTCGTCGTCGGAGAGCGCACCAACACCAACGGCTCGAAGAAGTTCCGCGAGTCGATGCTCGAGGAGGACTGGGAGACGTGCGTGCAGATGGCGCGCGAGCAGGTCAAGGAGGGCTCGCACGTGCTCGACGTCTGCGTCGACTACGTCGGGCGCGACGGCACGGCCGACATGGATGAGATCGCGTCGCGCTTCGCGACGCAGGCGTCGATCCCGCTCGTGTTCGACTCGACCGAGCCGCAGGTCATGGAAGCCGGCCTCCAGCACTTCGGCGGCAAGGCGATCCTCAACTCGGCCAACCTCGAGGACGGCGACGGCGAAGGCAAGCGCCTCGACCG
>DASYQJ010000264.1:0-4257 GCA_036005605.1 Acidimicrobiia bacterium
TTCCTCGCCGTCGTCTTCGGCTTCTTCTTCATCACCAAGACGTCGGAAGCGTGGACCGCGACGAAGAGTGTCCAGGCGATCCTCGTCATCGCCGGGATCATCGGCGGCTGGGTGCTGCTGGGATGGCTGCTCCGGCGATTCGTGCCGTGGGTGTGGGTCCGCTCGGCGGTCCTCTCCGTGATCGCCGTCGCCATCGCGGTCGTGGTCGTCCGGCCCTACTACGTCGATACCGTCGACAACACGAAGCTCGTGAAGGGCCCGGTGCAGGACGCGTCGCAGGCGTCGGCGCCCGGCGTCCCCGGCCCGGCGCCCCCGCCGGGGGGCCCGGTGCGCCTGAGCAGCGGCCAACTCCGGGGCATCGACCACTCCGCCCGCGGCGAGGCCTCGATCATCCGCCAGCCCGACGGGTCGTACGTGGTGCGGTTCTCGAACTTCGACATCCAGTCGAGCCCGGACCCCGTCGTCTACGTCATCCAGGGCGAGAACCGGGACAACCCGGGCGGCGCCGACCTGGGCCGCCTGCGGGGCAATGTCGGCACCGACTCCGACTACCAGCTCCCGAGCGGGACCGAGCCGGGCCCGGGCTGGACGGTGCTCGTGTGGTGCCGGGCCTTCGCGGTGCCGATCGCCAACGCCACCCAAGCCGCGGCGTGACGAACGTCTCCCTCCTCCGGGGAAGGGAGAGTGCCGGCGAGGGGTTGACAGATACCGACGGGTATCGGATACTGGCTGGTATCGGATACCGCTCGGTATCAATGGAGGCCCCGATGAACGACCTGAAGACGAGCGCCCCCCCGGCAATCACCCCGATCGGCAAGCGGGAGGCCCAGGCCTGGCTGGTGAAGCGGCTCGGCTACGAGCGCCTCCTCGACTCGCTCCGCAAGGCACACGCGGAGAAGCAGGCCCACGCACCGCAGCGGGACGTGGCAGCCTGACCCGGTGACGCAACAGGAAACGCCCGAACGGCTGACCCGCGAGGAGAAGAAGGCCCGTACCCGCGCCCAGCTGATCGCCGCCGCCGCCGCCGTGTTCGCCCGTCGGGGCTTTGACTCCGCTTCGCTCGACGAGGTGGCGGAGGAAGCCGGTCTCACCAAAGGCGCGGTGTACTCCAACTTCGACAGCAAGGAAGAGCTGTTCGAAGCAGTGATCTACGAACGCTTCGACAAGCCGCTGCAGCAAGAAGTCGAAGCGATCGAGAAGATCGAAGGCACGCAGCAGCAGCGCGCCATGGCAGGTGCTCGGATGTTCATCGACGCCGTGCAGCAGGAACGCGAGCTCTTTCTGCTCGCGTTGGAGCGCCGCATCTACGTCGCGCGACACCCCGAACGCGCGTCGTCGCTCGTCACCCACTACCGGGAGCAGCTCGGCCGAGTCGCCGAGATGATCGCCGACCAGTCAAGGAAGTGGGATCTGCCGCTGCCGCTGCCGGCCGGTCAAATGGCGATCGCGGTCGAGGCGCTGTCGCAAGGCATCGAGCTCCAGCGGCTCGCGGACCCTGATGGCGTACCCGATGATCTACTCGGTCGGTTGTACGCGCTGCTGTTCCAGCTCCCGGCCGACGGCGAATCAACCCAGTGACCGACAGGCGCGCAACTACGATTTCTGCGTGACCCGCGTCGGATTCCTCGGCCCGCACGGCACGTTTGCCGAAGAGGCCGTCCTCACCCAGCCCGATCTCGCCGACCAGGAGCTCAAGCCCCTGCGTTCGGTGCCCGACGTGATCAGCGCGATCGAGCGCAGTGAGGCCGACATCGGGCTCGTCCCGATCGAGAACTCGATCGAGGGCACCGTGACCGTCACGCTCGACACGCTCGCGTTCGACACCGACCTGCTCATCCAGCGCGAGATCGACCTGCCCGTCTCGCTGAACCTCTGCGCGCTGCCCGGCACGAAGCTCGACGACATCAAGACCGTGCTGTCGCACCCGAGCCCGTTCGGGCAGTGCCGGGTCTGGCTCGCAGCCAAACTGCCCGAGGCCGACAGCATCGTGACGAACTCGACGGCGGAAGCCGCCGCGCAAGTCGCGCGAGGCGAGGACCGGAGCAAGGCCTCCATCGGCACCAAGTTCGGCGCCCGGCTCAACGGGCTCGACCTCATCGCCACCGAGATCGAGGACCACCCGGAGAACGAGACGCGCTTCGTGCTCGTCGGCCACGGCATTCCGGCTCCGACAGGCCACGACAAGACCAGCGTGGTCTGTTTCCAGCGCGAGGACCGACCGGGCTCGCTGCTCGCGATCCTGCAGGAGTTCGCGGCGCGTGCCATCAACCTCACGAAGCTCGAGTCGCGGCCGACGAAGCGCAGCCTGGGTGACTACTGCTTCTTCATCGACTTCCACGGCCACATCGCCGACGAGCTGGTCGCCGACTGCCTGCGGAACCTTGCGGCCAAGCAGGCAGAGGTCAAGTTCCTCGGCTCGTACCCGGTCGCCGGCGAGGAGGACGCGCAGGAGCGCCGAGCCGCGGCCGGCAAGGCGTGGCGCCAAGCCGCGGAGTGGGTCGACGACCTGCGCAGCCGCGTTGCCCCGCCCGGCGACACCACGTGATCGACGTCAAGCGGCTGCGGGAGGAGCCGGAGTACCGGGCCGGCATCGAACGGAAGCGGGGCGCCGAGGGCCTGCTCGACCGCGTGCTGGAGGCCGACGATGCCCGGCGGGCCCTGCTCACGGAGGTCGAAGAGCTCCGCGCGCGGCAGAACGCGGCGTCGAAGGAGATCGGCCGGGCGCCGGCCGACGAGCGCGAAGCCAAGATCGCAGCCGCGACGGCGCTCAAGGACGAGCTCTCAGCGAAGGAGCCGCGGTTGGGCGAGGTCGAGGCGCGTCTGCGGGAGCTGGTGCTGCAGGTGCCGAACCCCGCCGATGCATCCGTCCCGGTAGGCGGCGAGGACGACAACGAGGTGCTGCGCGTGGTCGGCGACCCCGGCGGCGCGCCGCCGCTCGACCACGCCGAGTTCGGCGTCGGCATCGGCTTCGTCGAGACGGATCACGCCGTCGAGATGAGCGGATCGCGCTTCGCGTACGTCATGCGCGAAGGCGCGCTGCTCGAGCTCGCGCTGGCGCAGTGGGTCACCGGGCGAGTGGTGAGCGAAGGTTTCACGCCCGTCGTCCCGCCGGTGCTGGTGCGCGAGCACGCGATGGAGGAGGCCGGCTTCTTCCCAACCGACCGGGCCCAGGTGTACGAGGTCGACGGCGGGGAGCTGTTCCTCGTCGGCACGAGCGAGGTGCCGCTCTCGGCGTTGCATCGCGGCGAGATCGTCGACACCGACACACTGCCCCTGCGCTACGCCGGGCTCTCGACTTGCTTTCGCCGCGAGGCCGGCACGTACGGGAAGGACACGCGCGGCATCTTCCGGGTGCATCAGTTCGACAAGGTGGAGATGTTCAGCTTCGTGCATCCCGACCGCTCTTGGGACGAGCTCGAAGCGATCCTGGCGCTTCAGGAATCCATCGTGGGCGGGCTGGGTCTGCCGTACCGGGTCGTCAGCTGCGCGACGGAGGAGCTTGGCGCGGCCGCGGCGAAGAAGTACGACATCGAGGTGTGGCTGCCGTCGGAGGGGCGTTACCGCGAGCTCACGTCGTCCTCGAACTACCTCGATTACTCAGCGCGGCGGCTCGGCACGCGCTTCCGCGCCGATGGCGGTACGAGCCCGGTGCACACGCTCAACGGCACGGCCTGCGCCGTCGGGCGCACGCTGGTGTTCCTGTTCGAGCACTACCAACGCCCCGACGGCTCGTTCGCGGTGCCTGAGGTCCTGATCCCGCTGTGCGGGTTCGACCGTGTCGAGGCGCGCCGGTCCTAGCCTGGTTCCCGGAGGGATGCCGGAGCGGCCGAACGGGATGGTCTTGAAAACCATTGAGGCGCGAGCCTCCGTGGGTTCGAATCCCACTCCCTCCGCGCAGTCTTCGCGACCGGTCGGTCAGCGCCTGCGGCGTTCGGTGATCCGGTCGTAGTTGATCCGGAGGAGCTCGACGACCTCGTCGGCATCGACGTCGTCACGGATGTACTTGGTCGTCCACCCGGAATCAGGGTGGACGTGATGGGGGCCGGTGCGACCGGCGGCCACGAGCTCGTCACGAACCCGGCGGGGGAACGGGATGTCAGCCATGTGGCTCCCGTGCACGTGCCCGATCGCGCGCCCGTCGAGGAGGAACTCGGTTTCGCCGAACTCGCCGGAGTCGGTCGTGATCCCTTGCCAGCTCGTCACCTCACCGACGATCCGCTCCCCGCGCGAGGGCACCTCGGTCGAAGCTTCGTTTCG
>DASYQJ010000265.1:0-4728 GCA_036005605.1 Acidimicrobiia bacterium
GCCGGGGCAGCTAATGCGGCCACTGCAACGAGACTGACGATGATCTTCTTCATTCGATCACCCCATTGCTTCGGGTTCATCTGTTCACATCTAGCTACCCGATGTCCGCGTTCTTACAACTTCTGGGAAAACTGGATTAACCTGGCAAATCGGACAGGGCCGAGCTCACGACGACAGGCGGCCGCGGACCGCTCGGCAGCAAGAAGAACGCGGCCGAAGATTGCGCACACGACCCGCCTGCGGTGCGGCATCATGGGGGTCCAAGATCCCTGCCGGGGCCGGCCGCCGCCGGTTCCGGGGCGCTTGACGCGCCGGCCGGGCCCGCCCGTTCCGGCGCCGGCTAGGTAGGTGACGAAGTGCCCAGAAAAGGACGTGCCCGGCGGTTCCGCGAGGCCCGCGAGCTCAAGCAGGGCTTCGACGACGACCTGTTCTCCGAGGGCAGCGGCTCGCTGGCCGACGTCGAGGAAGGCACCGTCGACGACGACAAGGGCTGGGACGACGACGTCGATGAGCACGGCGACGACTGGGACGCCGACGACCCACTTGCCATCGACGAACGGCGCAGCGGCGCCGACGGGGGCCGCCGGGCGAGCTGAGTCGCCCTAGGCGAGCCTGGGATCGATCGTCTCGGGGTCGATCCCGTACCGCTGGATGGCCTCGGCGACCGCCTCGTCCTTCACGTCGCCCTGTCGCGCGAGCGAGCTCAGCGTCGCGACGACGATGTGCGCGGCGTCGACCTCGAAGTGCCGGCGCAGCGCTTCTCGCGTGTCCGAGAAGCCGTAGCCGTCGGTGCCGAGCGACACGAACGGCTGCGGCACGAACCTCGCCACCTGGTCCGGCACGGCCTTCATGAAGTCCGTGACCGCGACGATCGGTCCCTCGGTGGACCCGAGCTGCTCGGTCACGTACGGCGTGCGCGCCGGCTCCGTCGGGTGCAGGCGGTTCCAACGCTCGACCGACAACGCGTCTTCACGCAGCAACTTGTAGCTCGGCGCGCTCCACACGTCGGCGGCGACATCGTGCTCGTCGAGCAGGAACTGCTGCGCGATCACCGCGTTCCGCACGGCCGTGCCACTCGCAAGGATCTGCGCGCGGTGGCGCCGCTCCCCGCGGACGCCCCGGTACCGGTAGAGGCCGCGCAGGATTCCGTCTTCGACGCCTTCCGGCATGAGCGGCATCGTGTAGTTCTCGTTGTACAGCGTGAGGTAGTAGAAGCAGTCCTCGGGCTCGTCGCCGTACATGCGCTTGATGCCGTCCCGGACGATGACCGCCATCTCGTACGCGAAGGCAGGGTCGTACGCGCGGCAGTTCGGCACGGTGGAGGCGAGTACGTGGCTCTGTCCGTCACAGTGCTGCAAGCCCTCGCCCGTGAGCGTGGTGCGGCCGGCGGTCGCGCCGAGCAGGAAGCCGCGGCCGCGCTGGTCCCCGAAGCTCCAGATGAGGTCGCCCACGCGCTGGAAGCCGAACATCGAATAGAAGATGTAGAACGGGATCATCGGCTCGCCCCACGTGGCGTAGCTCGTCCCGACCGCGGTCGCCGACGCCATCGAGCCGGCCTCGGTGATCCCCTCCTCGAGGATCCTCCCCTCCTTCGCCTCGCGGTAGCTGAGGAGGAGCCCGGCATCGACGGGCTCGTACTGCTGTCCGAGCGGTGAGTAGATCTTGATGTCGCGGAACAGACCATCGAGGCCGAACGTGCGCGCCTCGTCGGGGATGATCGGCACGATCCGCTTCCCCCACTCGGGCTCGGCGAGCAGCTTCCGGAGCAGCCGCGCGAACGCGGTGGTCGTCGACGCCTGCACCTTGTCACCGCTACCGGTGAGGAGCTCGGAGAACGCTCGATCCGTCGGCGGCGGGAGCACGTTCGGCCGGACGACGCGCAGCGGCAGGAAACCGTCGAGCGTGCGCCGCCTCGCCATCATGTAGTCGTGCTCGGGCGAGCCGATGCCCGGGTGGTAATACGGCGGCATCGCGTCACCCTCGAGCACCTCGTCGGGAATGTCGAGGAAGAGACGGTCCCGGAAGGTCTTGAGCTCCTCTTCGGTCATCTTCTTGATCTGGTGTGTCGCGTTGCGGGCCTCGAAGTCGGGACCGAGCGTCCAGCCCTTGATCGTCTTGGCGAGAATGACCGTGGGCGTTCCCTCGTGCTCGGCCGCGGCTTTGTACGCCGCGTACAGCTTGCGGTAGTCGTGACCGCCGCGCGACAGCTTGCGCAGCTCGTCGTCGGAGAGGTGCTCGACCATCTTGCGCAGCCGCGGGTCAGGACCGAAGAAGTGCTCCCGGATGTATGCGCCCGACTCGACCGCGTACTTCTGGAACTCGCCGTCGACGGTCGTGTTCATCTTGTTGACGAGCACGCCGTCGGAGTCACGCGCGAGGAGGTCGTCCCACTCGCGGCCCCAGACGACCTTGATGACGTTCCACCCCGCGCCGCGGAAGATCGCCTCCAGCTCCTGAATGATCTTGCCGTTCCCGCGCACGGGACCGTCGAGGCGCTGCAGGTTGCAGTTCACGACGAAGATGAGGTTGTCGAGGCTCTCGCGGGCGGCGATCGACAGGCCGTTCGTGCTCTCGGGCTCGTCCATCTCGCCGTCACCGACGAAGCACCACACCTTCGCCTTGCTCGTGTCGGCGAGCTCATGGTCGATCAGGTACCGGTTGAAGCGCGCCTGGGCGATCGCGTTGATCGGGCCCAACCCCATCGACACCGTCGGGAACTCCCAGAAGTCCGGCAGCCGCCGCGGGTGCGGATAGCTCGGCAGGCCGCCGCCGATCTCCTGACGGAACCGGTCGAGGTCGGCCTCGGTCATCCGGCCCTCGAGGAACGCCCGGGCGTAGATGCCGGGGGCGGCGTGGCCCTGCATGAAGACCTGGTCGCCGAAGCCGCCGTCGCCCTTGCCCCGGAAGAAGTGGTTGAAGCCGACCTCGTACAACGACGCCGCCGACGCGTACGTCGAGAGGTGGCCGCCGAGACCCTCGAACCGGCGGTTCGCCCGGGCGACCATCACGACCGCGTTCCAGCGGATGAACGCCCGGATGCGGCGCTCGAGGTGCTCGTCGCCCGGGAACCACGGCTCCTGCTCGGGAGGGATCGTGTTGATGTACGGCGTCGAGACCGTCGACGGGACTCCGACGCCCTGCTCCCGGGCTCGTTCCATGAGCCGGGTCAGCAGGTAGCGAGCGCGCGCCTTTCCTCGGACGTCGACAACCGAGTCGAGCGAGTCGAGCCACTCGCTCGTCTCCGCCGGGTCGATGTCCGGGATCTGATGCACGAACCCGTCGATGAACACGAAGGCGTTCCTCCCAACGCTTTGTTCTCCACAGGTTACGCCCTTCCCGTTCGGGAAGGACCCCGTCGGTTATCCACAGTCAGGTGCTTGTAACACTCGACGGCGTGGGGTTAGGTGAAACGCGGCATTGCGTCGCATCGCGGCACCAGGCTTGCGACGGCGCGACCTCAAGACGGAGGGCGGCAATGGCAACAATGCAGACGAGGAAAGAAGGCACCGGCTGGTTGACCTTCTCCGGCGTGATGCTGATCATCGTCGGGTTACTCGACGTCGTCGACGGCCTGTGGGCCCTCGACCGGGCCGACACGAAGAGCAGCGGGCTCTTGTACGCCGACAAGCTCGGTGGCTGGGGCTGGTACTACCTGATCCTCGGCATCATCCTGGTGCTCGCGGGCATCGGCGTGTTCTACCGCTCGCAGATCGCGCGATGGGTCGGGATCATCCTGGGGTCGATCGCGATCGTCTCGAACATGTTGTGGGTGTTCGTGTTCCCGGTCACGTCGCTCGTCGTCATGTTCCTGGCCACGCTGGTCGTGTACGGCCTGGTGGTCTACGGCGAGCCGGAGACGGCCTGACAAGAACACCGAGCGGCTTGCGGCCGCACAGCGAGCCCGTGATGTTACGTCCCGGGTTCGCCGTGCGGTCCCATAGCTGACGTGGGTCGACCGGAACGCGACGCCGAATCGGTCGGCAAAGAGCCGGACGCCCGCTTCTCGTACGCGACCGAGCGGACGTTCCTCGCCTGGATCCGCACCGCCCTCGGCCTCATGACGGCGGGCCTCGCGATCACGCAGCTCCTGCCGGAGTTCGACTTCGCCGGCGGCCGGCGCCTCATCGGCCTTCCGCTCATCGCGGTCGGCGTCGTGATGGCGATCACGAGCTACTGGCAGTGGCAGAAGAACGAGCGCGCCATGCGCCTCGAAGAGCCGTTGCCGACGTCGTACCTGCCTCGGATCGTGGCGGTCGTCGTCGGTGTCTGCGCGCTCATCGGTGGGATCCTCGTCGTGTTCAGCGGGAGATGAGCGAGCAGCGCCGACCACTCAACGCGGGGCTCGCAGCAGAGCGCACCGACCTGGCGTGGAACCGCAGCGGACTGGCGCTCCTCGCGTGCGGCGCCGCCGTGCTCCGCGGCTTCCCGCCGGCCGGCTTCTCGGCGCGACACGCCGTGGGGTTCGTGATCCTCGTGCTCGGCGGGTTCACGTGGGCCATGGGCGCGTACGATGCACGCCGCCGCGCGCGACCCGGGCGCGCACGCCCGACGGCGACGCGGCGCGACCTGTTCCCGGTCATGTTGGGGACGACGGGCGTCGGGCTGGCCGCCTTCGTGCTCGCCGCGTTCTATCCCGGCTGACCCGTCTGCACGAGCAGGCCGAGTCGGGCGAGGCGGCGGGCCATCGCGACGACGTCGGCTTCGACGGCACGGCGATTCGACCCGTAG
>DASYQJ010000266.1:0-2252 GCA_036005605.1 Acidimicrobiia bacterium
CGGAGCTACCCGACACGTGCTTCCAGCGTGGTCATGAGGCTGTTAGAACCGCATGATCCCGGACGGTCGAGGAGCGCATCGCGACCGCTGCGACGCCTTCAGCCCGACGGCCGTGCCTGACGCCGTAAGCAGCACCGCTGCCCGGTCAGCATGCGGCAGCGCGGAGCCGGTCGCGGTGCCTGAGGAAGCTGGTGGGCGCGGCGTAGCTCGAGCACGATCCGGCTGGTCCTCATGCAGGGCGATCGATCTCCCGCGGTTCCCGCCGTTCGCGACTTCGCGTGGGTAGAGAACGGATCGGCGCTGTGATGTGATATGTGGCGCTGACCGACGGGAGGGAGGGGCGGGCAGATGAAAGGCAGGATCCTGGCCATCGCGGCCGTGCTGGTGGCGTCCGTCGCCACGGCCGCGCCAGCGTTCGCCGGCAGCTACGACAAGTCGCTTTACAGGGGCGCCACGTGGTACGCGAAGTTTCAGGCGGTGTCGTCGGGGGCCTCGACGCTGTGCACGAGCAACGTTGGCGATGCGCCGCAGCTTGCGTTCGGGAACAACGTGGACGCCAGCCACGAGTGCGGCTCGCAGAGCGAGACCTCGATCGCGATCAACCCCAGAAACAACCAGAACGTCATCGCCGGCTCCAACGAGATCCAGCGCCTGCCGATGCGAGCGATGTTCTCGACCGACGGAGGCCAGACCTTCACGGGCGTCGATCTGCCGCTGCCGCCGCCGCTGACCAACAACGGCTTCGACTTCGGCTCCGATCCGGCCGTCGCCTTCGACACGAGGGGCAACGCCTACTACTCCTACATCGTGGTGTTCTTCTCCGCCGGCGGCGCGATCAACGGGACGGAGATGGCAGTCGCGCGCTCCTCCGACGGCGGCAAGACGTGGGCCTCGACGTACTTCAACCCGCAGACGGGCGAGGGACAGTTCAACGACAAGCCGTACATCACGGTCGACACGAACCCGAAGAGCAAGTTCAAGAACCGCATCTACGTCGCCTGGGACAACGCGACAGGCTTCTCGTCCAGCGAGACGCACGGCAACAATATCCTCGTGTCGTTCTCGACCGATGGGGGCGTCACATTCTCGAATCCGGTCTCGGCGAGCCCGAACTTCAAGGGCGCCACCGGCCAGATCGGCGCCGACCCGTTCGTGGCGCCCGACGGCAGGGTGCATGTGGCGTGGCTCGACTACGCGCACAGCCTGATCGCCGAGTCGAGTTCGTCGAATGGCGGCGTCAGCTTCGGGCCGTCGCACGTGATCTCGTCCACGCAGATCTCGTTCGACATCGACCTCCCGGCGCAGAACGTGCGCGGCGTGCTCGTGTATCCGTCGTGCGGCGCGTCCGGCGCTGGTCTCTACTGCTCGTGGATGGACGGCTCGCTAGCGACCGGGACGGACGTTTTCCTGTCGAAGTCAACCGACGGCGGCGTGTCGTGGGGCGCCGCGACGATCGTGAACGTCGACCCGGCCGGCGAAGTCGCCGACCAGTTCTTTCAGTGGCTCGCGATCGATCCGTCCGATGCCTCGGTGAATGTCTCGTACTATGACACCGGCGCCGACCCAACGCGGAAGGCGACGCTTTACACGCTTGCCCGCTCGACCGACGGCGGCTCGACGTTCGCCCGCTCGGCCGTCGCGAACGCGCCGACGGACGAGACGTGCTGCCAGCCGAGCGTCAACCTCGGCAACCAGTACGGCGACTATGAGGGCCTCGCCGCACTGAACGGCGTCGTGCGTCCGGTGTGGACCGACCGCCGGCAGGCCGTGATCGACCTCGGCCTGCGCGAGGAGGTCTTCACGGCGGCGCTGACGCCGTAGCACCAGCGGCGATATCGGGGCGCCGCTCGGCGGCGCCCCACGCTCGTCACGGGACGGGCAACGGATCGCGTTCAGCAGCGACCGCGACGGCAACCACGAGATCTACGTGATGCACGCCGACGGCACCGGAGTGAAGCGTCTGACCACCGAACCCGAGGCCGACGATAACCCTTCTGGTCGCCACCGGGACCAGGGTGCTGTTCTCCAGCCAGCGGGAGCTCACTCACCGGGGCGCTGGCGAAACTCTATTGAGATCGGTGCCGGAGCCAGCAAGGTCACCGTCCGAACTTGACAACATCGCCGCCCACTAAATAGGGGACGTTCGGCCTGGGCAACGGCCTTCTACGCCGACCACGAGATCCCCAAGCGCGCCCGGTTGGTCAGGCGGGCTGGGTGGGTTGGTCAAGCTCCTGGATGCGGGCGGCGAGCTG
>DASYQJ010000267.1:0-10544 GCA_036005605.1 Acidimicrobiia bacterium
CGCACGCGGTCGTCCTTCTCCTGGTACCGCTTGACCTGCTCGAGCTTCTCGTCGACCTCTTCGCGGGTCGCGAACAAGAGCCCGAGGTGGTCGTAGCCCGGCGACTGGATGGGCTTGTCGCTCTCGGCGAGCAGGATGAACTGCTGCGCCTCCTCGGACAGCAGGATGTGGCAGAGCTGGCCGACGACCTCGGCGTCGACGCCGGTCCACCCGAACACGCTCCCGTAGAAGGCGTCGATCTCCTCGCGGAGCTCGGTGGTGAGCGTCCCGCGCGGGAACGTCAGCTCCATGTGGTTGAACCGCATCTCCGGCATCAGGGCCCCCGTTCTTCTCTCCGCACAAGCGGTGGAGAAAGTCTACGTTGTGCGTCATGGCCCATCGCTTGCGCACGGTCGACCTGGATTTTCTGGACAAGGCACCGCATCGCTTCGTGTTCGAAGCGGTTGTTCCCGCGTCAAAAGAGACGGCGTTCGCCGCGATCAGCGACGATCCCTCGACCTGGACGTGGTGGCCCGGGCACGAAGGCGGCGCGTACGAAACGCCGCCGCCGCACGGCGTCGGGTCGCGTCGCGAGATGCACATGGGCGACTCCCAGTACCGCGAGACGATCCTCGCCTGGGACGAGCCGACGCGCTGGGCCTACCGCGTGGACGAGAGCGCCGACTCGCTCATCGACGCCCTGGTCGAGGAGTGGGTCGTCGAGGGTGACGGCGATCGGAGCACCGTGCGTTGGACGTTCGCAGTCGAGCCCGGCCCCGACATGGAAGCTGCCATCCCCGCAGCCAAGACGATGATCGGCGAGATGTTCGACCAGGCGATGGCGAATCTCTCGGGCCGGCTCTCGGGAGTGCGAGGCTGACGGCATGGCCGCCACCGTCTCCGGCTACAGCCACGTCGCGATCTCTGTCACGGACCTCGACGAGGCGCGCGACTTCTACTGCGACCTGCTCGGCTTCGAGGTGCTGCCCCGGCCGGACTTCGGCTTCCCCGGGTTGTGGCTACGGGTGGGGACGCTCCAGCTTCACCTGGGCGTCGTGGACGAAGCGCCGTCGGCCGGCCCCGGCTTCCCGCACTTCGCGCTGTACGTGCCGGCTGATGAGTTCGACGCCACGATCGAGTCGATGCGCGCCGCGGGCGTGAAGATGCTCGGCGAGCCGTCGTCGCGCGTCGACTTCGGGACGCCGGTCCGGGCCGCGTTCATCACCGACCCGTCCGGCAACGCGATCGAGCTCACCGACGTCGGACCCCTTTCTCGGGGCTGATCGGTTGTCGAACCTGACTACTCGAAGGTGACGTTCACGGTCTTCGTCCCCCCGGAGCAGTCGAGCGTGCCCTTCTTCTTCGGGCTCACGCGCACGAACTTGCCGTTCTTCACCTGAAGGATCACGCCGCAGGGGCTGACCTTGCGGCCACCGACGTCGGTCGGCCCGAGCATCCCGTCGGCCGTGAAGTCGTGGACCTTCGCCGCCTCCTCGAGGAAGCGGGCCCGGGTCAGGCCGTTCTCGCCGTTTGCCTTCACGACGTTGTTCACGACGTCCCGGAAGAACAGTCCCGCGGTCCAGGCCTGGGCGCCGAACCCGTCGGCCTTCTCGCGGCCTCCGACGTTCTTCAGGTAGTTGTTCACCGACTTGTTCTGCTTCGCCTCCTCGAACGGGATGAAGAACAGGGTCACGTACTGGCCCTCGACGGCGTCCCCACCTTCTTCGAGGAGACGGCGGTCGTAGCACTGGAGGGCGCAGTCCCAGACCTTCACGCTGTTCACGCCCTGGATCTGGGCTTCCTTGCGGAGGAACACGTCGGCCTTGTAGTCGACGTTGTTCAAGGCGTACGTGCTGTTGTTCTGTTTGATCGCCTGCACGAGCGGGGTGTACGCCGCCTGCGGCGACAGTCCGGACACCTTGAACTCGCCGTCCGACTTCACACCGAACGACTTGTACATGGCGACGAGCGGGAGCGCGGCGTTCGTCGTCGATTTGAGGTCGCCCGCGAGCGAGAAGATCCCATGGAGGTCCTTGTTGCGCTTCGTGTAGTACTTGGCGGCGCCCGTGCGGACCGTGACCTTCTTTTGTGCCGCGTCCTTCGTCGCACAGTCGAGGCCGACGACGATCACGGGGTAGGAGATTTGCGAGCACTGGTGTGCGATCTCGGTTTGCAGAACCGGCACGTCGGGCAGGCCGGTCGCCTTTCCGGCCTGATCGACACAGCTCGTCATCGGCTCGATGTTGTTCATGAACAGCGCGGTCGTGCCGACGATGGCGAAGTCCTCCTGGCACGCCCGCACCAGCGCGTTCCGCGCCTCGTCGGCGCTCAGCTTCGAGTCGATGAAGTCGACCTGGACCTTGCGGCCCCCGGCGAGACCGCCGTTGGCGTTGACGAACTTGGCGAACGCATTGACGCCGTCCACCGAACCCTGGAACAGCCCCGGCCGGGCGGCGTTGTCGACGTCGGCGATCACGGCGATGCGGATCGTGTCCGCCGTGACCCCGATCTCACCTCCCGCCGGCTGCTGCTGCGGCCGAGCGGCCGCCGCCGTCGGGAACAGCGCCCCCACGAGCCCGAGCGCGCCAACCAACACGACCCACCGACGTCCGTTCACGGCGCCCCCCATTGCTAGCCGCGTGAAATGTCCAATTTGTCGAGGCCAACTTTGTATACAAAATTCGGCCGGCTGTCACGTCGCCCCTTCCGACCCGCCGAAGGGGCGCTCAGGGTGTCCGACCCGTCAGGGAATCCGACCCGTCAAGGAAGAGGGGGGACCCACTGGACGCCGTTGATGTGGCCGCCGCCGTCGGCGAACAGCGTGTTGCCGGTGACGTAGCGGCTGTCGTCGGAGGCGAGGAACAGCGCCACTCCCCCGATGTCGCGCTCCGGGTCCCCCATGCGTCCCATCGGGTTCTGCTGGAGCATCTCGGCCGCGTTCTCTGGCGCCGCCTCGGCGAAGGCGACGTACGCAGGTGTCGCGGCGGCCGGCGCGATGGCGTTCACGAGGACGTTGTGGCGCGCCCACTCCCGCGCCGCGGTGCGGGTGAGCGCCCGGATCGCCTCCTTGGCCGCGTTGTAGTCGGCCGAGTACATGTGGGCGTTGATCCCGTTCAGCGACACGAAGTTGATGATCCGACCGCCACCCTGGGCGACCATGTGCGGGAAGACCGCCTGCATCGCCCACAACGTGTGCAACGGTCCGCCCCGGTACGCGAGAAGGAGCTCGTCGCCGCTCTTGTGCTCGAGCCGGTTGAACGGCGCCGCGACGTAGGCGTTGTTCACGAGGATGTCGACGCGCCCGAATGCGTCGAGAGTGGCACCAACCATGCGCTGCACGTCAGCCTGCTGGAGGACGTCGGTCGGGACGAACAGCGCGCTCGCTCCCAGCTCGTCCTCGAGCTCACGGGTGACGGCGCGACCGGTCTCGGCGTTGATCTCGGCGACCGTGACCGCCGCTCCCTCACGGGCGAACGCCCGGGCGACGCCCTGCCCGATGCCCTGCCCCGCCCCGGTGACGATGGCCGCCTTCCCGTCGAGCCGGGACATCCCTCTTCCCTTCGGGTCGGTTAGTTGTCCGCGCCCAGAACGAGGGCGCTCGTCGGGACACCCGTGCCGGCGGTGACGAGCACGTGCTCGACCCCGTCGACCTGGTTCACCGACGTGCCCCGCACCTGACGAACGCCTTCGGCGATGCCGTTCATGCCGTGGATATACGCCTCACCGAGCTGGCCGCCGTGCGTGTTGATCGGGAGGCGGCCGCCGAGCTCGACGTTGCCGTCACGGAGGAAGTCCTTGGCCTCGCCGCGTGCGCAGAACCCGAACTCCTCGAGCTGCGGAAGCACGAGCGGCGTGAAGTGGTCGTAGATCACCGCCGTCTGGATGTCGTCGGGACCGAGCCCGGTCGTGTTCCAGAGCTGGCGGGCGACGAGCCCCATTTCCGGCAGGCCGGTAATCGAGTCCCGGTAGTAGCTCGTCATCATGTCCTGGTCGGCGCCCGCGCCCTGCGCCGCCGAGTTGATGACCGCGGCCGGGTGCGCGAGGTCGCGCGCCCGCTCGACCGACGTGACGACGATCGCTTGGGCGCCGTCGCTCTCCTGGCAGCAGTCGAGCAGGTGGAGCGGCTCGACGATCCAGCGCGACTGCTGGTGCTCCTCGAGCGTGATCGGCTTCTCATAGAACCACGCCTTCGGGTTCGTGGCCGCGTGCTTGCGATCCGCGACCGCCACCCGCCCGAAGTCCTCGCTCGTCGCGCCGTACTCGTGCATGTAGCGCGTCCCGAACATCGCCACCCACTGCGCCGGCGTCAGCAAACCGAACGGCGCGTACCAGGCGAAGTGCGCCTGCTCGGCGGTCGCGACCGGCGGGCGGTCCTGGACCCCGGCGCCGAAGCGCCGCCCCGACCGCTCGTTGAACGCCCGGTAGCAGACGACGTAGTCGGCGACACCGGCGTGCACGGCCAGCACGGCTTGCTGGACGGTGCCGCATGCGGCACCGCCGCCGTGGTGGATGCGCGAGAAGAACGACAGCTCACCGACACCGAGGTTGCGCGCGATCTCGATCTCGGGATTGGTGTCCTGGGTGTAGGTGACCATCCCGTCGATCTGGGCCGGCTCGAGGCCGGCGTCGGCGATGGCCGCCTCGCACGCCTCGACTGCGAGGCGCAGCTCGGACCGCCCCGACTCCTTCGAGAACTCGGTGGCGCCGATCCCGGCGACGGCCGCCACGTCGCGGAGCTGGTTGCGCTCACTCACTGCGGCAGCTCCAGGGCCACCGTGCCCGTCACGTGGTCGCCGAGGTCGTTCGCTCCCCGGACCTGCACCGCGATCACACCGTCGTCCTTGCTCGTGACCTTGCCCGTCATCGTCATGGTGTCGCCGGGGTGGTTCGGCGCGCCGAGGCGGATCTTCACGCTCTTGAGGATCGCGTCGGGCCCGGCCCAATCGGTGATGAACCGGCCGACAAACCCGTTCGTCGACAAGATGTTCATGAAGATGTCGGGCGAGCCCCGCTCCTGAGCGAGCCCCGGATCGTGATGCACGTCCTGGTAGTCGCGCGACGCGATCGCCGTCGCCACGATCAGCGTGCGCGTCAGCGGGATGACGAGGGTCGGAACCTCGTCACCCACCTGCACGTCGTCGTAGCGCAGCGATGTGATCCTTGTACTCATGGAGAAACGGTTGTCATGCCGGTGCCTCCGCGAGCGCTCGGCCGAGCCGGGCCAGCTGCGCGCTGGCGCCGCCCAGCGTGTCCTCGATCTGCTTGCCCCAAAGGAAGTAGCGGTGCACGGGGTAGTCGACGTCGGCGCCCATCCCGCCGTGGAGGTGCTGGGTGATGTGCACCACACGCTGGCCGCCTTCGGAGGCCCACCACTTCGCCACCATGACCTCGCGCGTGGCGTCGAGACCGGCGGTGAGCCGCCACGCGGCCTGCCACAGCGTGACGCGCATCGCCTCGGTGTCGATGTACGCGTCGGCGGCCTTGAGCGCGACGCCCTGGAACGTCGACAGCGGCCGCCCGAACTGCTGGCGTTCCGACGTGTAGTCGGCGGCCATCCGCAGCGCGCCTTCCGCGACGCCGACCTGCGTCGCGCACAGCCCGACGAGCGCGCGGTCCAGCAGCCACGCCGTCACGCGGCGCCCATCGGCGCCGAGCTGTTCGGCGGGCACGCTCGAGAACGCGAGGTGCGCGACCTTCGACCGGTCGGTCGTGGCGGCGACCGTCCGTTCCACCCCGGGTCCGGACGGGTCGACGAGGAAGACGCCGAGCTCGCCGTCGCCGGTCGACGCGGGCACGAGCACGCGGTCGGCGACGTGGGCCGCGGGCACGCTCGGCTTCTCGCCGTCGATCCGCCAGGTCTCGCCGTCTGGGGTCGCGGTCACCCGCGGACGCAGCGGGTCGTTGGCGCCGTACTCGGCGAGGGCGGCCGTCAGGACGACCTCGCCGGTAGCCACCCCTGGTAGCCATGCCTGCTGCTGCTCCGGTGAACCGAACTCGGCGATCGCCAGCGTTCCGAGCACGAGTGTCGGCCACAGGGGCACGGGCGCCACGCGCCGTCCCTGCTGCTCGAGGAGGAGGCAGAGCTCGGCGAGGCCGAGGCCGCTGCCGCCGTGCTCCTCGGGGACGGCGATGGCGAGCAGCCCGGCGTCGGCGAGGGCGCGCCACAGCTCGCGGTCGACGCGCTGCTCGCTCCGCTCGACTTCTCTCACTCGCTCGGGAGTTGCGTGGCCTTCGAAGACCTGCGTCGCCAGGTCGCGGACGGCGTCCTGCTCCTCGGAGAAGGTGAAGTCCATCTACTTCCTACTTCGCTTCCCTGACGGGACGGACGGCCGAAAGGCCGGTAAGGAGAGGTCGGGGTCGTGGTCGACCCACTCGACCTCGACCGGCATGCCGACCTGGATGTCGCTCGGGTCGACGCCGATGACATTGGCGACGAGACGTGTGCCTTCTTCGAGCTCGATGAGCCCGACGGCGAGCGGGTAGTCGAACGCCGGCACCTGCGGGTAGTGGTTCACCACGAAGCTATAGACGGTGCCGCGGCCGGAGGCGTCGACGACGTCCCACTCGTACGACCGGCACTCGGAGCACATCGGCCGCGGCGGGTGGCGCAGGGTCCCGCACTGCTTGCAGCGCTGGATCAGCAACCGGTGCTGGCGGGCGCCCTCGAACCAGAACGCGTTGTCCTGCGTGAGCGCGGGCCGAGGTCGCAACGGCCGCTCGCGCTGTTCCTCCTTTTCCGCAGCTGCGCTGCGGCCGGTACCCGGCTTGAACTTGAGGATCCGGAACCGCATCGTGGCGACGAGCTCGCCGTCATCGGTTCGGTAGTCGACGCGCGTCGTGACGAAGTGGCCGACGCCGAGGCCGGTCGCCTTCTCGTCGGACACCGACTCGATGATCGTCGTCGTCGACAGGTGGTCGCCGAGGTGCAGGTACCGGTGGTACTCCTGCTCGCAGTTGGTCGCGACGACCGACGTGAACCCGGCGTCGTCGAGCAGCGTCATGAGCTCGTCGCGGGCGTTGCCGCCGCTCGTGGGACGGGGACGCACGCCGCGCATGACCCAGGCCTGGAGCATCACCGGCGGCGCCACGATCTCGCCGTGTACCGACTTCTCCGCAGCCTCCGGCTGCGTATAGATGGGGTTCTCGTCGCCGACGGCCTCGACCCAGTGACGGATCATCGGCTGGTTCACGGGGTCGGCGCCCTGCTCGGGCTCACCGGCCTCTTTGCCCTCGAACTCCTTCAGCCGGGCGGCGAACGCTGCCTTGGCAGTGTTGTCGGTGCCGGCGTCGGTGGTCGTGGCCACGGCCTACCTTGCCCGCCGGGCCATGCCGAGGCCGGCGCTGGCGATGATCTCGCGCTGCACCTCGTTGACCCCGCCGCCGAACGTGTTGATCTGCGCCGCCCGTCCGGCGCGCTCGACGTCGCCGTGCAGCACCGCGCCCGGTGAGCCCGCCGGCAGGTAGCCGCTGGCGCCGAGAACCCCGAGCAGTGTGCGGTACACGTCGACGAGCGTCTCGGTGCCGTAGACCTTGACGGCCGACGAGTCGGCGGGCTTGAGCGCACCGGCGTCGAGGGCGGCGGCCATACGCCAGTTGAGCAGTTTCATCGCCTCGAGCCGGGCGTGCGCGCGCGCAAGGTCCATCTGCACCCACGGCACGTCGATCATCTTCTTCTTCCCTTTTCCGCCTGCGGCGGTCGATCGGCACCACTCGGCGACTTCGTCCCAGAGCCGGTGGGCAAGGCCACCCATGGCGGCGAGTCCGACGCGCTCGTGGTTGAGCTGCGTCGTGATCAGCTGCCACCCGGCGTTGACGTCGCCGACGACGTTGCCCTTCGGCACGCGCACGTCGTCGTAGTACGTGGCGGTGGTCGTGTTCCCGCCGACGGTGACGATCGGCGTGCATTTGAACCCGGCCGACGTCGTCGGCACGACGATGATCGAGATGCCCTTGTGCTTCGGTACGTCTGGATCAGTGCGGCACGCGAGCCAGACGTAGTCGGCCTGGTTGGCGCCGCTGGTGAACACCTTGTTGCCGTTGATCACCCACTCGTCGCCGTCGAGGACGGCGCGAGTCCGCAGCGAGGCCAGGTCGGTGCCGGCCTCGGGCTCCGTGTAGCCGATGGCGAAGTTGATCTCACCGGCGAGGATCCCGCCCAGGAAGAACGACTTCTGCTCGTCACTGCCGAACCGCATGATCGTGGGGCCGACGGTGTTGAGCGTGACGAATGGGAACGGCGCCCCGGCCCGCTGCACCTCGTCGAAGAAGATGAACTGGTCGGTCGCCGGTCGTCCCTGACCCCCGTACTCCCGGGGCCAGCCGATCCCGAGCCACCCGTCGGTGCCCATCTGCCGGACGACGTCCCGGAACAGCGGGCTCCCCTCCCCCGGCTCGCCCAGCTCGGCCCGGACGTCGGGCGTCAGCAGCTGCGCGAAGTACTCGCGCAGCTCCTTGCGCAGCGCCTGCTGCTCGGGGGTGTAGTCGAGGAACATAGAACGAGTTCTAAATCTACACTTGGCCCGTGGACGTCCGCATCGTCGGCGTCGAGCTCCCCGGCCGAACGTGCGCCGACCCGCGCCGGGGCGGTCTCGAATACGAGAACGTGCACGTCGGGGTCCAACGTCGCAAGGACGTCGTCGACCTGGTCCCCGGCGACGCACCCGACGCCGAATGGAACCTCACTATCGACACCGTCACGAAGGACGGCCTCCTCGACCTGCGCGGCCCCTTCGTCCAGGGCAAGCGCGGCGACCGGTTCCTGTACCTCAGCTGGGGCACCGTCGACGACGCCAAGCATTTCGAGATGTTCCGGCGGGCCAAGCTCATGTTCGACGCCGTGCCCGCCGAGCTGCTCCGGTCCGCCCAGGCTCCCGGCCACCGCCTCGTCGGCACCGTCAACATGACGCACGACGACGGCATGCCCCGCTGCGCCGCCGTCCGCCCCCCGGTCATCGAATGGACCGTCGACCGGGACTGATCGTCGGCGAACATTCAAGCAGTGAAGGCGTGCCGGGTGGATCGGGGTCGTCCGGCGGGACGAGGTCCCGAGTGCCATTCCTCCCGACGACCTTCCATCCTTCGTAGGTCTTCAGCCGGTGGTGGTGCGAGCAGAGCCGCCACAGGTTGTCGAGCTCGGTGCGGCCGTGATCTTCGATCGGGACGACATGATCGATCTCCAGGAAGTGGTCGTTGGCGCACGTGCTGACCGCGCACTTCGAATAGCGCGACTCGAGGGCGCGGCGCAGCCTCATCGGGATCGTGCGCTTCGGGGATGACACCGCCGTGATGTCGTCGCCGTCGCGCGTCATGACCGCGACAGAGGCATCGTCCAGCAGTGCACGCGCGGTCGAGACCGGCACGGGCCCGACGCCGGTGATCTCGCAGCGCTCACCCGACTTCGTGTGCCCCCGCGCCAGCGCCGAGCTGTCGACTGTCACTCGCATCTCAACCGGTTTGCAGGGTCCCTCGCTCGCCAGCGCGACCAATGCGTCCGCGGCATATGCGGTGCGAGGCTCGTGTCGCCCGGCCCGGCGAGCGTCGCGGAAGATGCGGTCGATGTGCGCCTCCCATGCCGAGTCGAAGCGGGCGCCGGCATCAGGTGCCATGCGTGCCTCGAGCCGGTACGTGCCGTCGGGATCGGTCCATTTGTGCGCGCGGCGGCTCTCGTGCAAGCGCCGCGCCCACGCCCGGTCGTCTACCTCGGCGCCGGCGCGCACCTGGCGGCATCGATCCCGGAGTCCCTTCACGCTTGTTACGGCGGCCGTTCCCAAGAGATCGGCCTCCGCGTTCGGGTCAGCGGTCGCCGCGCTCGTGATCTCAGCCGCCTGGGTCATCGAGAGGTCTCCAGCCCGGAAGGCCTCGTCCGTCGTCGGCAGCGCGTCGAGTGCGCGTGCCGTCTCCAGCGTGCGGCATGCGGCGCCGACCGTCTCGCCGGTGGCCTCCGCTACCCAATGCGCCGCACTTCGATGCCCGCTCTCGCGCCAGACCCTCGTCTCCTCGACGCGGCGCGCGAGGCGAGACTTGATCGCCGTGCACAGGCGCTCCGCGCGTGCTGCGTCTTTGAAGAGCCCCGCAGCGTGCCCGCCGTCGAGCGCGGCTGTGACCAGTTGGCGAGAAATCTCCTCGAGCTCGCCGAGCACCTGCGCGAACACGCTTCCCCCTCGGGGATGGACACCGACCGGGGAAGCAACACCATCATAACGAACATATGTTCGCCTTGTCAACCCCCGAGATCCAGCACCTGTGCCCGGCCGTGCGCAGCGAACTGATCGCGCAGCGCCGCAACGTCGGCTTCGGTCAGGCGCCGATACGGGCCATCCGCCAGCTCCCGCACCCACACGTCGTCGCTCGTCTCCCACCGCGCAGCGCGCAGCGGCTGCTTGTTCACCTTGTTGTTCGCGGTGAGGGGCATGTGCTCGACGACACGCACGTAGCGGGGCGCCCACTTCGTCCCGAGGTCCGACTGGGCGGCGAGGAACTCCGCGAACGCGTCCGCATCGAACTCCACGCCGGGCCCGAGTTCCAGGGCGGCCATGACCTGGTCACCCGTCCGAGCATCCGGCACC
>DASYQJ010000268.1:0-19422 GCA_036005605.1 Acidimicrobiia bacterium
CGCCGCGCCGACCACCTCGACGCGCCCGAGCGTCTCCGCCGAGTGCGCCCAGCCGTGCGGACCGGAGAAGTCCACCACCTTGCGGGCGGCGAGGAAGTGACGGAGCGTGCGCGCCGCCTCTTCGTCGATCGCTTCCCACGCCTCGCCCGAGACCGGCGCCAGCTCGCGCAGCAGATGGTTCACGGAGTCACCTCCGTGCGCAGGTCGCCGATCCCGAGCGAGCCGGATCCGGCGTCGTCTGCGGCGGCTTCGTCTTCCTTCGCGGTGATCGAGCCTTCGGTGAACAGGTACTTGCGCAGCTGCACGTCGAGGGAGGGGTCGCGGCGGCGGAGCCATTCGAGCGCCATCGCCGCGTGCTCCTTCTCGTCGTCCCGGTTGTGCTCGAGCACGGCGCGGAGCTCGTCGTCGCTACTGGCGATCGCCCGCTGGTCGTACCAGTCGATCGCCTCCAGCTCCTCCATGATCGAGACGATTGCCCGATGGCGGTCGATCGCCTCGGACCCCAGTACCTCCGGCGACTCGTGCAAGGTTGCGCTCGACCCGGCCATGGACGCTCCTCCGATCACGGTGGTTCAGCAAGTCTTTCGCCTCTCGCCGGGCAAGCTACCCGCCGACCTGCGCCGCCACGTACTTGACCTCGAGGTACTCGTTGATGCCCTCGTGTCCGCCCTCTCGCCCGAAGCCCGAGTGCTTCACACCGCCGAACGGCCCCGCCGGGTTCGAGACGAGGCCGCGGTTCAGCCCCACCATCCCGGTCTCCAGCCCTTCGATGACGCGGAACGCGCGGTCGAGATCGCGCGTGTACGCGTACGAGACGAGGCCGAAGTCGGTGTCGTTGGCGGCTCGGAGCGCCTCGTCGTCCGACCTGAACGTCGCGATCGGCGCCACCGGACCGAAGATCTCCTCGCGCAGCACCCTCGCGTCCGAGGGCACGTCCCGCAGCACGGTGGGCGCGTAGAAGTAGCCGGGCCCGTCGAGCGCCTCGCCACCGACGAGCGTCTTCGCCCCGCGCTCTCGGGCGTCGTCGACGAGCTCGACGACCTTCTCGCGCGCCTTGGCCTCGACGAGCGGGCCCACCTGGACGCCCTCCTCGGTGCCGCGCCCGACGCGCATGCTGCCGAGGCGCTCGGCGAGTCGGGCCGCGAACTCGTCGGCGACCGACTCGTGCACATGGAACCGATTGGCGGCGGTGCACGCCTCGCCGATGTTGCGCATCTTGGCAAGGACCGCGCCGTCGACGGCGGCGTCGAGGTCGGCGTCCTCGAAGACGAGGAAGGGGGCGTTGCCACCGAGCTCCATCGAGACTCGCAGCACCTGGGGAGCCGCCGCCGCGATCAACCGCTGACCGACCTCGGTCGAGCCGGTGAACGACAGCTTGCGCAGCCGCGGGTCCTCGAGAACGGGGCCGGTCGTCGCGCCCGCATTCTTCGACGTCACGATGTTGAGCACGCCCGGCGGGAGCCCGGCCTCGATGAGGATCTGCGCGAGCGCGAGCATCGACAGCGGCGTGAGCGCGGCCGGTTTGACGATCATCGTGCAGCCCGCTGCGACCGCCGGCCCGATCTTGCGCGTGCCCATCGCCGTCGGGAAGTTCCAGGGTGTGATGAACAGGCAGGGCCCGACGGCCTGGCGCAGGATGAGCAGCCGTCCGCTGCCACCGGGCTCGACCGTGTAGCGGCCGTCGATGCGCACGGCCTCCTCCGAGAACCAGCGGAAGAACTCGGCGGCGTACTTGATCTCGCCGCGCGAGTCGTCGACGGGCTTGCCCATCTCGAGTGTCATCAGGAGCGCGAGGTCGTCGGTGCGCTCGGTGAGCAGCTCGTAGGTGCGGCGAAGGATCTCGCCGCGTTCCCGAGGCGGATGCGCCGCCCAGGCCTGCTGGGCCGACGCCGCAGCGTCGAGCGCCGCGATCGCATCGGTGGCGTCACCGTCGGCGACGTTGCACAGCGATGCGCCGGTGGCCGGGTCCTCCACCGGGAACGTCTTGCCCGACGTCGCCGACCGCCATTCGCCCCCGATGAGCAAGTCCTTCGGCACCGCGTCGATCACGGCCTGCTCGTGCGAGTCAGTCGCCATGCAGTCGCCTCCTCTCTCCTCACGGCGTGACCGCGAAGAGCTGCCAGCGGTCGGGAACGCCCTTCAGCTCGTGCTCGCCGCGGTCCTCGAACGTGATACCCGATCCGGCGACGAGGTCCACCACCGTTCGCGACGCCAGCACCTCCCCCGGCCCGGCGCTCGCGCACACCCGCTCGCCGATGTGAACGGCGAGCCCGCCGATGTCGTCGCCCATCGTCTCGACCTCACCGGTGTGAAGGCCGACACGCACGTCGATGCCCAGTTGGCGGGCGCCGTCCCGGATGGCAACTCCGCACCGGATCGCCCGCGCCGGCCCGTCGAACGTCGCGAGGATCCCGTCGCCCATCGTTTTGACCTCGCGTCCGGCGAAACGCGCGAGCTGCCGACGGATCACGGCGTAATAGGCGTCGAGCAGGTCGCGCCAGCGGCGGTCCCCGAGCTCACTTACCAGGTCGGTAGAGCGGACGATGTCGCAGAACAAGATCGTCGCCAGCACACGGTCGACCTCGACGTGACGCATCCCGGTGAGGAACTCCTCGATCTCGGCAACGATCGTGTCGCTGTTGCCGACGTACGGCAGGTGCTCGTCGCCGGGAAGCTCCGCGTAGCGCGCTCCCGGGATGTGCTCGGCCAGGTACCGGCCGTGGCCGACGAGGGCAGCGCGGTTGCCCTTGCGGTGGATGACCAGCGTCGGGGCCTGGATGGCGGGCAGCACGGGGCGTAGATCGCTCTGGAATCGCGTGCGCGCTATCGCCTGGGCGGTCGCCGGGCTCGCACCGCGGTTGCCCGCGCGCTGCCACCACTGCCGAAACCGGGCGTCGGACGCGAACTGCGGGATGAACAGCTCGAGGTCGACGAACGATCCGGCGTTCTCGTCGTCGTAGACCGTGTCGGCGAAGCGCTCGACCAGGTGGTCCGGGAGCCCTTGCGGATAGTCGACGTCCCGACGGAGACGCGCATAGGCATTCAGCAGGATCAGAGCAGCGGTCCTGTCCGGATGCGTCGCCGCCGTGAGCATCGCCACTAGGGCCCCATCGTCGGCGCCACACAACGCTGCCCGCTCCGAGCCGGCGGCGTCGAGCACGGCAAGCGCGTCTCCCACCCATTGCTCGAGTGACGGCGGGGTCGACGGGTCGATGGGGTCCGACAGCCCCACCCCGCGCAGATCCATCCGGATCAGACGGGCAAACGACGCCAGGTCACCGTGGAAGCGCGCGAACCCCGGCTCGTCGTCGATCGACCCGATGGAGATCGTCCCCGACGACAGGTACAGCAGGTCGGGTCCGCGTTCGCCGAGCACCTGGTACGCGATGTGCGCGTCACCGCTCCGCGCGTACCGCGTCTCGCCTTCCACGGTCACGCGGCTCATGATCCCACGCCCCGCCCGAGCGGCGAGACTGCGTGGTCGTGCAGGTGATTCAGGTCCGCAAGTACGCCGGCTCGGACGGCCCCGTCGTCGTGCTGCACGGTGGTCCGGGCGCCGCCGGCTCGCTCGCCGGGCTCGCGATGGAGCTGGCGCCCGACTGCGAGGTGTGGGAACCGCTGCAGCGTCGCAGCGGCGAAGTGCCGCTGACCGTGGATCGCCACGTCGCCGACCTGCACGACATCGCGCCCGACCCGGCGACGATCGTCGGCCACTCCTGGGGGGCGATGCTCGGACTGTCGTACGCGGCGAGTCATCCTGCTGCGGTGCGAGCGTTGGCGCTCGTCGGCTGCGGCACGTACGACACGGCGAGTCGGGCCGAGTACGAACGACGTATCAGGATGAACCTCGGGGTCGAAGGAAACAAGCAGAAGCAGGAGCTGCGCGCCGCGATCGAACTGGCGCACGATTCCGCAGAGAGGGATCGCCTCGTCGGCCTCATAGGAACGTTGAACACCGAAGCGCAGTCGTTCGACGTGCTGCCGGAAGACCACGTCGTCACCGTCGACGCCGCCGGCCACGACGAGACGTGGAGGGATGTCCTCCGACGACAGGCGACCGGCCTCGAGCCACAGTCGTTCGATGCGATCGTGTCGCCGGTGCTGATGCTCCACGGCGACGACGACCCGCATCCCGGGACCATGATCCGGGAGACCCTCCTCCCCCACATCCCGCAGCTCGAGTACGTAGGTATCCCGCGCTGCGGGCACGAGCCGTGGCGGGAACGGCACGGACGCGAACCGTTTCTCGCGGCTCTCCGAGGCTGGCTCCGGGAACGCTGAGGAGCTATGCCGACTCGTTGGCGAAACGTTCGAGCTGGTCCAGGAGGACAGGTTGCTCGGCGTCGATGCCCTCCATGACCCGGTCGGCGAGCCGGACGACCTCCCAGCGATCGACGAGGTCGTCGTCGATGGAACGTGCTCGCGAGTACGCACGTAGATACAGCCGGAAGAACGCGCCGCGACCGAACGCATGCAGACCTCGGATCAGTGCGGGCATGTGCTCCGGTATCGCGCCCTGGCGAAGCAGCAGACGGGTGCGCGCCAGGTCGGCGGCGGGGTCACCGCGGGACGCGTCGGTCCAGTCGATGACCGCCGGCCCGCCTCGGCCCAGCAGGACGTTGCCGGGATGGAAGTCGCCGTGGCAGAGGCGATCACCGTCCGGCAGGGCATCCAGCTTCTTCAGCGCGAAGTCGGCGAGCTCGGCGGGAAGGTCGGCGGCGGCGGCGATCTTCGTCCGCACCAGGTCGCGGAGGCTCGGCAGGTCGTCGGGTGCGACCACGTCGTGCATGCGGGCCTGGGCGCGCCCGACGATGCGAGCGACCCGTGGCACCGCCCATGGACGTTTCCCCATGAGTGTGATCAGGTCGGGCCCGTCGACGCAGTCCATGATCAGACCGGCGCGTCCTTCCACCATCGTCGTGCCGTACACGTTCGGGACGTCGACCCCACCGTTCGCGGCGGCGCGCATCGCGGCCGCTTCGCGCTCGACCCGCGCCGGATCGCTTGATCGGCGCAACAGGCGCAGAACCGTTCCCGGGTCCCAGGCGAAGACGTCCGCCTCCCGGCCCTCGCCCACCCGGGCGTGTCCGGCGAGCTCGCCCTCGGGCACGCGGCTACGGCTCGAGGATGACGAGCGGGATGTCGCGGTCGGTGCGCTTCTGGTACTGCTCGTAGCCGCGGTGGGCGGCGACGACACGCGGCCAGAGCTCCGCCTTCTCCTCAGGTGATGCGACCCGGGCACGCATGGATCTCGTTTTTCCGTCCATCGTGACCTCGACCTTCGGTTCGTCCCGCAAGTTGAGGAACCAGGTCGGATGACGGTCGTCGCCACCGTACGATGCCACGACCACGATGCGGCCGCCGTCCTGCACGGGCGACGTGAGCATCGTCGTGCGGCGCTTGCCGCTCTTGCGGCCCGTGGTCGTCAACTGCAGCACCGGCATGCCGTACCCACGGTTCCCGAGCCGCCCGTTGCTCACCTGGAACACGGCCTGGTGGCAGCCGGTCACCACCCGCATCATCATGTCCTTGGCGTTCGCCATCAGGAGGACCCTATCCGTGGGCAGAATCAGCGGGCTGCCGGCAGCCGAACCGCACGGAGGCGCGTCATGGCGACCGACGTGACCGTGTACCTCGACGACCAGCCGGGAGAGTTGGCGCGACTCGGGCAGGTGCTGGGGGAGGCCGGCGTGAACATCGAGGGGTTCTGCGCGATCGCCTCGGCGGGAGGGCAGGCCGAGACTCACGTGCTGATCGAGGACGCCGCCGCCGCGTTCGACGCGCTGGCCGCTGCCGGGATCGAAGTCGTCTCGGAGGTGGAGGTTGCGGTCGTCCCCGTCGAGGACCGACCCGGCGAGCTCGGTCAGGTCAGCCGGAAGCTCGGCGACGCGGGTGTGAACATCACCCTGGCGTACCTCGCGACGAGCACTCGGCTCGTCTTCGCCGCCGACGACTTCGCCCGCGCTCGCGCCGCGTTGGAGTAGCGCACCTGTCAGGTCGCGACGGGTCGCAGCAGCATCTCCTGGGCGACGGAGACGGCAACGTGGCGATCGGGGCCGTACATGGTGCCGCGCAGCACGCCGCGGCCGCCCGTGTTGACGAGGGAGTGGACGTCGTAGAAGAGCCACTCGTCGGCTCGCAAGGGACGATGGAACCAGGCCGCGTGATCGATGCTCACCATGCCCGTGACGTCGCCCTCGAGGTGGAGCGGCCGGCCTCCGGTCCCGGTGATGTCGGTCACGAACGCGATCAGCGCGGCGTGGAGGTGAGGATCGTCCGGCAACGCGACCGGGATGCGGGACCACGCGCGGTGCGTCGACCTTCGCGTGCCGTCGGACTCGGGGGGCGTCGGGCCGAGGTGCGCAGCCGACCACGGCCCCGGACCCACGGACCTAGTCAGATCGTCGGGGGCGGGAACATCACGGTCGATCGGGAGCTCGTACTCGTAGCCGTCGGTGTCGGCTGTGAACGAGCACATCATCGTGAAGACGGGTTCGCCGTCCTGGACCGCCTCGAGTTGTCGCATCACGAACGTGCGCCCTTCCCGAAGCGGCGCGACGCGGTACGAGAGCTGCTTCCGGGCGAACACCGGTCGCAAGAAGTACCCGTGGAGAGAGTGGAGGCGCGCGCCGTCCGGAGCGGTGCGCGTCACGGCGTGCACGGATTGGGAGAGCACGAACCCGCCGAACAAGCGCTCGCCAAACCAGTCCGGGGCGTCGCCGACCCAGCCGTCGCCGTCGGGCCGTACCGTCACGAACTCGATCGTCTCCTCGACGATCGAACCCATGTCGATCTCGGGTTCGGCCATGAGTGGGAGCGTAGGGCAGTGCATCGAGCACATACGGCGCGTTTGGGTGCCGACGTTTGCAGCGAAGCCCGAGCGCATGCATCATCCGACCCGGAGGGTGTGGATGGCTCTGTTCGTGGTCCGCCACCAGCACGACGCCGAGCGATGCCCGGCGACCGACCCGGACATGGGCGCGACGCTCCTCAATTACCTGAGCCGTCCCAACGTCAGACAGCAGGGCGTCGAGATCAAGGGCGAGGCCGTCGTCCAAGGCGAGCACACGCTCTACATGATCATCGACTCCGACGACGAAGGAACGGTTCGCGAGTTCATGCAACCGTTCGCGCTGGCGGGCAGCGTCGACGTCTATCCCGCGTCGACGTGTGCCGGGGTCGTGGCCAGCGGCGGTTGCGCGACGCCGATGCCGGTCCTCGACGATGTCGCGCCGCCGTTTGATCCGGAGGACGCCTGCCTGCGTGCGATCGACGCCGGGCTGGTCGTGCATCGAGCCCATCCGCTGAACTGCGAGACGTCGATCCCCGCCCTGATCGGCGGGGTTGTGATGCCGAACGCGCACTTCTATGTACGCAACCATTTCCAGATGCCCGCGCTCGATCCGGCGACGTGGAGGCTAAACGTAGGCGGCGTCGTCGAGCGGCCGTTGGGCCTGAGCTTGCGCGACCTCATGAACATGCCGTCGCAGGCACTCGTGGTCACGCTCGAATGCGCGGGGAATGGCCGAGCAATGTTCGACCCGCCGGCTGAGGGCGAGCAATGGGGCCTGGGCGCGGTGAGCACTGCCGAGTGGACCGGAGTACCGCTGGTCGAGGTGCTGGACCGGGCCGGCGTGAAAGCAAACGCGCGCGAAGTGGTGTTCCGGGGTGCCGACCGTGGAGAACTCCCGGGCAAGACGGAGACGATCGGGTTCGAGCGGAGCCTCAAGCTCGATGACGCGCGGGACTCCGACGTGCTGCTGGCGTACGCCATGAACGGTGAGGCGCTTCCGATCCAGCACGGTTATCCGCTCCGCGTCGTGGTACCCGGCTGGTACGCCGTGGCATCGGTGAAATGGCTCACCGAGATCGAGGCCATCGAAGGCCCCTTCGACGGCCACTACCAGACCGGTAGCTATTTCTACGAGCACCAGCGAGACGGCGAATTCGTCAGAGAGCCAGCCACGTTGCAGCGCGTCCGCGCGTTGGTCACCGAACCCAAGCCAGACGAAGAGCTCGAGCGCGGCGATCTCGCGATTCGCGGCGTCGCGTGGTCAGGGGCGGCACCGATCTCTCGGGTCGAAGTGCGCATCGGTACCGGTGACTGGCAGGACGCTCGCCTGCTCAGTGGCCGCCACCGGCACAGCTGGCAGTGGTGGGAGTTGATCACGCGCATCCACGAACGGGGCGAAATGATCATTCGCGTCCGGGCCTTCGACCTCGCGGGCCGCTCCCAGCCCGCCGACCCCGAATGGAACCGCCTCGGCTACGGCAACAACGCCGTCCAGAGGGTGCCGGTCTCCATCAAGTAGACGCGCCGACGGGTACTACGTCAGTCCCCCGTCACGCGGTACACGTCGTCGTGCTCCCGCGCCCGCTCGGACACTTGGATGCCCACGCTGTCACCGACCTTCGCCGCGTCGACGGGCACGTGCTCGAGCTCCATCGACCCGACCTCCTGCGTGAAATCCGAGTGCGCGCCTGCGACCCGTATGGTGTCGCCGACGCGCAGTTCTCCGGCGGTGATGTCCACGATGGCAACGTGGGGCTTGCCGAAATAGTGCGTCACCGTTCCTACGCGTTGCTCCCCCATCATGCTCCTCTCGGCTCCGTGTCCCATCTCCGGTTGCCGAAGGTTTGGTCAACGAGAGGGTACTGACGGGTCCCGCCCGTCCGCGGCCGACAAAGGATGAGGGCAGCGAGGTCGGCTCCCTTCATCCGTTGCGGATGATGACCCACGTCGGGACCCTCCGTATCGTCCGGAGAGGAGGTCCCAGGGCCGAGGAGGCAGCAATGGGAATGATGTTCCGGCCGAGGCGCCCGTTGATGCGAGTGGCGGCGGGAGCGGCGACGGCCACCGTTGCCTACAAGGCCGGCCAGCGTCGCAACCAGCAGAACCAGTACAACGACCAGGCCCAGGCCGCCTACGCACAGACGCAGGCCGCGCCCCCGCAGGCAGCGCCGGCTGCACCGGCACCGGCCGACTCGACGGCCGAGCTGGAGCGGTTGGCCAAGCTGCACGAGTCGGGCGCGCTGAACGACGAGGAGTTCGCGGCGGCGAAGTCGAAGCTGCTCGGGCTCTGAGGAAGTTCGTGGAGCGGGCAGAGGAGGCGTGATGGGAAACAGCGCTGATCGGGCTGCGGTGCTGGTGCAGGCAATCGAGGCGACCGTTGCTGGTGACAGCCGGGTCGTTCGTGACCTGTACGCCGACGACGTGCAAGGTTGGTCGCCGGTGATGACGGTGTCGTCGGCCGCGGAGCTGGCGGTCGAGCTCGAAGACCGCCAGGAGGCGTTCTCCGACATCGACCTCGAGGTCACGCCACTGGACGTCGGTGACGATCAAGCGTGCGTCGAGTGGATCGCGACTGCGACACACTCCGGGCCGCTGGTCGTCGACGAAGAGGTCGTGGTCGAACCAACCGGAGGGCGATTCACGCTGCGCGGTGTCACGGTCGCCGACTTCGAGGGCGACCGCATTCGGGCTTTCCGCCAATACTGGGACGAAGTCTCACTGCTCGAGCAACTCCAGCTTCTTCCTTCGGAGTAAAAGCACCAAGAGTTCACGATTCAGGGCCTCTCAGCCCTTTACTCCACGCGCGCAGAACGGGCAGGCTGTCGCAGTGGCAGGACGCGCTTCAGATATGCGAGGCGCGCCGGGATCCGGCGTATCGATGGAGGGCTTGCTCGAAGGAGTTCTCCAATTCGTCCCGAGCGAGGTCAAGCTGCGACGCCCCGAGCTTCGGCCCGGAGTCGTCCCTCGCCCGGACCTCACCGCGCGTCTCGACGCGAGCGACGCGACCGTCGCGCTGGTCGTGGCGCCTCCCGGATACGGCAAGACGACCCTCGTGACCCAGCTGACGGCCGGAGCCGAGCAGCCCTTCGCCTGGCTGACGGTCACCGAGGAGGACAACGACCCCTCGGCGCTCCTCGCGTACCTCGCGCTCGCGCTCGACACGATCGAGTCGCTCGATCCGCAGACGTTCGCCGCGCTGGCGATGTCGGAGGCGGACCTCGTGAGCATTCGTCTACCGCGTCTCGGCAACGTGCTCGCCAACCGGTCGTTGCCGTTCGTGCTCGTGCTCGACGATGTCCACCTGTTGCACTCGTCCGGATCGGTCGCCGTGCTCGAGCGGCTGGCCGACGAGATGCCGCCCGGCTCGCAGCTCGTGCTCGCCGGTCGCAGCGACCCTCCACTCTCGCTCCCGCGCATGCGCGCCAACGGCGAGCTTCTCCGCATCGGGCCAGACAGCCTTGCGATGAGCGAGCCTGAAGCCCAGCTCCTCCTCGAGCACGCCGGCGTCGAGCTCGGCGGTCGGGCGCTCGAGTCCCTCGTCCTTCAGATCGAAGGATGGCCGGCCGGCCTCTATCTGGCCGCGATGGCGCTGCGCGAATCCGAGAACCCTGCCGCCGCCGCCGAGCGTTTCGCCGGCCACGACCGCCTGGTCGCCGACTACCTGCGCGATGAGGCTCTGCGCACGTTTCCGGGAGAGCTCCGGGAGTTCCTGGTTGGGTCCTCGGTGCTCGATCGTCTGTCGGCACGAGTGTGTGACGATGTTCTCGAGCGCACCGACTCGGCTCGAATGCTCGACGAGATCGACGCGTCGAACCTGTTTCTCGTCCCCCTCGATCGACGCGGCGAGTGGTACCGCTACCACCACCTCTTCCGAGACATGCTCGGTGGCGAGCTCGACCGCCTCGACCCATCGATCAAATCAGCGTTGCACGCACGCGCCAGCACGTGGTGGGAACTGCACGGCGACATCGACGCCGCCCTCCGCCACGCGCGGGCGGAGGGTGACATCGACCGCATGTCCGCTTTGATCTGGTGCAATGCCCCGGGGTACCTCAGTCGAGGGCGCACTGCCACGGTGACGCGGTGGCTCGAGCCGTTCACGCCCGACGATGTCGCGGCGCATCCTCCCCTCGCGCTCGCCGCTGCTTGGTGGTCACTGACAGCGGGCGACACGGCGAGCATCAGCCACTGGACGTCACTCGCCGAGCGGGGCGACAACGAGGTCTTGCCCGACGGCACGTCCCTCCGTTCGGCCGTGCTCCTGCTGCACGCCCTCGGCGGCCACGACGGCCTGGCGCGCGCCCGAGACGACGCCGCACTTGCGTTCGAGCTGGACCGACCCGACAGCCCGTTCCGTCCGATCGCGCGGTTCGTCGAGGGCAGCGCGCTCCGGCTCCTCGGGGATCGCCAGCTCGCCCGCGACAGGCTGCAAGACGGCGTGCGACTGTCCGGGGTGCTTCATCCCGCCATCCATGTCCACTGCCTGGCGTACCTCGCGCTTCTGTCGATGGAGGACGGCGACGCGGCGGGCGGAGCGTCCCAGATCGGCCATGCGATGCGGGAGATCGACCGGTACGTCCTCGGCGAACGGCCGGCCATGGCGCTCGCGTACGCGGTCGCGGCGCTGTCGCATGCCCGCCAGGGTGAGACTGCCGAGGCCCGGGCGGCGGCGAAACACGGGCTCTGGCTGCTCGAGAAGCTCACTGGCATCGGCGCGGGCTTGATCGCCGACGCCGGACTCTCTCTGGCGCGCGCGACGCTGCTGCTCGGCGACGTGAGCACGTCACGGATGCTCGTGCGCGAAGCCCATCGCATCGTCGCCAGATACCCGGACTCGGGAGTGCTCCCTGAGCGGCTCACCGAGGTCGAACGGATGACCGACGCATCCACCGTCCCGGTCGGGCTGGCCGCCACGCCGCTGACGCCCGCCGAGATGCGAGTGCTCCGCTACCTCCCGACCCACTTGAGCTTCGAGGCGATCGCGGAGGAGCTCATCGTGTCTCGCAACACGGTGAAGACCCAGGCGATCGCCGCGTACCGGAAGCTCGGCGTGAGCTCCCGCGCCGAGGCCGTCGAACAGGCGCGCGGACTCGGCCTGCTGGACGAGTAGATGGCCCGGACCGACACATCGGGCACCGCGGCCGCGACGGCACCAGCTGCGAAGACGTCGAAAGCCCCGGCCCGGCCCGGGCTCGTCCTCATCGCGCTCATCCTGGTGGCGGCGGTCGCCAACCTGAACCTCGCGGTCGCCAACGTCGCCCTGCCCGACATCGGCATCGCGTTCGACTCGTCCCAGACCACGCTCGACCTCGTCGCCGTCGGGTACTCGCTCGGCCTTGCGGCGTCCGTGCTCTATCTGGGCGCGCTGGGAGACCGCTACGGGCGCAAGATGATGCTTGTCCTCGGCATCTCCCTGTCGATTCCGGCGTCCATCGCGGCCGCCTACGCGCCATCTGACGGCTTCCTCATCTTCGCCCGCATCGTGGGCGGCGTCTCCGCCGGCATGGCGTTCCCGACGACGCTGGCGCTCATCACCGCGCTGTGGGCGGGCCCGGCGCGCACGAAGGCGATCGCCTTGTGGTCGGCGATCGGTGGTGGACTGTCGGCCCTCGGTCCCCTCGTGGCCGGCGGCATGCTCGAGAAATTCTGGTGGGGATCCGTATTCCTCGTGACCCTTCCACTCGCCGCGATCGCCCTCGTCCTGGCGGTCGCGCTCGTCCCGAGCCACGTCAACGAGACGAGCGACCCGGTCGACAACCTCGGCGGCATCATGTCGGCGATCTTGGTCGGCGCCCTCATCATCTCGATCAACTTCGCCTCGGTCCCGAACGAGGGAACCCTGGCGATCGGGCTCGGGGTGATCGCGGCCGCGGCGGCGATCGCGTTCTTCATCCGGCAGCGTCGCGCGCGGAATCCCCTGTACGACCTGCACGTCGCGGCGCGCCGTATCTTCTGGGTGGCGGCTGTGGCCGGCATCATCGTGTTCGGATCCCTCATGGCGGCCATGTTCATCGGTCAGCAATTCCTGCAGAACGTGCTCGGATACTCGACGCTGGAGGCCGGAGCATCCATCCTCCCCGCGGTCTTCCTCATGGTTCTCGTCGCGCCGAGGTCGGCGAAGCTCATCGAGGCGCGGGGTGCGCGCTTCACGCTGTTGCTGGGGTATGTCTTCGTGCTGCTCGGCTTCCTGACGATGTATGCCCTGTGGGACGAGGGGACGCCCTACTGGGAGGTCGGGCTCGCGTACGCGTTCGTGGGCATCGGAGTCGGCTTCGCCGGCACGCCGGCGTCGCACTCGCTCACCGGGTCCGTCCCCGTGAAGCGCGCCGGGATGGCCTCTGGTACGGCCGACCTCCAGCGCGATCTCGGCGGCGCCATCATGCAGTCGATCCTCGGCGCTCTCCTGACCGCCGGCTACTCGGCGGCTGTCGCAAGCGCGATCGCGGCGGCGCCGAACGGCAATCAGATCAGTGACAAGACCGAGGCCCAGCTCGAGCAGTCCTTCGCCGGCGCGGCGAACATCGCCAAGCTCGAACCGCAGTACGCCAAGCAGATCATCGCCGGCGCGCAGTCGTCGTTCGTCGACGGCGCCGACTGGGCGTACGTCGCCGGGATCGTGGCGATCCTCCTGGGCGCCGCCGTCGTGTATTTCTTCTATCCGAAGAAGGACGACGAGAAGCGGCTGCTCGCCGAGTACGTCGAAGAGGACACCGCCGGCGGGGTCACGTCAGCCGGCAGCTAACGTCGAACCGATCGAGAAAGGCGGCATTGCATGAGCGCGGCAGGCAGAATCACGAACCTTCGCCAGAAGCCGCTCGCGGGCGCGCCGTTCTGGCTCGTTCTCCTGGCGCTGTGGGGCGTCATGGAGCTCGCCTGGCGCTGGCGGAGGGTCCGCGCCCGGATCTCCTGATCGAATCTGCTCCGAGCAGGAGCGGGGGCGGCGGCCCACGTGCCGGCGTGGGGATCGGCGCCGTTGCGAGCCGGCTGATCCCAGGAGGACGCGTGCCGAGGACCACGAACGCGGATGACCGGTCGGCGCCGCTCAGCAGCACGGAATTCGACGCCCTGTACCACCGTCTGAAGCGCGCCGCGACGTGGGGTCCCTCGGACCGCCACGGCGCGCTCAACTACATCACGCCATCCGACGTGCTCGCTGCCGTGGGTGAGGTGCGATTGGGCACCACGGTGTCGCTTGCCCGCCCTGTCGAGTGCCTGCCATCAGCCGACAATCCCGAGCCCTGTGAACACCAGATGACGGGCCGGGCTGAGGGTGATGCGCGTGACCACAGGCTCGGCTTCGCGATGGATCGGTTCACGATGAACGTCCACGGCAACGCTGACAGCCATATCGACGCGCTCTGTCACGTGATCTACGACGCCAAGCTCTACAACGACGTGGATGTGGCCGCGATCACCCCGACCGGGGCGTCGACGCTCTCCATCGACGTTGCTCGCGATGGCATCGTCGGTCGGGGCGTCCTGCTCGACATTCCACGCGTACGCGCAACGTCGTGGTTGGAGCCCGGCGACCACGTGACCGCCGATGACCTTGCGGCCGCCGAGCGCGCCCAGCGCGTCCACGTCGGACAAGGCGACCTCCTCTTCGTCCGCGTCGGCCATAGCAAGCGCCGGGCCGATATCGGACCGTGGAACGCCGCTGACGCTCGCTCCGGCCTCCACCCGACCGCACTGGAGTTTCTTGCGGACCGCCGGGTTGCTCTGCTCGGAAGCGACGGGAACAACGACACTGCGCCGTCCACGACAGAAGGCGTCGCATTTCCCGTTCACGTCCTCGCCGTGAACGCCATGGGGCTGCATCTCTTGGACTACCTGCAGTTCGAGGACGTGGTCCCGTTGTGCGAGCAGCAGGATCGCTGGTCGTTCCTGTCCGTGATTGCCCCGCTCCGGCTTCTGGAGGCGACAGGCTCGCCTGTCAACCCGATCGCGATCTTGTGACTAGACCACGTCGACGAGGCCTGCGCCGTGGTCGAGCTGGTAGTCGAGGTTGATCGCGGCGTTGATGAGCGCCAGGTGGGTGAACGCCTGCGGGAAGTTCCCGAGCTGCTCGCCTGTGAGTCCGATCTCCTCGGCGAAGAGGCCGACGTGGTTGGCGTACGTCAGCATCTTCTCGAACACCAATCGCGCCTCTTCCAAGCGACCCGATCGCGCTAATGCGTCGACGTAGAAGAACGTGCACAGCGAGAACGTCCCTTCCTCCCCCTGGAGCCCGTCGGGCGAAGCCTTCGGGTCGTAGCGGTACACGAGGCTGTCGGACACCAGCACCTTGTCCATCGCCGACAACGTCGACTGCCACTTCTCGTCGAACGGGGACACGAACCCGATCAGCGGCATGAGCAACAGCGAGGCGTCGAGCACGTCGCTGCCCTCGAACTGCACGAAGGCCTTCATGGAGTCGTTCCAGCCCTTGGTCTGGATCCAGCGGTAGATCTGGTCGCGCTCCTTCCGCCACCGCTCGAGGTCGGCGGGAAGGCCGTGGTCGATCGCCATGCGGATCGCACGGTCGAAGGCGACCCACTCCATCAGGCGGCTGTACGTGAACCCCTTGCGCCCCCCGCGGGTCTCCCAGATCCCCTCGTCGGGCTGGTCCCAGTGCTCGCACAGCCAGTCGATCATGTGCACGATGTCGTTCCAGCCCCGGTCGGCGACGCGCCCGCCCGACCGGTCGACGAACCGGATCGAGTCCATGGCCTCGCCGTAGATGTCGAGCTGGAGCTGATCCGCGGCGCCGTTGCCGATCCGCACCGGCGACGACCCGCGGTAGCCCTCGAAGTGGTCGAGGGTCTCCTCTTTCAGGTCGGAGCTCCCGTCGACCCGGTACATGAGATGGAGGGACTCGCCGGCGGCGACGTTCTGCTCCATCGTGTTCCGCAGCCACATGCTGAATGCGGCCGCCTCCTCGGTGTACCCGAGCCCGAGGAGGGCATATACGGAGAACGAGGCGTCGCGCACCCACGTGTACCGGTAGTCCCAGTTGCGCTCCCCCCCGACCTGCTCGGGGAGACCGGCGGTGGGCGCGGCGACGAGCGCGCCTGTCGGCGCGTACGTCATGAGCTTGAGCGTCATCGCCGAGCGGGCGACGGCCTCCCGCCAGCGGCCTCGGTACGTGGACTTGTGCAACCATGCCTTCCAGTACTCGACCGTGTCCGAGAACACCTGGATCATCTCGCCGTGGCCGATCTCGCTCTTCTGGGCTGACTCGAGGATGACGCCCGTGAAATCCCCGGCGCGCACGGTGAATCGCGAGCGGACGTCGCCGTCGTGCTCCTCGAGCGGGATGGTCCCGGTGAGGTGGAGGGTCAGCGACGGCGCCTCGAACACCGCATGCGTGCCGTTGACGTGCGTCTTGTGGGACTCGCGCCCGTAATCGAACCGCGGCTGCACACTGGCCTCGAAGTCGAGCTCGCCGCGGATCCCCCGCACCGCGCGGGCCAGGCGGTGGTGGTCGGTCACGACGCCGGGTTTCTCGATCGGCATGAAGTCGATGACCTCGGCAACGCCCTTCGGCGACAGGAACCGCGTCACGAGCACGGCGGTGTCGGGCAGGTACATCTGCTTGGTGACGCAGTCGGCGTCGACCGGGTGGAGGGTGAACCGACCGCCCTTCTCGTGGTCGAGTAGCGACGCGAAGACGCTCGGGGAATCGAAGCGCGGGCAGCAGAACCAGTCGACGGTGCCGTCGGTGGTGACGAGCGCTGCCGTCTGCAGATCGCCGATGAGGCCGTGATCCGCGATGGGGGGATAGCTCGACATCGTCGTGACCTCCTTTGCCCGCCTCGTTTCAATCCCGACCCGCTCATCCAACTCTGCGGCGGCCCGGGTGAGCTGTCATCACCCCCATCGGGTGATCCGAGCGGCGAATCATCCAGCCGGGATGACGACGCCGGCCCGGAATGCCCGCAGAATCGGGCGAACTTCTGGACCACCGCCACGGAAGAGGGGCCGCCATGACGCTCGAGGGAAAGGTCGCCATCGTCACCGGGGGCAACAGCGGGATCGGCAAGGCGATCGCGCTGGCCCTCGCCCGGCGCCACGCAAACATCGTCATCGACTATGTGGCCCAGGAGCACGCCACCGAGGAGCTCGAGCACGAGATCGAGGCGCTCGGTGACCAGGCGACCGGCGTCAAAGCCGACGTGAGCAAGGTCGCCGACCTCGAGCGGCTGGTCGAGCGGGCCGTCAAGGACTTCGGCCGGCTCGACGTGATGGTGAACAACGCAGGCATCGAGACGCGCACCTCGGTGCTCGACACCACGGAGGACCAGTTCGAGAAGGTCCTGGCGATCAACCTCAAGAGCGCCTTCTTCGGCACACAGCTGGCGGCCAAGCAGATGATCGCCCAGGGCGGGGGCGGCCGGATCATCAACGTCAGCTCCGTCCACGAGGACTGGCCCATGCCGGGCAACGCTCCGTACTGCCTGTCCAAAGGCGGGATGCGCATGCTCACCCGGACGGCCGGCGTCGAGCTCGGTCCCCACAACATCCAAGTCGTGGGTGTCGGGCCCGGCGCGGTGGAGACGCCGATCAACGTGTCGACGATGCAGGATCCCGAGAAGATGAAGACGCTCGACGCCGCGATCCCGCTCGGACGGATGGCCAAGCCCGAGGAGATCGGCAACGTCGTGGCGTTCCTCGCCGACGACGAAGCCAGCTACGTGACGGCGACCACCGTGTTCACCGATGGCGGTCTCATGCAGACCAGCCCGGGCCTGTAGGGAGAACGGCATGCCGACCAATGACCACTACGACGTCGTCATCATCGGCAGCGGAGCAGGCGGGGGGACCCTCGCTTGGAAGCTGGCGCCGTCCGGCAAGCGCATCCTGCTGCTCGAACGGGGCGGCTACCTCCCCCGCGAGCGCGACAACTGGGACACGACCTCGGTCTTTCTCAAGGGCAAGTACACGACCGACGAGGAGTGGCGCGACCGCAAGAGCGACGAGTTCACCCCCGAGCAGAACTATTACGTCGGCGGGAACACGAAGTTCTACGGCGCGGCGCTGTTCCGGCTACGTCCGGAGGACTTCGGCGAGATCACCCACCACGGTGGCGTCTCCCCCGCTTGGCCGCTCTCGTACCAGGACTACGAGCCGTGGTACGCCGAGGCAGAACGCCTCTACTACGTCCACGGCGCGGCCGGCGAGGACCCGACCGACGGCCCCCGCAGCAGCGACTTCCCGTATGCGGCGGTGAAGCACGAGCCGCGCATCCAGCAGCTGCACGACGATCTCATGCAGCTCGGCCTGCATCCCTCGCACCTGCCCGTCGGCGTGCTGTTCGATCAGGACGACAACGGGAACGCGGCTCACGGCAGTCAGTGCATCCGGTGCGACCGGCTGGACGGCTTCCCGTGCGTCGTGGACGGGAAGGCCGATTCGCAGGTCGTCTGCGTCGATCCCGCGCTTGCCGCGCACCCGAACCTCGAGCTCGTCACCGATGCGAGGGTCGACCGGCTCGAGACCGATGCATCCGGCCGCCAGGTGACAGCGGTAGTCGCGACGATGGGCGACGGTTCCGAGGCACGGTTCTCGGGAGATGTCGTCGTCGCGTCGTGCGGCGCATTGAACTCGGCGCTGCTCCTGTTGCGTTCGGCGAACGACCAACATCCGAAGGGGCTCGCCAACGGCTCCGACCAGGTGGGGCGCAACTACATGCGCCACAACAACCTGGCCCTGATGGCGATCTCGCGCGAGCCGAACCCCACGCGGTTCCAGAAGACGCTCGCGCTCAACGAGTGGTACCTGAAGGGTGACGGCTGGGACTACCCGTTCGGCGGTATCCAGATGCTCGGCAAGTCCGACGGCATCCAGCTGCGGGCCATGGCGCCGCGCCGAGTGAAGTGGGGTGCCAAGCTCACACCCGAGGCCTCGCTCGACGAGATCGCGCTGCACGGGGTCGACTTCTGGCTCTCGGCCGAGGATCTGCCGCTCCCCGACAACCGGCTCACGATCGACGACGACGGCACGCCACGACTCACGCTCGCCGACGAGAACAACATGGAGCCGCTGAAGCGGCTGCGGAAGAAGTTCGAATCCATGCTGAGCGACCTCGGCTTCGAGGAGGGCACGCATCGGCGCAACGTGTACCTGCACGAGGGCATGGCCATCTCCGCCACGGCGCACCAGTCGGGCACGGCACGGTTCGGGACGGACCCGGCGTCGTCGGTGCTCGACCTCGAATGCAAGGCCCACGAGGTCGACAACCTCTACGTCGTCGATTCGAGCTTCTTCGTCTCCATCGGGGCGGTAAACCCGACGCTCACGATCATCGCCAACGCCCTTAAGGTCGGCGAGCACTTGCGCGAACGGCTGGGATAGCAAACGTGGGCATCTGGGTTCTCGCGTCGGAGGCGTCGTCCAACCTGCTCGCGGCACGCGAGATGATGGCCTTCACGCTGGGCTTTCACATCCTGTTGGTGCCACTCGGCGTGGCGCTCCCGACAATCACACTCATCGCGAACTGGCGGGGCGTGCGCAAACGCGACGAAGTCGCGCTGCTCCTGGCCCGTCGCTGGTCGAAGGTCATGGCGGTGACCTTCGCCGTCGGCGCGATCACCGGCACGGTGCTGTCGTTCGAGCTCGGGCTCCTCTGGCCCGGCCTCATGGGCAAGTTC
>DASYQJ010000269.1:0-3181 GCA_036005605.1 Acidimicrobiia bacterium
CGTTTGGGAGCTGCGCGAAGGCAAGGTCGTGCGGTACCAGTCCTTCATCGACACGCCGGCGATGCTCGAGGCCCTGGGTCGATAGAGCCGGAGGCGGCCCGGCGTCCTCGTGTCGGCCCGACGGCAGCTGCTAGCGTCCCGCCCGTCCTCGAGAGACCGAGTGGGCGAAATGGGTGGACCAATGCGGAAATGGACCGGAGCTCTCGTGGTTGCCGCGGCACTCGTTGCACTGCCCGCGCTCCCAGCGGGAGCGGGAGTCGACGGGGGGAGCGCGCCGATCCTGACGATCCGCAAGGTGGTCATCGGTCCGGTGCCGGCCGGCACACAGTTCGTCGAGACGGTGAGCTGCGACGGCGAGATCATTCGCCCCGGTGGACCCGGAAGCTCGAGCGGGCAGCGCACGTACGACGCGCAAGGCAACCCCGTGACGAACGGCGACTTCGAGTTCATCGACAACGGCCAGTGCACCGTCACCGAGACGCAGACGGGCGGCGCCGCCAGCGTGACCTACGAGTGTGAGGGCACCGTTCCGCCCCCGATGATGCTGGAGGGCTCGGGTCGCTCGAGCCCGCGCGTCGCCGGACCGGCGCCGCCGCAGCCCTGTCAGACCAGCGGACCGCAGAGCGATCCCATCACCGTGAACATCGTCGGCAAAGACGAAGAAGTGACCGTCACGGTCACGAACACGTTCGTGAATCCCGGAACCGCGGCCGCGCCGGGTGCGCCGGCCGCTGCGGTCGTCGGCGAACCTCGGTTCACCGGCTGAGGTTGCAGCCCTAGGAAGGCTCGCCGCCGGCGGTCAGAAACCGGACCGGGAGCGCGTCGGGCGATCGGAACGCGGTGCCGACGACGCGCGGGCGTGGGGCATCGCGGTCGAGGCGCAGATCGTGGAGTCGCTCGAGGGTGGCGTCCAGCGCGACACGAGTCTCCATGCGTGCCAGATGCATGCCAAGGCACATGTGCGGTCCGGATCCGAACGACAGGTGTGGCGCGGGCGTGCGGTGGATGTCGAACCGGTCGGGCTCCTCGTACTGTCCCTCGTCGCGGTTCGCCGACCCGATGAAAACGTTCAGGACTCGGCCGGCTGGGATGTCGACACCGCCCAATCGCACGTCCCGCACACATTGGCGCGGAATCATCACGACCGGCGTCTCCCAGCGAAGCCCCTCCTCGATCGCCGGGCCGCGCAGTTCCGGATGCTGCGTGACCTCGTCGAGCTGATCGGGGTGCGTCAGCAGAGCGAACAGCAGGTTGCCGAGTGACCGGTACGTCGTCTCGATCCCGGCCGGAAGCAGGAGCCGGAGGAAGGCGAAGATCTCCTCGTCGGTCAGACCCTGCCCGTCGACCTCGGTCTGGACGAGCTCGCTGATGAGATCGTCACGTGGCTGCACGCGACGCTCGGCCACTTGTTCGGCGAAATAGTCGCGCAGCGCCTGCGACGCCTCTATGCCTCGTTCCCAGTTGACCACCATGCTGATGAGCTCGAGCGACCAGCGTTGGAAGTGCTGGGAGTCACGATCCGGAAGTCCGAGGATTCGCGCGATCACACGAACAGGAAACGCGAAGGTCAGGCGGCGCACGAGATCAGCGCGACCCAAAGGCGCGAAGGAGTCGATCAACTCGTCGACCACGCGTCGGACGAGTTCGTGCTCCCACCGCGCCAGGAGCTTCGGGCGGAACGCCGGCGCGACAAGCGTCCGGTGTGCGCGGTGCTCCGGCTCGTCCATCGCGATCATCGTGTGATCGAGCATCGGGCCCATGATCTCGGACAGGACCGTCGACGAGTACGCCTCGTGGTCGCGCAGCACCGTCATCGCCTCGTCGTGCCCCACCACGTTGTACGACACGTTCTCCGATGGCGTCACGGCGCCCTCGTCGAGCGCCACCACGTCGTTCGGGAACGGCCACTCCGCCAGTACCGACCCTCGCCGACGCGCCGACGCGAGACACGGATACGGATCGTCGATGCCGCCGAGCTGGATCGTGTCGGGCAGCTCGAAGGGGTCGAACGGGGCGGGATCCGTACCGGCTACCCTCTGGTCCATCAGATTCTGGTCCGTCGTCTGCATACCGACGAGTATGTGGGCGCACAGCCGGTACGTCAAGAAGGAGCCCCGGTGACGTTCGAGCCCCTCACCCCGGAGCGCCGGCGGGCCATGACCCGCCAGCACCTCCTCGACGCCGCCGCGATCGTCTTCGCCCACAACGGGTTCCACGGCTCGACGCTCGACGAGGTCGCCGCCACCGCCGGCTTCAGCAAGGGCGCCGTGTACTCGAACTTCAAGAGCAAGGACGACCTGTTCGTCGCGCTGCTCGACGACCGCATCGAGCGGCAGTTCGCCGTCGTGAGCGAGGTCCTGGACACCGGCTCCCACGATGCCGCCGAGCAATTCCCCCGCATCCGCGAGATCTTCCGCAGCGACATGTTCTGGAGTGACGACTTCCTCACCCTCTGGCTCGAGTTCGTGCTGTACGCGCGGCGTAACCCCGAGGCGCAGCGGAAGCTGGCTGCGAGCGCTCAGCGGTCACACGCGCGTGTGCAGGAGCTCATCGAGCACGAATACGCGATGGTCGGCGTCAGCCCGAGTTACCCGACGAGTGACCTCGCCGAGATCTCGTTGGCTCTCTTCAATGGCCTTGGGCTCGATCGGCTCGTGAACCCGTCCGCCGTGACCGATCAGATGCTCGATTCGACGCTCGCGTTCCTCTACGACGCGATGGGCGTGGAAGACAACGCTGTCGAGCGGCCGTCGCCGCGCTAGGCCAGCGGGTCGGCGAAGGGGTTCGACTCGATCGTCGAGTCGGTGAACGGGTCCGGTTCGGAGGGTGCCTCGACCGCGAGCGTCTCCACGCCGAGCTCCTCGGCGATGCCCTCGTAGCCGACGCGTTCGAGCTTGTCGGCCAGCTCGGGGCCGCCGCTGGTCACGACGCGTCCGGCCATGAGGACGTGCACCCGATCGGCGCGCAGCTCGTTGAGCACCCGGGCGTAGTGGGTGATGGCAAGCACGCCGAGTCCGGTCTCCTCGGTCATCGCCTCGACCCGCCGGGCGACGTCCCGGAGCGCGTCGACGTCGAGGCCGGAGTCGATCTCGTCGAGCACGGCGATCTTGGGCTCGAGCACGGCGAGCTGGAGCGTCTCGGCGCGCTTCTGCTCGCCGCCGGAGAACTCGACGTTGACGCC
>DASYQJ010000270.1:0-4517 GCA_036005605.1 Acidimicrobiia bacterium
CCGCAAATTGCTTCGCAGGCGGGCTGCGAGGGCGTCACGGTTTTCGGCGACGACAGCGACGGCCAATACGGGATCTTCGTGTTGTGGGACTCGGAGGAGCACGCTGAGACCGCAGCCGTCGTGATCCGCCCGCAGCTCAACGAGCACCTCTCGGGCAACGTTCAAGGTCCGCCGGAAACCCGCCTCTTCGAAGTCATCGGGGGGTAATCGACGCGGTCGTCTACAAGGGCGCGGGTTCGATGGCGGCCAACCGTTCCATCGCCGGACCGAACGTCGACTCGAGCCACCCGCCCGGGTCGTCGGTCACCGGCCCGGTGACGACGGCCGACACGCCGATCTTCGCGAAAGCCTCTGCACCGCGAACGACGTCGTCGGCGGTCGCGTCGGGCTCGAGGTCGCGGTACAGGACCGTGACCTCGATGTCGTTCGGGTCGCGTCCGACAGCGTCGCAGTGGCGGCGGAGGACGTCGATCTTGTGCGCAACCTCGTCGGGCCCGCCGAAGAGGTTGCACGCGTCGGCGTACTGCGCGACGAGCCGGAGCGTCTTCCGCTCGCCGCCACCACCGATCAGGATGCGCGGCCGAGGTGCGCTGACGGGCATCGGACTGCAGATCGTCTCGTCGAGGCGGTAGTGACGGCCCGCGTACGGTCCGTTGTCGTCGCTCCACATCTGCAGGCAGATCTGGATCGCTTCCTCGAGGCGCTCGAAGCGCTCCGACGTGGGCGGGTATGGCACGCCGAGACCGCGATGCTCGCGGTCGTACCACGCCGCGCCGATGCCGAGCTCGGCCCGGCCGCTCGACACGACGTCGAGCGTGGTCACGACCTTCGCCAGAATCCCGGGATGGCGATACGTCACGCCGGTCACGAGGAGACGCAGCCGCAGGCGCTCGGTGCGACCCGCGACGAAGCCGAGCGCTGTGTAGCCCTCGAGCATCGGATCCTCGGCCGGCGCCATCCAGTCCATCTGGAAGAAGTGGTCCATGAACGACACGGTACGGACGCCCATTGCCTCGGCCCGCTCGGCGAGGTCGGCGACGCCCGGACCGATGCCGGCCGGACCGCCGGCCCAGTCGAATCGCATGATGTGGTAATCGAGTTCCATCCCGCCGTTCTACCCCCAGCGGGCACTGCCCCAGGACGTCGCCCTCAGTCGGCGAGCACGTCGGCCAGGCACTCGATCATGAACCCCACGTCGTCGCTGGTCAGGGCGTGGTGGCACGGAAGCGACAGGGCCCGATCCATCACGCGGTCGGCGTTGGGAAACCCGCCGGCGGGCGCTCGATGTTCGATCGCGGCGAAGCCGGGCTGGCGGAGCACATTGCCGGTCCAGACCATCAGCGTCGCGATACCGCGCGACTCGAGCTCCCGTTGGATCGCGGTGCGATCGAGCCCTTCGCGCAGCACGAACGGATAGCGCATCCACGTGACCTGGGCGTCCTCGCGGGAACGGGGCCGTACGACCTTGTCCTCGTGGGCGGCGAAGAAGTCGTCGAGGCGCTGCCAGCTGTACCGGCGCCGCTCGTTGTAGTCGTCGAGCTTGTCGAGCTGCACGAGCCCGTAGGCGGCGCCGAGCTCCGACGGCTCGAAGTTGTAGCCGATGGCCTCGAACAGGAACACGAGGTCGTACGGCGTGCCGTCGGCCAACGGCCCGAAGCGGTCCTTCTCACCCTGACGCGAGCCGAACAGGTACGTCTCCGAGCGACGCCCCCACCGGCGCAGCGTGAGGCAACGGTCGAGGAGCCCGTTGTCATCGATCCCGACGAGCCCGCCGTTGCCGGCGGCGGTGATGGCGTGTCCCCGGGCGAAGCTCGTCACCGAGATGTCGGCGCGCGTACCGGTGCGCGCACCGCGCAGCCACGCGTCGAGCACATCGCAACTGTCCTCGACGACCGTGAGGCCGTGCGCGTCGGCTACCTCGCGGATGCGGTCCCAGTCGGGGACGTTGCCGACGAGGTTCGGCGCGAGGATCGCCTTGGTCCGGGGTCCGATCATCTCCTCGATGCTGTCCACATCGATCTGGTACGTGTCCGGCTCCACGTCGACGAAAGCGGGCACGATCCCCGATTGCACGAGCGGCGCCACATCGGTGGCGAACGTCACCACCGGGGTGATGACCTCGTCGCCGGGCGCCAGATCGAGCAGATCGATCGCCAGGCGCAGCGCCGACGAACCCGAGTTGACCATCACGCCGTGGCGCTTGGCGAGCAACTCGGCGACCCGGTGCTCGAAGTCGCGCACACGGTCGCCGATCGCGAGATTGGACTCACGCATCGCCGCGACTACGGCGTCGATCTCGCGTTCGTCATGGACGGCACCCGGGTCGGGGAGCCGCCGCCGTGCCGGCCGCGTCGTCATGTCCGGGCAGGCTACGCGGCGCGTGTCAGCCGAGCGCCGTCAGCCGGTCGGTCGCTCGACCAGGTCCACCAGCTTCTTCGGCGCGAAAAAGCAATAGCTCTCCGTGAGGAGCTCAGCGACCTCGTCCCAGTCGACGCCGGCGTCGAGCACTATGCCGACGACGGTTGGTCGCCACGGAGGCTTGAAGAAGGGATGACCCGCTTCGCTCAGCGCGGCGAGCTCGGGGCCCGACGACTCGAACGTCAGCACGGTCACCGGGCCATCGGTGGCGGCGGCACGGGCGTACCCCGGCGGCCAGCCGGCATCGATCGCGAGCACATGCGCAAAGGTCTTCTTGCGGACGCGCCACCGCGTGCCAACCCACGCCGACTCCTCGTACGCCTCGGGTAACGCGAGGCATACCGACCTGAGTTGCTCGACGATCTCAGGCGCGACGTCCACGCGCCTCCCCATTGGGGAGCTACGCCGCGTCGGCGGCAGCCCGGACCGCGGCCAGGTCGATCTTCTTCATGCCGAGCATGGCCTTCATAGCGCGCTGGCCGCGCGCCTGGTCCTGGTCGTTCAGCATCTCAGCCATCCCGACCGGGACGACCTGCCAGGACAGTCCGTACTTGTCCTTCAGCCATCCGCACGGACCCTCCTCCCCACCTTCGGAGAGCTTGGTCCAGTAGTAGTCGACCTCGTCCTGGTCGGCGCAGTTGATCAGCAGCGAGATCGCCTCGTCGAAGGTGAAGTCGGGGCCGCCGTTGATGGCGGTGTACTCCTGGCCGTCGAGCACGAACTCCACGGTCAGGACCATGCCGGCCTGTCGCGGCCCCGCCTCGCCGTAGTGGGTGACGTTGGTGATCTTCGAGTTCGGGAACACGGAGACGTAGAACTCGGCGGCCTCCTCGCCCTGCGTGTCGAACCAGAGGTTGGGAGTGATCCGGGGCATGTCAATTACTCCTGTCGTCGGGTTGCGGGAAGGAACTTCACCTCTCCTGACCGTCGTACCCGTCGAGAATCATCGTCCGCCCGCCCCGAAGTCGGTGCTCGTCAGTCGTCGAGGCCTGCCAGGTCGAGCTTTTGGAGGCGCTCGGGGTCGGCGATCCCGTCGATCTCGACGATCTTGCCGTCCCTGACCGTGAAGCCCATGACGGAGAACGGCCGGCCGTGCGGCGCCACGACGACGCCGGCGGCGCCGTTCACGAGCGCCGGTCGCACGAACGGGGAGAGCCGGGCGAAGGTGAGCGCCGACTCGGCCACGTTCTGCGCACCGCGCATCACGAACGAGGCGCCCGGACGCACGGCGCCGCCGTCGGACCGCAGCACGACGTCCGGGTGGAGCACGGCGACGAGGGCGTCGAAGTCGCCGTCGCGCGCAGCGGCGAAGAAGGCGTCGACCACCTCTCGCTGGCGCGTCAGATCCGGGTCGGGCGCTGCTGCTGCTCCCTGCACCCGACGACGGGCCCGGCTCGCGAGCTGTCGCGCCGCCGTCGGAGACCGCCCGACCATCGGTGCGATCGCGTGGAACGGAACGGCGAACATGTCGTGCAGCACGAATGCGAGCCGCTCGGCAGGAGCGAGCGTCTCGAGCACCACGAGCAGCGCGAGGCCGACCGAGTCGGCCAGGATCACCTCGTCGTCGGGGTCGAGCTCGCCTTCGCGGCTGATGATCGGGTCGGGCACGTACGCGCTCATCGGCTCCTCGCGCCGCGTGTCACGGGAACGCAGCATGTTGAGGCACACCCGGGCGACGACCGTCGTCAGCCACCCGCCCAGGTTCTCGATGTCGCTCGCATCGGAGCGGCTGAGCCGGAGCCAGGACTCCTGGACGGCGTCGTCTGCTTCGCTCAGCGATCCGAGCATCCGGTAGGCGACCGCCCGTAGGTGGGAACGGTGCTCCTCGAAGCGCTCCGCCAGCCATTCGCGCTCGTCCATATGTCGCCCTCGCAAGCTCGGGCTTTGCGTCGACGGTCGGCGAAGCCGCCGTCGCCGCGCATCGGTCACATTCCTCCGTCGCGTCGTGTCATCGCAATGACCGACGAAACCTCACCGATGTGACAAGGAGACTCTGCCATGAAGGCCATCCGCATCTACGAGCCCAAGGGCCGCGAGGGCATCGACGGCCTCGTCTACGAAGACGCGCCGGACCCCCAGCCGGCCATCGGCGACGCCCT
>DASYQJ010000271.1:0-3265 GCA_036005605.1 Acidimicrobiia bacterium
GGACGCCGGAGCCAAGATGAGGAAGGACGTGCGCGAGTTCATCCGCCGGCTCGAAGCGGAGGGTCTCACGGTCGAGTCGACGCCAGGCCACTATCGCGTACTTCGCGACGGTAAGCCGCTCCGCAAGGCGAACGGGATGCCATTCACGCTGCCGTTCTCTCCGGACACCGTCCGCTGGCGCAGGGCAGCGATCGTCGAGCTGCGCAAGCTCGGGATCGAGCTGTAGCACGAACGCGAGAAATGCCGAAGCCCGCCGACCTTCCGGTCACCGGGGACAGCCGCGCGTTCCGACCAGACTGTCAGCGTCTCGCACGCGTGCGTGACTGCCGAGACGGTGGGCGCGAACGGTTGAGGGCGGTGGCCCGCTTATCGCCATCGCAGACGCCCTGGCTGAACGCTCCGAGCATTAGGGCCCGATGAGTTTTTGCCGCGGGAGCGGTCGAAACTGTCATGACGACGACGCACATGCTCGAAACCGCCGGGGCCGAGATCGCCTACGACGTCCGAGGCCCACTGCCTACCGCCGACGGACGCCCAACGCTGTTCATGATCGGTCAGCCGATGGACGCCAGCGGCTTCGACACGTTGGCCTCGCACTTCCCGGACCGGACCGTGGTCACCTATGACCCGCGCGGCCTCGGCCGCAGCGTCCGCAAGGACGGACGGGTCGACCATGCGCCCCCGGTCCAGGCCGACGACGTACACGCCGTCATCTCCTGGCTAATCAGCGTCGTCAATCTCACCGAGGTGCTCGTCGGGCCCGCCGCCGACAGGCAGCGCCGGCTAGCGGCACGGGAGGCAATCGCCGCGCTCGGAGTCACGATCCACCAGCTGAGCGAGGCGATCGGCGTCGAGTCCGCGCGCCTCCGCGGCGCACACCCGATCAGCTCGCCCGACGCCTACTGCCTCGCCACCGCTCGCCACACGGACGCCGCGGTCGCATCCTTCGACGAGAAGGTGCTGCGCGCCGCAGAACGCGAAGGACGCACGACCGTAGAAGCGTCCGCACGCCGACGACGCTAAGGTGCCGACGCCCTACTCGGCGGGCTGCGTGGGGAACGCCGGCGCGCCCGCCTCCGCCGCGCCGACGACCCGAAGCTGCGCTTCGATCTCGTCGCGAGTCGGCGGTACGGCGCCCGTGCGCGTACAAGTGAGTGCCGACGCCGCGACTGCGTACGAGACCGCCCGCGTCAGCACCGCCTCGTCGGCGACGCGCGTCGCCTGAGGACCAAACGCGCCGTCGTCGACGAGCGCCGCCACGAACGCGGCTCCGAAGCTGTCGCCCGCACCGACCGTGTCGACGACGGTGACGCGAATCCCGGGCACTTCGACGAGTCCGTTCCCCGAACCGGCAACGGCGCCATTCGCGGCTCGCGTCATCGCGACGACGCCGGGCCCGAAGCCGAGGAGCAGCTCGAGAACGTCTGCGCTTGGGATGCCTGGATAGATCCATGCTGCGTCGTCCTCGCTTAGCTTCACCAGGTCGGCGACCCGCGCCAGGCGCTCGAAGCGGCGGCGGTACGTCACCGCGTCGCCGAAGATCGCAGGCCTGACGTTGGGATCGAGGATGATCTGCCGCCGGCCGGCCTCGCGGTCGACGAACGCCTCGTACGCGGCCGCCGGCGGGTCGATCGCGAGCGCGAGAGTGCCTACATGGATCGCCCACGCCTCATCCCGAAGGTCGGGCAGCTCGTGCGGCGGCAGATCGACGAGGGAGGTGCCACGGATGTCGAAGGTGAACTCGTGTTTCCCGTCGCGGTCACGGTGCACAACGGCCCGGGGCGTCGGCGCATCCGACCACCTCACGAGCGACATGTCGACGCCGGCGTCGACGAGCTGCTGCGCGAGCATCTGCCCGTAGGCGTCGCGGGAGATGACGCCGAGGAATCCGACGGCGACGTCGAGACGGCCAAAGGCAATCGCCGTGTTGAACGGGCCGCCGCCCGCCACCGGCCGCAGCGATCCATCCTCTTCGACGAGATCGACGAGCGCCTCGCCGCCGATGACGATCACGAAGGCGTCGAGCTCCTCGGCCGGATCTCGCCCGAGCCGCGCGCGATCAGGGTGACCGGGATGACCTGGTGGAGCGCTGAGGCGGTGTCGCCGTCGAGACGGCGAAAGAGCTGATCTGCGGCGGCGCGACCCAGCGCTTGCGGATCCTGCGCGACGACGGAGATCGCCGGGCTGAGCAGGTCGGCCAGCGAGATGTCGTCGAAGCCGATCAGCGCGACCTCCCGTTGGCGGCCCGCCCGGCGGAGAGCATGCACGCCGCCGATCGTCAGCAGGTTCTGCCCCGTGAAGAACGCCGTCGGCGGCTCGGGCAGCGCGAGCATCTCGTCGATCGCCTGAGCGGCCGCGTCCGGGTCGCGTAGCTCCGTGCGAACCAAGTCGTCGTCGACCCGAATCCCGGCGCCGTCCAGCGCGTGTGCGTAGCCGCGCAACCGTTCCTTGGCCGTCGAGATCGAGAGAAGATCGCCGAGGAACCCGATGCGCCGATGCCCGTGTTCGAGGAGATGGGAGACGGCTTGAGTCGCACCGCCGAAATTGTCGGACACGATGCTGTCGGCATCGAGGTGACTGGCGCGGCGATCGACGAACACGAGCGCCGTCCCCGCACGCCGCTCCTCGTACAGGTAGGTGTGATCGTTGCTCGCGGGAACGACGATGATCCCGTCGACGCGTCGCTCGCGGAACGACCCGATCAGCTCGCGCTCGCGCTCGGGATCCTCGTCGCAGCTGCCGGCGAAGACGAGGACGCCGCGCTCGCGCGCCGCGTCTTCGACAGCGCGGTGAAGCTCCGACGAGAACGGGTTCGAAACGTCCTCGAGAACGAGCCCGATCGTCTGGGTCTTGCGGCCGAGGCGGCGGAGCGTCGCCGCGTTCGCATCACGCCGGTAGTTGAGCTGCTCAATCGCACGTTTGACCCTGACCTCGAGCTCGGGACTGACTCCCGGCTCCGAGTTGACGACGCGCGAAACCGTCTTCAGGGCGACGCCCGCAAGGGCAGCGACGTCGGCCATCGTCGGGCGGCGCGTCGTCTCGGTGACGGAGTCTGACAACGAAGGTCAAGGCGGATCAAGGGGCAGAACCGCCGATACTACAAGGAAAATTACGCACTTGACAACGTTGTCTTGACAACGTTATCTTTCCGCCTGTCCGTGAGGCGGGTCAGCCGTTCACACCGCGAGGACGTAGCGCCCGGAAGTCCCCGTCAGGCGCGCTCGACACTTGACCCGACACCCGCTCAGGAGGAGGCACCGACCAT
>DASYQJ010000272.1:0-5720 GCA_036005605.1 Acidimicrobiia bacterium
TGCCCCTCGGCGGGCTCCTTCTCGACCACGAACAGCGAGAGCCCGCGGTGGCCCGACGTCCGGTCGGAGTCGGTGCGAGCGAGGAGCATGAGGACGTTGGCGCGGCCCGCGAAGGTTGCCCATGTCTTCACGCCGCTGAGGAGGTAGCCGCCCTCGGTCGGCGTCGCCGTGACCTTGATGTGGGCGACGTCGGACCCGTAGTCGGGCTCGGTGACCATCACGCCGACCATCAACTCGCCGCTCGCGATGCCCGGCAGCCACCGCCGCTTCTGCTCCTCGGTGCCGCCTTGCACGATCGCTCGTGTGAGGATCTCGGGGCGGGTGATGAGCGAGCCACCGACGCCGAGCGAGCCCCACGACAGCTCCTCGGTGGCGACGACCATGCCGAGGTAGTCGTGCTCGCCGCCGGCCGCGAAGCCGCCGTACTCCTCGGGCACGGACAGGCCGAACCCGCCGATCTCGGCCAAGCCGCTGATGACGTCCTCGGGGATGTCGGCGTTCGCGCGATGGACGTGCTCGGCCACCGGCCGCACCTTCTCCTCTGCGAAACGGTGGAACGTCTCGCGCACGAGCTCGAAGTCGTCGGACAGGTGGGCAGGACCGGTTCCCTGCTTGGGCAGGCGGGCCGCGATCGACTCGAGGAACTCGGGTGAGCGGTGGTCGGCGACGAAGTCGAGCGCCGGCCTCAGCACGTCGGGCGACGCGCCCCAGACCTCGTCGCGAGCGACGATCCTGCCCGCGACGTCGGCGACGACGTCCGCGACGAACGCGCCCGCCAGCATCCCTTCGAGCTCGCCGCGCCCGCCGTAGTCGAGCATCACCCGACACCCCTCGAGCGCGCTGGCGGCGTGGGCGAGGTCGTAGGCGAGAACCTGATGCCGGTCGAGCTTGGCGACGGAGATCCGCCCGTCCTCGACGGCGGCCCGAGACAGGTGCTCGGCGGCAGTCGTGGTGAGCTCGGCGGCGGCGTCGACGGCCGACGCAGCCGCTTCCAGCCGAACCGTCACAATGCCTCCTCGGTCGCCTGACTGGGTCGCCGTCGCAAGCTCCGGCTTTGCGGCAGCGGTCGGCAAAGCCGCCGCTGCCGCGGTCGCAGGCTCCGGCTCGTGCGGCGGCGGTCGGCAAAGCCGGCCGCCACTGCGGGCAGACTACCGACGGGCATGACGGGCGGCCCTACCCGCCCGTGCCCCGGTTCGTCGTCGCGGTCGACGGATCCCGCCGTGATCCCGGCACCGACGAGCTTCCCTTGGCTTCGATGGTCTGCTTGACGACGCCGGGCACCGCCTGCTGCGTGATCCTGCAGGCGGGGTCGAGGCGTTCGAACACCGTTTCCGCGAGCAGGTCGCCGCCTTCGGGGGTGAGGTGGACGCCGTCGCCGCCGCGCACACGAGCCGTCCGCCCGCCCGGGACCGGCAGCATCGACGCGAACGTCCCATCGGGCGCGGAGAACACCGAGTACGCATCGACGTAGGTGACGTCGCGGTGCTTCGCCGCCACCTCCTGGAAGACCTCGTTGACGCCCTTCACGCGTTCCGAATACGCGGCGTCGGCCATCACGGGCGCGCCGATCCAGTACACGGCGCGGCCGCTCCCGCCGAGCACTGTCAGCATCTCTTCGACGAGCGCCGAGTACTGCTCCCGCCATCTCGGATCACGCGTCGCTGCCTCGGGGACGTTCTTCGCGTCGTTGGCGCCGACGATGAACACCGTCACCTCAGGGTTGTACGTGAACATGTCCTCGCCGCCGCGCTTCGGCCAGTTCACGAAGTTGCGCGACAGCAGGCCGCTGGAGACCCGGGAGTCGACGACGGGCTGCACGACGCCCGTCTTGCCGGCGAGCTCGCCGAGCGACGGGCCGAGCGACCCGGCGAGCGAATCGCCTCCGATCCAGAGCCGCAACGGGTCGTCGGGATTCAGCGGCGCGCGGCACGTCTGCACGGCCGCGGCGCCCGAGGTGCCTGAGCTGTGGACACCGGTGCCCGGGGTCGATCGCGACGCAGAGTCGACGGATTCGCCGTCGTCGCTCCCCAAAGGACCCGTCACCGCGAAGGCGGTGCCGGCACCGAGGAGCGCGACCGCGACGCCGGCGATGAGGCTTCGTTGCCAGATGCGCCGCCGGCGCGCCCGCTGCTCGCGGCGGGACCCGTTCGTCGTGGAGTCGTCTTCGGACGGCATGGATCAACGGGTTTCCGGTCGAGGGAGCCCGAGCAAGCGTAATGGCGGCAAGCGCCGCCGCGACGTCTCCCCGCGCTAGGCCGGTTCCGCCGCCCGATCCAGTTGCGTGCGGTACAGATCGGCGTACAGCCCGCGGGCGCGGAGCAACTCGGCGTGACGGCCCTGCTCGACGATGCGGCCGTCGTCCATCACGAGGATGCGATCCGCGTTCACGATCGTCGACAGCCGGTGTGCGATCACCAGGGCGGTGCGACCCTTCAGCGCGTCGGCGAGGGCGCGTTGAATCGCGAGCTCCGACTCGGAGTCGAGGTGTGACGTCGCCTCGTCGAGGATGACGATGGCGGGGTCCTTCAACAGCATCCTCGCGATCGCGAGTCGCTGCTTCTCGCCGCCCGACATGCGGTACCCGCGCTCGCCGACGAGCGTGCCGTAGCCCTCGGGGAGGCTCATGATCAGGTCGTTGATCCGAGCCGCCTTGCACGCGGCGACGATCTCGTCGTCCGTGGCGTCGGATCGGGCGTACCGCAGGTTGTTGATGATCGTGTCGTGGAAGAGGTGCGCGTCCTGCATGACCATGCCGACGGCGCCGCGCAGCGAGTCGAGCGTGAGGTCACGCACGTCGTGGCCGTCGACGAGCACGCGGCCTTCGCTCACGTCTGCGATTCTCGGCACCAGCATCGCGGTGGTCGTCTTGCCCGCACCCGACGGTCCGACCAGCGCGACCAGCTCGCCCGGCTCGATGGCGAGCGAGACGTCGCGCAGGATCCAACCGCTCTCCTCCTCGTCGTCGGCGACCGCACCCTCCTGCAAGGACGGGAGGGACGTGACGCCGGCAGGCGGGTGCCGGAACCACACGTGATCCAGCTCGACCCGGCCCTTCGGCGCGACCAGGTCGACGGCGCCGGGCCGGTCCATGACCAGCGGCGGGAAGTCGAGCACCTCGAACACGCGCTCGAACGACACCAACGTGGTCAAAACGTCGACGCGGGCGTTCGTGAGCTGCGTGAGCGGCTGGTAGATCTGGGTGACGTACACCGCGAAGGCGGCCACCGTTCCGATCGACAACGAGCCGGAGATCACCAGGTTGCCGCCGACGTAATAGACGATCGCGGTGCCGACCGATGCGACGAGTCCGAGAGCGACGAACAGCACGCGCGCGTACATGGCGCTCGTCACGCCGATGTCGCGGACGCGCTCCGCCCGATCCGAGAACTGCTCGAGCTCGCGGTCTTGCTTCCCGAAGAGCTTGACGACCAACGCGCCGGCGACGTTGAAGCGCTCTGCCGCGGTGTTGTTCATCGAGGCGTTCAGCTGCATGCCCTCGCGCGTTATGCCGACGAGCTTCCGCCCGATGCGTCGCGCCGGGATGATGAACGCCGGGAGCACGATCAGGGTCAGGAGCGTCAGCCGCCACTCGAGACCGAGCATGACGGTGAGCGTCACGGCCAACCCGATGATGTTGCCCACGACCGTCCCCAGGGTGTTGGTGATCGCCTGCTGGGCGCCGATCACGTCGTTGTTCATGCGGGACATGAGCGCGCCCGTCTGGGTGCGCGTGAAGAAGGAGACCGGCATCCGCTGGACGTGGTCGAACAGCTTCGTGCGCATGTCGAAGATGAGGCCCTCGCCGATGCGGGCCGAGTACCAGCGCTGCCACAGGTTCAGCACTGCGTTGGCGAGCGCAAGCCCCACCGCGCTCAGGGCCAGCCAGGTGACCAGGAGCCGGTCCTTCTGGGGCACGGCAGTGTCGAGGAGCGCCCGGAACAGCAGCGGCGGGATGGCGATCACGATCGAGGCCGCGATCGCGGTGATCAAGAAGCCGACGAGCTGCCGGCGATAGGGGCGGGCGAGGCGGAAGACCCGCCGGACGAGCGCCCGGTCGATGCGCTTTCCCGCGACTGCATCCGGATCGCTCCGGAAGCTCCGCATCGCTTGATACATCATCTGGTACTCAAACCTACCGGCGTACCTGTCGATTCCCGGCCCAGTCGCGCGAGAATGCGGGCCGTGATTCCAGGGCAGGAAGGCACGCGGTGAATACCGCGACATGGCCGTTGGTCGGGCGCGTCACCGAGCTCACGCAGGTGGCGGCGGCGATGGACACCGGCGCGGGCGGCGTGCTGTTCGCGGGCCCCGCCGGCGTCGGCAAGACCCGGCTCGCCTTCGAATGCCTGGGCTTCGCGGCCGAGCGCGGCTACCGCACCGCGCACGTCCGGGCCAACCGGAGCTCGGCGACCATCCCGTACGGCGCGTTTGCCGCGTTGCTGCCGCCGGCGACGACCCGGGAGTCCGAGAGCCGCGGCGACCTGCTGCGCTACTTCGCCGAGGCGATTCTCGAGGACCCCGACGGCCGGCCGCTGATGCTCGTCGTCGACGACGCCCAGGACCTCGACGACCCGTCGGCGGCACTGCTCCTGCACCTCGTCATGCACGGAGGCGTGTTCCCCGTGGTGACGCTGCGAACCGGCGAGCCGGCCCCGGAGTCCGTCGTCATGCTCTGGAAGGACGAGCTGCTCCAGCGCATCGAGGTGTCGCCGCTGACGGTCGCCGACATCGCCATGCTCGCCGCGGACGCGCTGGGCGGTCCCGTCGACGGCACCACCGTCCACGCGTTGCGCACCACGAGCGAGGGCAACGTCCTTTTCCTTCGCGAGCTGATCATCTCGGCGGTCGCCTCGGGGTCGCTCACCGACCTGCGCGGGATCTGGCGGCTGCAGGGATCGCTGTCGGCGTCACCTCGCCTCACCGAACTGGTGCGCATGCGCCTCGGCACGCTCGACGATGCCGAGCGGGACGCACTCGAGGTTGTCAGCGTCGGCGAGCCCGTCGTCCTCGACACCATCGGCGCGCTCGCCGACCGCGCCTGCATCGAGCGCCTCGAAGCCCGCGCCCTCGTCGACATCGAAGCCGAAGGCAACACGCGACAGCTGCGCATGGCCCATCCGCTGTACGGCGAGGTGCTGCGGGCCGAGCTGACGACCGGCCGCTACGAGCGGATCTGCCGCCTGCTCGCCGACGCGATCGAGGACGACGGTGAGCTGTCGGCCGAGGACGCGCTGCGCGTTGCCGTGTGGCGGCTCGAGAGCGGCGACACGGAGCACGCGGGCCTCTTGATGATCGCGGCGCAGCAGGCGGCCTTCTCGTTCGACTTCCCGCTGGCGCGCCGGCTTGCCCGCGCCGCGTGGGACGCCGGGGCCGGAGTCGAAGCGGGCCACCTGCTGGGTGGGATGCTCGACACGCTCGGCGAGCACGAGGCGGCGGAGGAGGTCCTGCGCGTCGTCGAAGCCGAAGCGCACACCGACGAGGAACGAGCGCGAGTTTCCGAGGCTCGGGTGGCGAACCTGTTCCGAGGACTTGGTCGGACCGCCGACGCCGAGGAAGTCACGATCGCGGCCGAGCGCGCGATCAAGGATCCGAACCTGCGCGCCGAGCTCACCGCCCAGCGCGCCGTCCACGCCGTGTTCGCGGCGGACATGAGCGAAGCGCTCGCGCTCGGCGAGCCGCTCGTCGACGAGACGCAGTACCCCAGCCGTGTCGTCGTGAAG
>DASYQJ010000273.1:0-18128 GCA_036005605.1 Acidimicrobiia bacterium
GAGACGGTGGCGACGGGTTCGGCGAGCTCGTTGCTGAGGCCGCGGGTGGAGCCGGGCAGCAGGTCCTCGCCGTCGAGCGGGTAGCGCAAGCCGGTGGTGCGCACCCGGCGGGCCGGGCCTCCCACGGCGAGCAGCGAGCACAGGTCGCCGGGCGTTCCGGACAGACGGGCGCGCTCGTGGATCACCGTGATGCGCGCGTCGCCCACGAGCGCCTCGATCTCGATGTCGGCGAAGGCCGGCGACGCGATGAGCAGCGCGTTGGCGAGGAAGTGGTCGAGGCGTCCGCCGTAACCACCGATGACGAACACGCGGGTCGCGCCGCGCTCTCGAGCCGTGCCGAGCGCGAGCTCGAGGTCGCTCTTGTCCTTCTCAGCGGGGTACCGGCGCACCTCGGCGCCACCGGCGACGGCGGCGTCGACCGCGGCGGGATCGGCGGAGTCGAAGTCTCCGACGACGAGGTCGACGTCACGCCCCAGTGCGAGCGCGTGCTCGACGCCCGAGTCGGCGGCGACGGTGAAGCCCGCATCGGGCAGCCGCGCCGCGACCGCGGCGCCGACCGGATCACCGCCCGCGAAGACGAGCGCCACGCTCGCCGGGGGCGCCTCCACCATCCCTCCCTTCGCCGGAATTACCCGGTGCAGGTTCCACGGGTCGGTGGCGCTGCCTGCTGTCGGCGTAGCCACCCTCTCAGCCCGGCTGTCCCGAGCTCCCCATTGGGTCGAGCCCGATCGTATCGTGACGATCCGACTGGGGCCGATCGTATTCGGTGTGCAAGGGTGCCCCGTGCTGCGCGCCGTCCGTTCCGCTGTCGCGCTCGGCGCGGTCGCTCTCCTCGTCGCCGCGTGCGGTGGAGGCGGGGGAGGCGACTCCACGTCGAAGCGTACGCCGTCGACGACCGCGTCGGCGAGCACGGCGTCGTCAGCCCCCACGACCACCACCGCCGGTGCATTACGCATCACCGCCGCGCCGTGGAAGTTGCCGTCGCCGTCGTCCCGTGAGGTCGTGCTCACGGACGGGAAGCAGTTGTTGGTGCTGGGTGGTCTCGACGCGTCGAAGCAGACGACCGGGAGCGTCGTGAGCGTCGACCCGTCGAACGGCGCGTCCCAGACGCTCGGCTCGCTCGCGCAGCCGGTGCACGACGCCGCCGGCGCAGTCGTGAACGGCGCGTACGTCGTGATCGCGGGGGGCACGGGTGAGGAAGGAAGCGCATCCGTGCAGTCGTTCCAGCCCGGCTCCGCGGGCAAGATCGTCGGGCGCGTTCCCGGCCCGTTGTCGGACCACGCCTCGGCGACGATCGACGGCAAGGTGTACGTGGTCGGCGGGTACGACGGTCACCAGATCTCGCCGAACGTGCTCGTGAGCGACGACGGCACGAACTACCGGATCCTCGGCGCCCTCCCCGAGCCAGTGCGCTACCCGGCGGTGGCGGCCACCGGCGGGGCCATCTACGTGTTCGGCGGGGTGGCCACCGCGAGCGGTGCCGACACACGCTCGATCCAGAAGATCGATCCCGCGAGCGGCAAGGTCAGCGTCGTCGGTCAGTTGCCCGCGCCGCTGTCACATGCCGGCGCCGTCGAGCTCGGCGGCCGGATCTACGTGATCGGCGGCTTCGTCGCCAATCAGGTGACGGGGCAGGTGTTGCGGTTCGACCCGCAGAGCGCGGCCGTCGCGGAAGCCGGGACGCTTCCCGCGCCCGTTACCGACGGAGCGGTGACCGCGATCGGCGATACCGCGTACTTCGTCGGCGGACAGGGCACCGATCGCGCGCCCCTCGCCGGCGTGGTCGAGCTCAAGGGCGGCTGACCGGTGCGGCGCGCCAGGCGCCGGTCGGTTGCGGTTGCCGTCGCGATCGGGCTTGCGTGCGGTGGGCTGGCGGCGCCGGCGGCGGCCGATCGGGCCCAATCCACGGGCGCGCGCTGCGGCGACCCGGCTGTCGGGAAGGCGTCGGGGGCCGTGCGGGCGCCAGCACGTGACTTCTCCGACGTCAACCGCGACGGCGATCGCCTCACCACGCGCTCGGGACGGACGCGCCTGGAGGTCACGCTCTCGCCGCTCGCGATCACGGTGTCCACACGGAAGGGCGCGATCGTGCGGGAGGTCCCGGACGGCGGGCTCTACTTCCGGCGCGGCGACTCGAGCGCGCCCGTGCCCGTGCGCGCGGCCGAGCCCGCGAACTTCCGGCGCTGCGCGCTCCAACTGCGTGCCACCTTCGGCGACGGCACCACCGGCACGGTCACGCTCCAGGCCCACGCCGATGACACGGTGTCGGTGGCGCTGGCGTTCGAGGACCCGACGATCACCCATTGGGGCGAGCAGCTGGCCACGTCGCCCGACGAGCGCGTCTACGGCCTCACCGAGCGCATCGTCGACGACCTCAGCGCGTCGGAGCTGACGCCGCAACCGGTCGGCACGCTGAACCGCAAGGGCGAACGGGTCTCAATGTACGTGCGCCCGACGATCTCCGCCTACGCGCCCTTCTACCAGTCCTCGAACGGGTACGGGCTGTTCGTCGACGGCTCGATGCCCGGCGTCTACGACCTCGGCGCGACCGATCCGGCCGTTCTCTCGTTCGAATACGAGATCGACCCGCAGGGGCACGCGGGGCGTTACTTCGTGTTCGCCGGCGACCACTACCGGCAGAACGACGCGTACTCGCGCCTCACCGGCCGGCCGTTCGTGCCGCCCAAGAAGGTGTTCCTGCACTGGCGCGGTCGCGACCAGGCGGTGATCGGCGAGCCGGTCGACGTCGACGGTGTGCCGGTGAACCCGACCGTGGCCGACGACCTCCTCAACTACGAGCGCTACGACATCCCCGTCGGCATCTATCACTTCGACCGTCCGTGGGCGGTAGGTACCGAGGGCTACGGGACGCTCCGCTTCGACCCGGCCCGCTTCCCGGATGCGGACGGGATGCTCGAGGTCATGAAGCGGCGCGGCTGGTCGAGCCAGGTGTGGGTGTCGGAGTGGGCGCTGGACGAGCGCGCGGCGCGTGCGCGCGAGCAGGGCTGGCTCGCGCCGGGCAGCGAGCGCGAGCTCGACCTCACGAACCCGGCGGCCGTGCGGGGACTCGAGCGCGACCTGCGCGGCTTCCTCAGAGGTTCCGGACGGCTCGTCGACGGGTTCTTCGTCGACCGGAGCGAGGAGATCGTGCCGAGCGACACCGACGACGTGTACCACGACGGCCGCAACGGCCGGCAGGTTCACAACGCCTATCCCGTGCTGCTCCAGCAGGCGGTGCGACGCGCCCTGGACGAAGCCCGCGGCCGTGACGGATGGGCGATCGCGCGCGCCGCATACTCCGGGTCGGCCCGGTACGCGATGACGTGGGGCGGCGACACACACAGCCGCGAAGGAGTCCTCATCCCCGAGCAGCCCGACACCGGGCCGTCGACCGACCTCGGCCTGCGCAGTGTCCTCGTCAGCCTCCAGCGCTGCGCGTTCATGGGCATGCCGTACTGGGGCTCGGACATCGGCGGGTACAGCGACTTCGGCGACCGCGAGGTGTTCGCCCGCTGGATCGAGGTCGGCGCCCTGTCACCGCTGATGCGGTTCCACGGCAAGGGCACCGACGCTCCTTGGGACATGCCGACGGAGCCGAAGGTCGACCAGGAGATGATCGACATCTACCGGCGCTACGTCGTGCTCCACCACGCCCTCGCCGACTACCAGCAGCGTCTCGCCCGCGACGCGCACCGCACGGGCGCGCCACTCGTCCGGCCGCTGGTGTTCAACTACCCGGACGACCCGAACGTCGCCGACCGGTGGGACCAGTGGCTGCTCGGGAACGACCTCCTCGTGGCGCCCGTATGGCAGTCGGGCGGACGCAGCCGTGCCGTGTACCTGCCGAAGGGCAAATGGGTGGACTTCTGGGACCGCTCACGAGTGGTCGAGGGCCCCGTCGAGCTCACCGAGGACGTCCCCCTCGGCCGGGTGCCGCTCTTCGTGAAGCAGGGCTCGCCGCTCTTGCGCGACCCGCACCTGCAGGAGGTCGCCCGGCAATAGGTGCGTATCTCAGCGACGTTCGGCGTCGTTCAGAGACGCATCCTCGTCAGCGGTAGTTCCCCGTGTGGCCCATGCTGTAGCGGCCCGGTTGGGGGAAGACCGCCAGGCCGTGTGGGCCGTTGCCGACGGGGATCTTCTTGATCAGCTGCCCCGTCGTCGTATCGATGACGTAGACCTCGGAGTTGTAGCGGCCGCTGAGCCAGAGCTGCTTGCCGTCGCTGCTGACCCCGCCCATGTCGGGGCTGCCGCCGAACTGCCAGTGGCCGACGATGTTGCGCGAGGCGAAGTCGATCACGCTCACCGAGCCGGCGCCGCGGTTCGTCACGTACAGCTGCGTGCCGTCGCGGCTGGGGTACAGGCCGTGGGCGCCCTTGCCGGTCGGGATGAACTGGAGCTCACTCATGTTCGCCCAGTCGACCACCGTGACGCCGTCCTTCGTCTCGTTTGCGTTGAACATGACGGTGCCGTCGGGCGAGAGCTTGACGTCGACGGGCTTCCCGCCCACGTTGAGCTCCCCGGTGATCTCCATGCTGGCGAGGTCGATTCGCACCAGGAACCCAGAGAACTCCGTGCTCGCCACCATCGTCTTCCCGTCGGCGGTGAATTCGGCGTGGTTCACACCCGCATGCGGGATGTGCAGCTTCTTGATGAGCGTCCAGCTCTTCGGGTCGTAGAAGTCGACGGAGCTGTCGCGCTCGGCCATGACGATGGCCTTCGTCCCGTCGGGCGAGAAGTACAGGTTGTACGGGTCGGCGATCGGGATCGGTGCGCCCGGCTTTCCGGTGCGAGGGTCGATCGGAGTCAAAGAGTTGCCCTGGTTGTTGTTCACGTAGAGCGTCTGCATGTCCCACGACGGCACGACGTGCTGCGGCAGCTGTCCGACCGGGTACTGGTCGATGACCGCCATCGTGTTCGGATCGATCACGCTGACCGTGTTCGACATGCCGTTCGGCACGTAGACGCGAGTGGGAATGTCGCGCACCGACGGCGCGAGCTGGTTCGCCTGCGTGAACTCGTAGACATTGTCGGGCTTTGCACCGGTTGTTGGTGGCGCGGTCGTGGGAGCGGCGGTGGTCGCAGTCGTCGACGGCTGTGCACTCCGGGCGCTGGTGTTGTCGCTGCTCGAGCAAGCGGACGCGACCAAGCCGAGGACGCCCAGGAGCGCAAAGAGAAGGAGACCGAGTGACTTGCCGCGCACGAAGGGTGAGCTTCGCACAGCACCGGACCCGAAACACATCAGGCGCAACGGCCCTCATGTCTCGAGGATTCGCCGCGTCGTCCGCGCAGTACCGTCGGCACTGATGGGCACCGACGCCGCGCTCACCGAGCTGATGACTGCGAAGGGCCACGAACAGGTCGTCTTCGTCGCCGACGCGCCGTCGGGGTTGCGGGCGATCATCGCCGTGCACTCGACCGCATTGGGACCGTCCCTCGGCGGCATCCGGTTCTGGCGGTACCCGTCCGAGCACGACGCCGTCGTCGACGTGCTGCGCCTCTCCGAGGCGATGAGCCTCAAGGCCGCCGCCGCCGGGCTGGACCAGGGCGGCGGGAAGGCGGTCGTGCTCGTGGACGATCCCGACGCGCCGCGCACCGACGCGCTGCTCCGGGCCATGGGCCGGGCGATCGACGACCTGGGTGGCCGCTACATCGCCGCCGAGGACGTCGGGGCGACGCCGCACGACATGCAGGTAATCGCGTCGGAGACACCGTGGGTCACCGGGCTCGAAGGTCCCGGCGGCTCGGGCGACCCCTCGCCCATGACCGCTTACGGCGTGGTGCAGGCGATGCACGCGGTGCTCGAGGAGCTCGACGGGGACGCCGCGCTCGCCGGAAAGCGGGTCGTCGTGGACGGCGTCGGCCACGTCGGCTCGCACCTTGCGCGCCTGCTCGCCGAGGCGGGCGTTCGCGTCGCGGTTGCTGACGTGAACCGCGAACGCGTCGACGTGCTGGTGCAGGAGATCGGCGCCGAGTCGCTCCCGGTCGGGCGGGCGTTGGAGGACGCGTGCGACGTCCTGGCGCCGTGCGCGCTGGGCGGCGTGCTCAACGAGAAGACGATCCCGCGGTTGCAGTGCCGGGCCGTGTGCGGCGCGGCCAACAACCAGCTCGCCGATGCGTCCGATGACGACGCCCTCGCCGAGCGCGGCATCCTCTACGCGCCCGACTTCGTGGTGAACGCGGGTGGGATCATCAACCTCGCCGAGGAGTTCATCGGTTACGACCGCGAGAGAGCCCGGAAGCGGACCGCCCAGATCGCCGACACCGTCCGCCGTGTGTTCGAGCTCGCCCGCACGGAGAGTGTGCCGCCGGGACGCGCCGCCGAACACCTGGCGCGGCGGCGCATCGCCGAGGAAGGCGCCGGACGCCGCTTCCGTCCCGGGGACCCGGCGCCGTGGACCAACGGCGCCCCGCTGCGCACGCTGCGTCCCGCGTAGTGCCTCGCTACGATCCGAACGCTCGACTCGTGAGCGGAGGGGGACCGGCATGAAGGTGCCGCTGACGGTCAACGACTTCCTGGAGCGCGCCGCGCTCGTATACGGCGACCGCATCGGCATCCTCGACGAGCCCGACCAGCCGGCCCCACCCCTCGACGGCCTCACCTACCGGCGGGTGCGCGAGCTCGCGCGGGCGCAAGCGGCCGCGTTGGACCACTTCGGGATCGGCGTGGGCGAGCGGGTCGCGATCGTCTCGCCCAACGCGGCGCGCCTGTTCGTGTCGTTCTTCGGGGTGAGCGGGTCGGGACGGATCCTCGTGCCCGTCAACTTCCGGCTCAACGCCGACGAAGTCGGGTACATCGTCGAGCACTCCGGCGCCTCCATGCTGCTCGTCGACCCCGAGCTCGACGAGTCGCTCTCGAGCGTCGGCGCGAAGCACCGGTTCGTGATCGGCGCTGAAGCCGATCGGGAGCTGTTTCGCGAGGGCGTCGAGCCCGAGCCCTGGAAGCCCGACGAGGACGCCACCGCCACGATCAACTACACGAGCGGCACCACCGCGCGGCCCAAAGGCGTGCAGCTGACGCACCGCAACTGCTGGATCAACGCCACCGTCTTCGGATGGCAGACCGGCGTGAACGATCGCGACATCTATCTCCATACGTTGCCGATGTTCCATTGCAACGGGTGGGGGATGCCGTACGCGGTGACCGGCATGGGCGGCCGCCACATCGTGATCCGCAAGGTCGACGGCGCCGAGATCCTCCGCCGCATCGAGGAGCACGGCGTCACGCTGCTCAACGGAGCGCCCGCAGTCGTCAACGCGGTGCTCGAAGCCGCCGCGCAGTGGCAAGGCGAGATCCCGGGCCGCGGCCGTACCCGGATGGTGGTGGCGGGTGCGCCGCCACCCACCCGGACGATCGAGCGGGTCGAGACCGAGCTCGGCTGGGAGTTCATCCAGATCTACGGGCTCACCGAGACGGCCCCCCTGCTCACGATGAACCGCAGCCGGGCCGAGTACGACGACCTCGACGCGGGTGAACGCGCGCAGCGGCTGGGACGGGCCGGCGCGCCCACGCTCGGAGTGCAGGTGCGCGTCGACGACGAACGCGAGGTGCTCGCGCGCGGCAACGTCATCATGGAGGGCTACTGGAAGCAGCCGGACGAGACGGCCAAGGCGATCCCCGCCGGTTGGTTCCACACCGGCGACGGTGGCGCGATCGACGAGGACGAGTACCTGTCGATCTCGGACCGGAAGAAGGACGTCATCATCTCGGGCGGCGAGAACGTGTCGTCGGTCGAGGTCGAGGACTGCCTGTTCTCCCACCCGGCCGTCGCCGAGGTCGCCGTGATCGGCGTGCCCGACGAGAAGTGGGGCGAGACCGTGAAGGCGCTCGTTGTGCTCGCGCCCGGCGCAGAGGCGAGCGAGGCGGACCTCATCGCGCACTCACGTGACCACCTCTCCCACTACAAGTGTCCGACGTCGGTCGAGTTCCGCTCCGAGCTCGCGCGTACCGCCACGGGCAAGCTCCAGAAGTTCAAGCTCCGCGGCCCGTACTGGGAGGGCCGGGACCGCGGGGTCGGCTGACGGTGTCGGGCGCGCCGTCGGTGTCACGCGTCGTCGGGCAGCTCCGCTACCTGTTCGAGGAGCGGCCCGAGCTGTCGAGCGCGTCGGCCGCCGAGCTCGCGCGGTGGCTCAGTCGCGAGGACCGCATGGCGCGCGCTCGGGCCCAGGACCCGCTCGGCACCCGCGAGGCGGTCGAGGCCGCCGCCGCCCGGCTCGACGACCGGGTCAGCGAGCCGATGGTGGCCGACGCCCTCGCGCAGCTCCGCGGCGGCAGCGGCTGAGCACGTGCCGAATTGGGCCGAGCAGGTCGCGATGCCCGGCGACTATCCGATGTTCCGGGCGTTGGTGGCCAAGATGCGAACAGCTCTCGGCGGGGAGTGAGCACCACGACCTACGTCTGGCGTCGACTCGACCTTGACGGGCGGGTGTTCGTCCGCCTGGACGTCGGCAGCGAAGGCGTGTCGGCGGCGGGCTATGAGATCTGCGCCGACGGCGACCAACGCTGGGCGGTGCGCTTCTCGATCGAGCTCGATCCCGCGTGGCGACACGAACGCACGACCGTCGAGGTGATGGACGACGCCGGAACCCGGCGCCTCGACCTCGAGTCGGACGGCGCCGGGTCGTGGCTGCGCGGTGGAAGGCCCGACCCCTCCTTGGAGGGCTGCACCGACGTTGATCTCGGCGGCAACCCGTTCACGAACGCGTTCGTGACCCGACGCGTCGCGCCGGATGTCGGCGCCGACGTCGAGGTCAGGGCCGCGTTCATCGAGACGCCCGCACTGTCGGTGCGACCTCTCGTGCAGCGATACCAGCGCCTCGCCGACGACCGGTGGGTGTACGCCGACGACGAGTACGGCCGGTTCGAGCTCAGCACCGACCCCGACGGTGTCGCCGTCGACTACGAGCAGCTGGCCGTACGCGTCTGACGCCTGTCGGAAGTCGATCAGTAAGCTGACGTCGTCGTCAGTCGTCGACGTCGGGGGAGTGGATGCAAGGCCTGCTGTACGGCGTGGCGCCCGAGCCGCAACCCGAACCGGACGAGGACAACCACCTGCTCCGCGGCCTGGCGCAGACACCGATGCGCCTCGTCGACCTCCCCGACCCCGAGTTCCTCCTGCCCGACTGGGTGGTCACCCGTCCCCGGCTCACCGGCGTCTGCGGGTCCGACGCCAAGCAGGTGTTCATGGACTGGGTGAACGTGGCGACCCCGGACAACCCGATGAAGGGCTTCTTCTCACTCCCGCAGGTGCTCGGGCACGAAGTCGTCGCCGACGTCGTCGCGCTCGGGCCCGAAGCCGAAGGGCTCGACGTGGGCGATCGGGTCGTGCTCAACCCGTGGCTGTCGTGCCGGCCGCGCGGCGTCGATCCGGTCTGCCCGGCGTGCGAGGCCGGCGACCTCAGCCTGTGCTGGAGCTTCGGCATCGGCCCGATCGCGCCCGGCATCCACACGGGGACGTCGCGCGACGCCAGCGGCGGCTACGCGCAGCTCATGCCCGCGCACGACACGCAGCTGTTCAAGGTTCCCGACGAGGTCCCGGACGAGCTCGCGGTCTTCGCCGACCCGTTCGCCGTCAGCCTGCACTCGGTCACCCGCCATCCGCCCGTGCCCGGCGGCAAGGTGATGGTGTACGGCGCCGGCGCACTCGGTACCTGCGCCACCGCGATCCTCCGCACGCTCCACCCCGACGTCGAGGTGCTCGTGGTCGCGCGCTTCGAGGCCCAAGCTGCGCTGGCGCGCAAGCTCGGCGCGACCGTCATCGGACACGAGCCCGCCCGCGCCGTCATCGAAGAGGCGGCGTCGTGGTCGGGTGGCGTGCTCCAGCCGAGCGACGGGCTGCCGATGGCCTACCCGGGCGCGATCGACGTCGTGTACGACACGATCGGCAAGCAGGAGACTTTCGAGGTCGGCGCGCGCGTGCTCAAGGCGCGCGGCACGCTCGTGAAGGCGGGCGTGCACGGACCGACGTTCTGGGAGGACACGCCGCTGTACTTCAAGGAGCTCTCGCTCGTGGGCTCGAACGCCTTCGGGTTCGAGGAGGTCGACGGCGTGCGCCGGCACGGGATCGCGCACTATCTCGATCTCGTGCGGGAGGGCCGGGTCGACCTCACGGGCATGCTGACCCATACGTTCGTGCTCGACGACTGGCGCGACGCGTTCACGGCGCTCGCGACCCAGGACCGCAGCGCCGCGATCAAGATCGCGTTCGACATGCGGCAGAACTAGCTCCGAACTAGCCGCCGCGCTCGAACGTCATCTGGCGCATACCCCAGGTGATCGGGGTCTTGCTTTTCCCGCGAGCGAGCTCACGGAGGTCGGCGTCGAGGTCGTCGAGCTGGGCGGGGCTGTGGTTGTCCCGTACGAACGGCTCGTCGCGCCACACCTCGAAGTTCAACGCGAACAGCTCGGCGGCGAGCGCCGTTGGCACGGGGTGGGTGCGTACGACGCTCGTCCGTTTCCGGCCGCTGGGCCCGCCGTCGAACTTGTCGGCGATCGGACCGGCGGCGAGTGAGCTCCCGCGAGCCTCGAGTACCGCCGCAAGCAGAGTGAGATAGCGGCGCAGCGCGGGATCGTCCGTGCGGATCCATTCCACCTCGTCGAGCGCAAGGACACCGCCGAGCTCGAGCTGGCTCATCCAGGCGCGCACGACACGGTCCGGTCGCGGGATGTGCGACAGGACGAACCGGGCGTACAGGAGGTTCGCCCGACCCATCGGGAACGGCAGGTCCATCACGTCGTGATGGAGGAACGACACCCCTGCAGGCGCTTCCGCCCGGGCGCGGGCGATGAACGCCTCCGACGTGTCGAGACCGATCGCCCTCGTTGCTCCCGTCACCGCTGCGACGAGTCGTGTCGTGTGCCCCGGTCCGCAGCCGAGGTCGAGGGCCAGCCTCGGCCGACTGCGTACGTCCTGCCGCAGGAATGCCGCGCTCGGAGATGCCCAGGCCTCGGCCACCAGGTCGAGTCGACGCGCTGCGACGTCGGTGTCGCCGAAGACATAATCGGACGAGCTGCCCACAGACATTGACGGTACCCGGGAGTATCGTCACCGCCGCCGGGATTCACCGCACGAGGGGGGCGCGTGGACGCCGAGCTCGACGAGTTGCTTGCCTTCGCAGATCGCGGGATGGCGGTTGCATGGCACGCCGCGCGAGGACCCGACACCCCCGCATTGATCACGACCACGGGGACGATCACGTACGGCGAGCTGAACGCGCGGGCCAACCGGCTGGCGCGAGCGCTCCGCCGCCGCGGTATTCGACGGGGCGACGCGGTCGCGCTCCTGTGCTCGAACCGAGCCGAGTTCGTGGAGGTCCTGCTGGCGACCCAGCGGGCGGGGCTGCGGCTCACGACCGTGAACTGGCACCTCACCGCCGACGAGGCCGGCTACATCGTCGACGACTGCGAGGCGACGGCGTTGGTCGCGGAAGCTCGTTTCGCCGACGTCGCCCGGGGCGCCGCCGCCGGAGCGCCGCGTGCCCAACTGCGCCTCGCCGTCGCCGGGTCGATCGACGGGTTCGAGGATTACGACGCCGCGGTGGCGGCCGAACCCGGCGACGACCTCGAGGACCCTGCGCTCGGATCGCAGATGCTCTACACCTCGGGCACGACGGGGCGGCCCAAGGGCGTCTTCCGCGACGAGGCGTCGCTCGCGACGGCCGTGATGCTCGCGCGCGCTGCGTACCGTGACGGCAACGTGCACCTGCTGACCGGGCCGCTGTACCACGCCGCGCCCCTCTTGTTCTCGATGAACGCGCCGTTGATCGCCGGCGTCCCCGTCGCGGTCATGCCGGCGTGGGACCCGGAGGAGGCGCTGCGGTTGATCGAACGGCACCGCGTCACCCACACGCACATGGTCCCGACGATGTTCCACCAGCTGCTGGCGCTGCCCGACGACGTGCGCGATCGGTACGACGTCTCGTCGTTGCGCAACGTGCTGCACGGCGCGGCGCCGTGCCCGGTGGGGGTGAAGCAGCGCCTCATCGAATGGCTTGGTCCCGTCGTGAACGAGTACTACGCCGCCACCGAGGGCCTCGGAACGTGGGTCGACGCGCGCACGTGGTTGCTGAAACCGGGAACCGTCGGCAAGCCCGTGCCCGAGGACCAGGTCGTGGTCGCCGACGAAGACGCGAACCCCATGCCGCCGGGCGAAGTCGGGCTCGTGTGGTTCAAGGCCTCGGAGGTCCCGTTCGAGTACTACAAGGACCGTTCCAAGACCGAGTCTTCCTACCGGGAGCGTCATTTCACCCTCGGCGACATGGGCTACGTCGACGACGACGGATTCCTGTTCCTCACCGACCGCAGCGCCAACCTCATCATCTCCGGCGGCGTAAACGTGTACCCGGCTGAAGTGGACGCCGTCCTGCTCGACCATCCCGCGGTGGCCGACGCCGCCGTCATCGGCGTGCCGAACCCCGAGTGGGGTGAGGAGGTGCTCGCAGTGGTCGAGCTGCGTGCCGGTGCGGAGCAGAGCCGCGACCTCGCCGACGAGCTGGTCGACTTCTGCCGCGAGCGGCTCGCGCACTACAAGTGCCCGCGCCGCGTCGAGTTCGTCGACCAGCTGCCGCGTCAGGACAACGGCAAGATCTACAAGCGGTTGCTCCGCGATCGATATCGCGAGCGGGCGTCGACCTGACGGGTCAGGACCGGCGGGCGGGAATCGACAGTTCGCGACGCACGTCCTCGAGTGGCTCGTCGACGTGCGAGAGATGGTCCATCGCCGCGAAGTCGGCGGTGCATTGCGCGCCCCGCCGGATCGCGTCGGCGAGCTCCTCGGCCGCACCCGGTCGCGCGAGGGTGCCCACCTTGGGAGTGATACCCACGCTGGACTCGAGCAACCCGGCTTCGTGCAGCGACAACGAGGCGCAGAAGTTCGAGAAATGCTGGTCGCCGTCGGTCGCGCTGACCAGCATCGCCTGGAGCGCGAGCTCGCCGGGTCCGTCCGGCTCATAGCCCGACAGCACGTGCGAGAAGTCGTGGGCGACGAAGATCACGTCGCCACCGCCCGGCTCGCCCGGGAACGTGAGCCCGTAGCGCTGGTAGAAGTCGTAGTAGGCCCGCCCGAGACTCCCCGGCGGGCAGTGCTCGAGCGCGCGTAGCCGCGCCGCCATCTCGGCGTCCTCGGTGCCGTCGAGCTGCGGCTCCATGTCGTAGGCGTCGTGGTACCGCTGGTAGTCGGCGTTGAGCTCCGCCCGCGCCGCGTGGAGCGCGTCGCGCGCCACGACCTGCATCTTCTCGTCGACGTCGAGCGCGGCGGCGTACTCCTGCACCCGTTGCGCCATGGCGTCGCTTCCCGGGTGACGGCTGAACTCGAGGACGATCATGAGCTCGATCACTCGATGACGCGCCTTCGGGTCCTCGATGGTTGCCGCCAGACTGGCCGGGTCGAGCGGCTCCAGCGACGTGAGGTCGGTATCGACGTCGAAATACCCGTGGAGGAGCGCATCGATGATGTGGAACTGCTCCTCGGTCGGCCCCCCGTCGACCGTCGCGGCGCCGAGCAAGCCGCGCGCGACCGGTTCCGCGAGCTCCTTGTGCACGGGTCGCATGCTTTCCTCCTGCCCTGGACACTGGGTGCACGCCCATCGTAGGAGCACCGAGGCGCTGCCGGGCAAGCGCGTCGTCAGGACTGCAACCCTTACGCTGACGCCGTGCCCATGCAGGTTCTGCTGACCGAGACCGCGGGGCGGTTGCTCGACGAACGCGCTGCTCGCGTCGAGCCCGCTGTCGAGCAGGTCCGCATGCAGCGAGACGGCCGGCTCGTGGTCGACGGCCGCGAGGTCGACGCCGGCGCCGTGCAGCCCGAGGTCGCGTTCGCAACGGGGGACATGTTCTTTCGAGGCGGGGCAGCTCCGTGGTTCGAGCTGCTCCTGTCCCTCGAGTCAATGCGGTGGTTCCAGTCTCCGGCGGCGGGCTATATCGCCCTCTACGACCATCTCTTCGTGCGCGGCGTGCGAGTGACCGGTGCGCACGTGAACGCGATCCCGATCGCGGAGTACGTCCTGCAGGCCGTGCTTGCCCACTTCCAGGGCGTTGCCGAGTGGGCCGCGGCGCGGGCCGCGCACGAATGGCGCCCGCACGAGTTCCGCGAGGTGTTCGGCACGACCTGGCTCGTCATCGGGGTCGGCTCCATCGGCTCCGCCGTTGCCGAGCGTGCCCGTGCGCTCGGCGCACGCGTGCTGGGGCACCGGCGTCACCCCACCGGCCGCGAGCCGGTCGATGAGATGCTCTCCCGCGAAATGCTCCTGGACGAGCTGCCGAGATGTGACGTCGTGGTGCTGGCGGCGCCGGCCACGCCCGAGACCACCGCCTTCGTCGACGACCAGTTTCTCGCCGCGATGGCGCCGCATTCCGTGCTGGTCAATGTGGCGCGCGGCGCGCTCGTCGACGAAGCGGCGCTCCTCACAGCGCTCGACCGCCGTCGGCCTGCGGCCGCGATCCTCGACGTGTTCGCGACCGAACCGCTGCCGGCCGACAGCCCGTTCTGGGAACATCCCCGCGTGGTGCTCACGCCGCACTCGTCAGCCGGTGGGCTCGCCCGGCACGGTCGCGTCGCCGACTTGTTCGTCGAGAACCTCGAGCGTTACCGCAACGGGCAGCCGCTCCTGCACGAGGTCCGTCCCGCCGCCGGCGAGGCCACGAGTACGTGGCTCGATGAGCGCGCCCGCTCCTGAACCGCCGCCCTTCGTCGTCCTCGACGACGCAGTGGTGGACGCGCGCCGGACGCTGCCGCCAGCCGTGCTCGCGTACGTCGAGGGCGGTGCCGAGGACGAGCACACGCTGGAGGAGAACCGGCGCGCGTTCACTCGGTGGCACCTGCGACCGCGGATGCTGAGGGGCGCACCGGCCGCCGACCCGTCCACGACATTCCTCGGGATGCCGTTGGCGATGCCGGTTCTCGTGGCGCCGTTCTCGGGCGACACGCTCCTGCACGCCGACGCATACCGAGCCGTGCTCGAGGCCGCGGCGAGCCACGGAACGCTGGCGGTCGTGCCCGAGGTGACGGGGAAGCACACGCTCGAGGAGCTGGCCGCGGCGTTCCCTGTGTCGGCGCGTGTGTTCCAGCTCAGCCTCCGTCACCCCGAAGGCGTGCTCGTCGAGCTCGTGCAACGCGCCGCCGACGCGGGCTACTCGGCGATCTGCGTGACGATCGACGTGCCCGTCGTCGGTGTACGCCGCCGCGAGCTCCGCCACCCGGGAGCGACCGTCGAGATCTCCAACTTCGAGCGGAGCTCGATTGCCCGCGCATTCATGGACGACGCCGGCGACCGCGAGTCGCCGTGGACATGGGCGCGCCTCGCCGACGTCATGGCGGCAACGGACCTCCAGTTCGCGGTGAAGGGCGTGCTCACCGCCGACGACGCGCGCGCCGCCGTGGACGCCGGTGCCGCGGCGGTCTACGTGTCGAACCACGGCGGCCGCCAGCTCGACGGCGCGCCGGCGACCCTGGATCAGCTCGCCGAGGTCGTCGACGAGGTCGGTGGCGACGTCGAGGTCGCGATCGACGGCGGGGTTCGCAGCGGCGGCGACGTCGTGAAGGCGCTGGCACTCGGCGCCCGCGCCGTCCTCGTGGGCCGCCCCGCCTGTTACGGCCTGGCGGTGGCCGGCACGACGGGCGTCCGCCGCGTGCTCGACATCCTCCGCCACGAGCTCGTCACCGCGATGACGCTGCTCGGCCGGGCACACGTCGCCCACCTCGATCGCACGGTGCTCCAGCCCGCCCGTCGCTAGCCTCGACCCTGCATGGCGGGCGGCGTCGCGTTCAACCACCTCGGGCACTGCGTGAGCGATCTGGCCCGCTCGCGCCGGTTCTACGAGGAGCTGCTCGGCTTCGAAGTCGAGCGTGAGTTGCACCCTCCCGACGATCCGTCGAGCACCTTGCTTCGTCTCCCGACGCCGCTCGGGATGACCGCGCTTTACCTCCGCCGCGATGGGCTCGTCCTCGAGCTCTTGCATTTCGAAGGCGGGACCAAGCCGGCGCGCGAGCGTGTGATGAACGAACCCGGGTTCACACACGTCTCGGTATCCGTCGACGACGTCGACGAGGTGTGCGCACGGGTCGCCGACTATGGCGGCGAGGTGCTCGCCGACACCAACATCGGTGCCGCGATCTTCATCCGCGATCCCGATGGTCAGCTGCTCGAGTTGTTGCCGATGAGCTACCGGGAGCACCTCGACGCCGAAGACGGCGCGTAGCGTTCCGGCCGAGCGCTACGTCTGAGCCCACGCGTTCCAGAATTGCACGAACACGAATACGGCCAGGCCGAGGCTGTCGAGCCTCACCCGCTGGGTGCCTGGCTTGAAGCCGAAGAATCCGGCCAAGAAGAGCAGCACGGCTATCAGGTACAGGATCGTCGTCCACCCGGCGCTGAGCGTATCGACTGCAAGCAGCACTCCACTCTCCCTTCAGGACGCCGCGCCACCCACGTGACGGGCCATGGAGAGTGTCCGCGACCGGACGCGCCCGCTCAATGACCACCTCTGCGCAAAAGGGACGCGTTCAGCCGTGTGCGTCGATCCGCGCGAGCACCGCCGCCGCGTAGCCTTGCATGCCGAAGAGGTTCGGGTGCACGGGTGCCGCCGGTGTCGTCGGCACCGCGGGCTCGACCCAGCGGAAGCCCGGGAGCTGACACGCATCGTGGCCGATGCTCGCTGCGTAGGCGTCGACGTACTTGGCTCCGTTGGCGGCCGCCTGTGCGGCGAGCATGGCGTTGAGCTTCTTCTCGGTCTCCCGGAGGTAGGGGACGTCGTCGGGCGCGATGGGCATCTGCGGCCAGCATCCCGGCCCGCTCTCCGGAAGGATCGCCAGGTAGCCGACGACGAAGATCCGCGCCTTCGGCGCGCGCTGGTGGATGCCGTCGAGGACGGCTGCGACCTTCGGCGCGGTCGCCGCGATCCGTTCGGCGAGCTCGTCACGGCCGTTCACCACGTAGTGGTCCTGGCACGGATGGCCGGACGGCGTGGACGCCGAGCAGTTCTCGATGATCTCCGAGAACCCGATGTCATTGCCGCCGATGCCGATCGTGACGAGCTGTGTGTCGGGGGCCAGGCTGTCGAACTGCGGCGGGTTCGGCCCGGGGCTCACGCCCTGGGGCATCGTCATGTCCTCGGTCTCGGCGCCGCTGCAACTCGGGTCGCGGAAGTTGCTCACGGCCAACGCCGAGGCGACGAGGTGGGGATAGTTGTGGTCCGACCGGAGGCAGCCCAGGGGATCGGTCTGCTGGACCGGGATGATCGGTCCCGCGGTATAGGAGTCGCCCAACGCGACGTAGCTCTGCGGGGGCTTGCGCGCCGCTGCCGTCCCGGGGACGACGAGCGCCAGCAGCATCGCGGCGAGCGGGACGACGAGTGCCCGACTGAACCTGGCCATGCCGACCCCCGGTGGTGTGCGCAGACCTGGCAAATGGTGCGGAAGTACAGTAATCGGTAGGATTCGCCCCGGCACGTCGGCCGTCACGGGGGGACAACTGATGCGGGGCGGGCGACGGTTCGAGTGGCTCCTGGTCACTGCGATCCTGGTCGCGTTCGCCGCGGTCGGGCACATCGCCGAGCCCGCCGTCGCCGACGCGCCGGCTCCCGCTTCCCGGACCGGACAATGGGACTGGCCCACGTACGGAGGCTCGGCGCAGCACACGTTCTCGGCGCCGACGACGCTCGACCAGGTGAGCACCCGCACTCTCGCGCCGGCCTGGTTCTTCCCGACCGGTGACGCCGTGACCGCCAACCCGATCGTCGTCGGTTCGACGGTGTACGTGGGCTCGTGGGACGGCCACTTCTACGCCCTCGACCGCGTGACCGGGCAGCCGCGTTGGAAGTTCCAGATCGCGCCCCAGCCCGCGGTCACACCCCGGCCGGGGGAGTTCCCGCGCGACCCGAGCTCCGACGGCGGTCTCATCACGTCGAGCGCGTGGTTCCAGCCCGGCGCCGGGTCGCGACCCGACCTCGTCATCTTCGGCGGCGGCTACACGCTGTACGCGTTGCGGGCGAGCGACGGCACCGAGTACTGGCACCACGACTACACGGGCTTGCCCGAGGCGCCGGCCGATCCGGCGCACGACGAGGCCCGCATCTTCTCCTCGCCCGTCGTCGTCGGGAACCGGGTGCTGTTCGGGGTCACGTCGGACGGCCAAGA